>JBEKNN010000053.1:0-37476 GCA_049522755.1 Bryobacteraceae bacterium | reverse complement strand
GACTGCGGAAAAAAGGTCAGCATAGCGGTAAATAATCTCCGAATGGGTACATCGTCATGCGGCTGCCTCCATCGAGAGGCAGTCGGCAATATCAACAGAACGCACGGGGCTTCCAGAACTCCCCTTTATATGATTTGGGCAGGAGTCATTGACCGATGTAATAACCCAAACTCTCCGATCTACAAGTATTACGGAGGAAGAGGGGTATCCATGTGCCCCGAATGGCGCGCTTCCTTCGAGATATTTGCACGAGACGTTGGCGTGCGGCCTTCCCGCGCATATAGTCTGGACCGCTTCCCCGATAAGAACGGCAATTACGAGGCTGGCAACGTGCGTTGGGCTACCGACATTGAGCAGGCAAGAAACACGCGAAGCAATGTTTTTATCACCATCGGTGAGGATACAAAGACTCTCGTCGAATGGCGCGGCGTCTTCGGTACGCCTGTCACTGTTTATTACCGTAGAATCGCTGCCGGAATGACACCAGCCGAGGCCGTTTCCGCCGGAAGAAACAACACGCACCGATACATAACTTTTAATGGCAAAACGCAAACACTCATGGAGTGGGCGAGAGAAACCGGCCTTACGCGCGAGGCAATCGCTTGTAGGCTGAATAGGGGAATCAGCGCGGAGATTGCCCTGACGACCCCTTCGGCTTCTCCTGGACCACGCAAACGACGCCAGCATCCCGTCCCTACTTCCCCTTCTGTTCAGGAACCGAAGCCGGAGGAGCCTTCGGAGCCGCAGCGGGCGTTTCCTTGGGCTCGGGAACCTTCACGCGCTTCAACGGGGCCGCGATCAATTGATCGCGGAGCTAGCCTCTCTTGATTCTATTCTGTTTTCAATGACCTGCGCGCCCTCCATCGAGCGCCCCTCATTCTACGTCCCAAATCACAGCTCTCTCCGCTCCTCGACCCACATTACCCCAGCCGTTCCCGCTCACTACACGCCCGCGAGCGCTTCCCGCCCTGCCGCTCCCAAACCGCCGCTCGCATCAACCTACCGCGTCGTAAACACCGGGTATTCGCCAATCTCCCCCTCCAACACCCGCGCGAGCAGCCGAGCCTGAATCTCCAGCATCCGCCGGTAACTCACCCGGTACTCAAATAGCGGATGCGTCACCAGCGCGTCCATCCGCATCTCATACGCGCGGAAAAATGCCTTGCGCCCGCCGGCCGTCAGCGCCACCGCGCCCCCGGCCCGTACGAAATCCCGCGCCGTCACCATCCCGGTGTTCACCGCCGTCAGAACCGCTGAATCCACAATCAGCGCCCGAAACGGCTCCATCAAATCCAGCGCCAGCGCCGGCCGCCCGAATCGCGGTTGATGGTAAAATCCCACGTACGGGTCGAACCCCACCGCATAACACGCCACCGTCAGATCCTTCGTCAATAGGCTGTACCCTAGCGACAACATCGCGTTCACCGGATCCCTCGGCGGCCGACGGTTCCGCCCATCCATATCGAACGGCAGCGGGCCCGTTCCCGCCTCCTCGTCCGGCTTCATCATCCCCGCGAACTCCCCGAAGTAGATCCGCGCCGCATTCCCCTCTATCCCCAACAATTCCTCCAGCGACCCCGCCCCTTCCGCCCGCTCCGCCATCTCCTTCATCACCGCCAGCGCCTGCCGATTCGGCTCCACATGATTCCGCTGCAACAGCGTTCTCTGGTTGCGAATCTTCCCCGCCACCAGCCTCCGCGCGATCGTCCGAGCGAAATATTCCTGCTCCGCCAACCGGAACTGGTTCCTCCGCAGGAACACGTTCTTCGTATTCAACCCCAACGTGATCCCATAGAACCACCCGCCCATCGAAAAATAGCAGAGCGGAACCTCCGCCTCGCAGAGTGCCTGCACCGCCTGCGTTGTCACCTGCACGTTGCCCATCAAGTTGACCTGACAGATCTCCCCGATTCGCACTTCCTGCAGCAACTTCTCCTTGTCTTTCACCTGCAACACCGCCCCGCTCTTCCCCAGCTTCACTCCCTGCGTGTTCAAATACAGTGGACGCAACTCGCTCCGCGCCGTCATCATCCGCCGCACCTCCCGCTTCGCCGGCTTGCGCCGCGGCACATCGAACAGCGCCAGTTGCTGTGGATCTTCGACCTCTACCGCCCCCGCCCGCCACGTCTCGTCCGGCAAGCAGATCCCAACCAGCGAGCACCCCGGACACTTCGGCGAATCTACCAGCGGCGCCGGAATCTCCCCCGACTCCGCCACGCTCCACGCCTCCAGAATCAACCGCTCCGTCTCCGCCATCAGCGCCTCGTCCAGCGTTACCCGAACCCGCTGCCCCGTCTTGCGGTAGTACGCAATCCCTTCCTCGCACCGGTACCCGTTCTCCCTCAGCACCATCCCCTGGACCGCCAACTGCGCCCGGTCGCTCGGCCACAACTCCAGCCCCTCCGCTCCCTCCCGTGGGCGCCCGTGCTTATAATCCACCGGCGTCACCACGCCGTCTTCCACTTCTACCAGGTCCATCTTCGCGATCACCCGCAGCCGCTCGCTCGATAGCGTCACGCTCCGCGAGTGGATCGTTTGCGGCAACGATGCCGCGTCCGGCAGCGCCGTTGCCTTCGCGTCCACACGCGCGTGCTGGATCGATCCCTCGACCGTATCCAGGCTCTCCGCGAACAGTCCCTCCACCCATTCGTAGAAGAACAATCGCGGACAATACGCGAACTCGTTGACCATCCGCGCCGGCAGATAATCCGGCAGTTCCCGCTTCGCGTCGATCAGGATTGGCAGCGCGCCCATTGGGACCTCTTACTATTAAGACAGACCTCCCGGTCTGTCTCCTCCTCACACGATTGGATTACACGATGATGCACGGCGAATCCATCGCCGTATACGGTTTCCCGAGCGCCGCGATCACGCGGTCCCCCCGCCCCTCGGCCGGTCCCAGGTTCACGAACAGCACCTGGTCCTCGGTATGGTGGATGATCTTCGCCAGTTCCGCCCGGCACCGCGCCAGATCCGTCGCTGTCAACTGGCACTCGAACACGGAGTATTGTAGATGGTCCCCGTACCCGCGCATCGTCTGGAAAACTTTGCGCAGCCGCTTGTCGTCGCAGATGTCATAGCAGACAAGGTAGGAGGTACGCATGGGTTACTCTGGCGCTGCGAACTGCCCCAGTCCGTAATGGCATCCGTAGCCGAGACTGAACGGCGCGGGCACGGGCTCGTCAAACTCCAGACGGAATCCGTATCCCGGGCGGGGCGCGTCGTCCTTACGATTCCGCCGGAACTCCACCCACTCAAACAGTCCGGGCGACCCGGTCGGCGTTACACTTCGAGGCTCCTTCAGCCCGTGGTTCCGGCATTCGCGGCGTATCTCATCGGCCAGGAATTTGGCATACTCCCCGCGCCCTTTTCGCCAATGGCGCCCCGGGCAGAAGGGCGTGGTGCTAGCGACGCTCATCACCCTCTTTCGAATCTCGCGTCCCGTGGCTACCCGTTGCGTGGCCATCACCCGGATGGGATCTTCGGCCGTTCGCCCATACAACTCCGTCATCCGCAGAATCGCTCGCACTTCGTCCGATAAAAATCCTTCTGGATCGCGCGTATAGAGCAGCACCCGGTCGATTCGGCCCCGTCCATTGCCCAATGGCAGAATGAACGCATGCTGATGGCCCTTGAGTGGATCTCCCTCCTCTGTCTTCCCGCTGAACTTTGGCGATACCTTTTGAGGGTCTCCCGCCACCTCGTGCCTCCTGTGAATCCCCATCAGCCGAACCCGCACCTGCTCGGCGACCTCCACCGTCGCCGTCACCAGCGGAAGCACCGTGGCATTCAGGCTCAACATGACCGCTTGCACTCCCACGTGCTTCCGCAGCGGTTTGGAAACCCTCGTCAAAACCGCGTTCGCCGGGCGCACGTAGGGCACCATGCGCATCGCCGGAGGCAGGCTCCGCCGATCCTTCTGGAATTCCGCTGTCGAATACGCCAGTGCGTCCAACCAGGGCCGGTTCTCAGTGTACAAGCTCGCGGGCACCGGGCAGGCCACCGGCGCCATCTCCCCGCTTTCGCCGCTCTCCGTCATCGGCTCGCAACGGATACCTTCGTCAATCGCCCCAGCGTAGAGCCGCGCGTCGATCCACGATTCCGACCGTCCGATGTAGTTCAACGAGCCCAGTAAGCGGTCCAACAATTCGCCCTGAGCGAGCGTCAGTTCGACGTTCGGCCACGTCACATATAGGGCAGCCCCCGGAGACATCGCCACGAAAGCGTCGAAGATCAAACTCTTTTCGGTAGGGTCGAGCGTATTGCTGTTTAGGTAGCTCCTCGTGTGCGACACCGTGGCCAAAGGCAGGCGGTAACTCGGCGCCTCCGCCGCCAGCGCGCGCAGTAATCCCTCAATCGCGGCATCCGGTACATCGGCGTGCTTACGCTTCCACGCATCATAGAGAGCTCGCACCAGGCGATAGGGCGAAGGCGGCCATTCCACCGCGCCCTCATTCACATGACGACCCCACGGCGTCGCGTGAAAACGCTGCGCGGGAAACTTCAATTCAATCGTAGTCACTTTACCTCTCCGCTAGCCTCGCCCTCGCCTTTCTTGCCCTTGACGATCTTCACCTGCGTAATAAATTCAGTAACCGACGGCTCCGCAAACAGCGCCCTGCACTCCACAATCGCCGACTGCACGCCGCTCAACAGCACTATTGCATCGGGGACTACAAACCCTTTGGGCGCCGCTGCTCTGACGTCGCCAATCAACCGCAAGTCGCACGCAGTGCGCAGGCGCAACTGGCCGTCCAGGAATCGCCGGATCTTCAGCAGCGCCAGCCCGACCAGAAATCGGTAAGCCTCCGCCGGCAACCCGTATCCGCGAATCAGCGCCAGATCGATATTGAAATATGCCCGAATCTTCCCCGCCGTGAACTCGACCCGACTATACGGAACGTTGCTGTAGACACCCTTCTCCCCGGCGTCCGCTTCGGCGGCCTGCAATTCGCCCTTCGGATCCACGGGGCTATTCTTCACCCCGCCCGAGATCGCTTTTCTAGCGTCCTCGGCTTCAATGAAGCCCGTCACCGCGCGCGGCGCACGCACCCGGCCACCCTCCAAGAGGGAGAGGAATACGCCGTGCAGCAAGCTGTTGGGATCGTACTTAAACAACGTGGCGTAGATCGTCTTCCAGTCGAGAAGGCGTTTGGGGTTGTACTTCATCTCCTTCGCCAACTTGTCTTTGAAGTCCTTGTTGTGCAGGAAGTACGGCGATCCGATCCGGTGCGCCTCAATAAGGGAACTCGTCCGCACTGAATCGCCTGCTCCGCTTAACGTAGCCACCACGTAGGGTAGGCCCTTCAACTCCGGCGTCAGGTCCGGGCCGTCCCCGTCGAGGCACGTCCTCTCCAGGTGGTTCGCCACGCTTTGCGCGCTCTCCACCAGCAGCATTTCTTTACCATCGGGTCGTGTGTACTGCGCCGCGCCGAGGTCCGCGAACCCGGTCGGTTGAAACCGGTCACCCAATGCCGGCGTCAGTTCCGCCACCAAAAGTATACGCGGCGCGTTCTCAATCGTCGTCCATTCGATCATTTCATCTCTCCTGTTTCGCTCCAAAAAGTTCCTGGATTGCGATCCCGTACGGAACCGGAATTAGTAGCGCCGCTGCCAGTCTCATGCCGTCAAAGCCGCCAGGGTCCTGCATCGTTGCCCGCAGTAGCCCGGCGTTTTGCAGCCGTCCTACGCCCAACTTCACGGCCTGCGGTACGTCGCCGGCAGTCAATGCCGCCAGTACACCCATGTCAGCCATCAGGTGTTTCTTGCCCTCGCTAGTTTCCACCTGCTCCGCCAAGAACAGGTGCTTCAAGAGTGTGTAGACAGGCCACGTGCCGACGTCCTCCCGTCCCTTGCCCTCGCCCGAATCGTCCTTCCGCCAGTTCACTAGCGTGAACGCAAATAGCAAATCCTCGATCCGCTCGTCATCCACGGAACCTTCCAGGAAAAGCGTCGCGTCGCTGATGTGCGCCCTACATGTCGACCCCAGCGGGTTCCGTGTTAATCCACGCTGCTCCGCCAGAAGGACGCGTCGTTCTAAGGTCCGCGCCATCCTTTCCGTCAACCCGGCGCCGGTCCATGAAAAGTCGCGGCTCGCACGGTCAAGATGCTCTCTCATTGCTGGGGCGTCCTGATCCCACATTCCAGCCAGGGCGGCGGCGATGCGGGCCTCCGCCCCCGTGCCGGTTGAGCTTGAGAGTTTGCTCACCCAACTCCGGCTTAAGTTTGCCGGGATGCGCATCTCCTTACCCGTAAGCAGCACCCGGCGATAGAGCCGTCCCACGCTTGCGGCCAGATCTCCAAGCGTATCCTCGCCGGGGCGCAGCAGCACATTGTACATGCCTTCTTCCACCTGCCGCCGTAGACTCGCGAGCTCGGCCGGAGGAGACTTCATCTGACGGTCGATTGCTTCCAGAATGTCATTCAATTGCCTGACCAAATCGCTCTCGGAGCGATCCTTAACTTCGAAGCGGCCCACAGGAAGCGCGATATAGCTGTCTCCCCGGCGCTTTAGCAGGTTGTACCGCATGAAACCTGCAATCCCTCGATCCACTCCCAGCATGCAGGCAGCTTCCGCGAATTCCAGTCCGTTCTGCGCGGGCCGGCCGTCTATGGCCGCCCGTCCTTCGCGCAGCAGCGTCCTCAATTCTGCATACGTCGTCCGCCGTTCCCAAATCGGAGCCCATATTTCCGCGCGAGCGGAGTCCACGTCCCTCGCAGCCGCTGAACCATACCCAACCGGCGTAGACTTCACCGTGAACGGACTGCACAGAAAAGAGCGAAACGCGACGCCCTGCCGTCTGTACAGCCCCGCGGCCCATGCCACGGCCCCTTCTAACGTCAACACGAAGTTCCACGAGTTAGTCGCTATGTCCGCGGTCTCAACGCCTTGCCCTTGGTTGAATCCTCCTGCGTTTCCCGGATCGTACTGCCCCACGGCGCCCAATTGAAGCCCTGCCGTGGCGGATCCGAACAGCGCGTTCCTAAGTAATGCCTCCACCGGAGTCTTGCCGTCTGGGGCGATGAGCAACTCCGCCGCATACTCCATGAAGTTGTTGGTATAGTCCAGCCGTCCTTCGTTGCCTCCGGTGCCAAGAATCGGTGCAAAGGTCCTCTTCTCATCCTCCGCGGAGATCCCGACCGCCGCATCCAGCCACTCCACACATCCATCCGGCAACCGGTTCCGGCATGCTAGTTGGATCGCCCGCCGCCTATCGTCCTCCTCCGCTTTCGAAGACCCTTTCTCCTCTCCCACTCCAGGGATGTCGCGCGAGCGCTCGATCGCTCTCCGGTAAACCTCGAATCGCTCGTCGGTTGAAGCGGCGATAGCATCAATGCCAACCTTGCGATCCTTCGGATAGAAACCGCTCCCGCCATTCCACGGCGACAGTATGGGCGTCGGCGCGTATCGCTCCAGGAAGAACGATGTAAGCCCGTCTTCATCCAGTTCCGTCTCCAAGCAGAAACAACCCCGCTCCCACCACCCACGCGCCGTGGGGTCCTCCTGTTCGGAGACCAATCGCAGCACGGACAATGCCTTGAGGTAGCTGCCGAGCGGCTCCAGCGCGCAGCCTCCCAACCGGATCACGTTCATACCGCAGCCTCTTTCTCGGCTCTGGCGCTCGCTGTCTCATCCGCGATTCGGAGCAGCATTTCTAGATACGCCAGCCGGAACGGCCCTAACTCATCGCGCAACAGCAGCACGCGCTCCGTCCATGACCCTGCCGCCTCCTGGCCCCGGCCCAACTTCGCGGACTCCAGCCACACCGTCGTCTCCTCACGCTCCACACCGGCGCCCAGCGAACAGGCCAACAGTTGTTCACCATCGTCGATCCCTCGGATCCGCGCCTGCTCACGGCCCGGAACGATCCGCTCTCCCGGCATTGACCGCAGAACCACCCGAATCCGTCCGTGGTGAGCCGCCACAATATACGCCGCCAAATCGCTCTCGCCAGTTCCTATCATCGCCAGCGCGCTCGCCAGTTCGTGCCGGAAGAATGCCCGCGAATGCTTGCCATTGGCCGCCGATTTCGCCAGAAGCACACTACTCAATGGAGTCACCCCTTGCAGTGTCTGCTGCATCACCGGATGAGCCTTCCCCCAATCGTGAAACCGCGCTGCTACGGCCAATGAGCCGTGATGCGGCTCCAGCCCCATTCCGGGCAACCCTTTAATCAGGTGTTGCATCTCTTCGCACACCTGTTCCGTGTGCGCCTCTAGAGTCTGCCGGTACTTGACGTAGGTCTTGCGGTCGTCGTCATTACGCTCAATCTCCGGACCGCGGCGCTCAAGCGATACAACCGCGGCCTTGCTCTCAGGCAACCATCCAAAGTCCGCCGTATACTTCCCATCGGAAACATGCAGCAGCAATGTCATGCCAGGGTAGATTGTTTCCGGCCGTGCCCATTTCCCTTCAGCGGCGTTCCATGCCCAAGCCGTCTTCGGCGAAAGGTCCCAATTCGGGGCAGGACAAAGCTCGCCGTCGTCGACTTCCGGCATCTTATCCGGCGGCGTTTTGCCTTCCCATGCACGCCAGAATACGTAGACGCTCCGCTCTGGGTCGCTGCGCACGAAGCGCGAGATATCGATCTCGTTACCGCCAAGATCCGAACTGGTGTCGAACAAGTCCAACAAGTCCGCCCGTCGTAGCACATGCTTCCACGGCGCCGGTGATGTGACCAATTTCGGAAGGTCCGCCGGAGCCGCCGATGTCAGCGCCGTAATCGTCCGCCCGGCCGCCGCCATCTCACTCGGATCGTAAGGTGCACAAACCTTCTCCTGGTCCTTCTCACTGAGTTCAACCGCATCCGCCAAATTCTTCTGCTTTGCGACTAGCGGCCGGTCCACCCAAAAAATCCGGCATCCGGAACGCTCGCCTTTCCGGTTTACGCGCCCGAACCGTTGCACCATGCTCGCGTACGGCGCCAGATCGCTCACCATCAACGTTGCATCAATATCGATTCCCGCCTCGATCACCTGAGTTGCCACCACGATGCGTCCCGCACCGGGCACGGCACTCAGCGCTGCCTCCACATGTTGTTTACGGTCCATTGCGCGGAATCGCGAATGCAGCAACCGCACTTCCGCACTGGTTTTCTTCTCCAGAGCCACGCGGATTTCGACCGCGCGCCGTACCGTATTCGCAATCACCAGGGTCAGCGTTCCGGCGGCGTGCGTGGCCGCCACGAGCTCCGCCACGCCCTGCGGGAGGCGGCAGCTCGCCGGTGCGCGCTCTATTCGTTTCTCCGCATTCCGGCGCATCTTTACGATGTCATTCTTCAGATCCTCGCCATCCAACTCGATCACGTTTGCCGCGCCACCAACGAAATCTACCGTCTCCATCCAGGCCGGATCGATGGTCGCTGAAATCCAACACGAACGCGCAGGACCAAAGGTCCCGAACCTCTCGCGAAACGCGGCAAGCTGAGTGGACGTAGCCAACCCATCGCCCAGCAACTGAACCTCATCCATTACCCAGAGGCAGTCGTTGTTGAGAAGTGCGAAATCAATCGGCCAACGGAACGGCTTGCGCGCATACCCGCGATTCAATGTGCGGCTCAATAGGATATCCTGCGTACCGACCAAGATGGCCTCTTCGTCGGGTTTGAGCTTGATGTCGTTGTCCGCGCTCCCGCCCATCAGACGATAGACCTTGATCGGCTGTATCAGTTCAGCTTTGGTCAATCGCTGAATCCGATCCTCCGCCACCGAAGCGACTTGTTCCGTCAACGCTCTGCCCGGAAGACACCAGACCAGCCGCCGGGGGGGCGTCGCCGGCTCGGTCGCCCGCCGATGCAGCCAGGAAACCAAAACGGAATCGGTTTTGCCGAGACCGGTGGGCGCTTTGAGAACCGTCGTGCTAGCCTCTGAATTCCGGACCCGCTCCTGGAAATGAAACGGCGCACGGGTAGTGGCAATCGTAAAGAAATCGTTATAGAGCATTCCTGGCCTGTAAAGTAAAAGTAGCGTCGTGGTGGAACAAACATTGCGCGGGGAAATCGTTACGGCGGCTGCAAGTGACACCTCCGGCCCAAGCCAGACGGGTGTATATTTATACTCGTTTCCATGCCCGTCACGGTATGGTTCTTGATGCCGGGGTGTTAGCGCACCCGGCCTTCATTGTTTTACCATGGGGACTTTCGAGAAGCAACACAATTCTCCACTCTGTATTTTCCCAAGTATGCTACATAACCTTGTTTTTGTCCCAAGAATCCGCTAGAGTTGTAAGCGACGCCCCATTGAAGGCGTAGGATACTCTGGGACAACACGTCTCAAGTTGCCTTTGTTTTCCGCGATCAATTGAATCGCGGCCCCATTGAAACGAAGCTATAGCCAACCGCGTGCGCACACACTGGGAGGTTGAAATCACGGCAACCGCACAACGGGAATTGGACCAACTCCCTGACGACACCTACGACGAAATGCTCGCCGAGATTCTGAGCCTCGAGGAAGATCCCTTCCCGTTGGGCCACCTTTTACTTAGGGGCACTCGGGATTACTACCGAATCAAAGCGGGGCGCGGTCGATACCGCATCATCTATCGGCTTCTACAACGCCAACACCGCATTCTCGTGATTAATGTGCGCCCGCGAGGATGGGCGTATTCCGGCTACACGAAACGGCGTCCGTGATCGGATCCTCGGAAGCTTGGCGCATTGCGGAAAGAGTCTATCTTGTATCCCGGCCGCTTGATACCCGATCACGCATGTACTGCCGGATCGGAATAGCGCTACCAGCCTCTTCCTTCTCAATCCGCATCGCCATGATGGCATCGGCCTCGTCTTCGTCCATCCACTCCGGATCTCTCAGCAGCGCCCGCTCCTCTTCGCTCAGTTCCAACTCGTGCGTAGCCACGCGGTTATGCTCGCTATCAAGACCAGCCAAATCAGCGCAGCCGGAACGGCTGCTCGGGATGTAACGGCTATCCATTGCCATGGTCGCTCTGCTGCCTCCTTAATCCAGCATCTCACAGATAGTGGTCTCACGTGAGCTTCTCTAAAATCAGCCTCTGACTCCCGCAGGATCGTAACCCGGTCATAAAGCCGCTTGTTGGTCAAACTTACCCTATTCAGGCCGTTCCGGTTTCACCGGCACCCGTTCGGATCTCAGCGCATCGGAACGGGCTTTTTGCCAAGTGCGCTTTGCGACGAGACGCCTCCGTCGACGATCTTTCCTGAGCTGCTGGACGCCGATTGTATAACCCGCCCGGCGCAACGCGCGTGGTAGCGGCCACGGAAACGACGTCGGCGGTGCTGGGCGGTCCCGCACGATTGACGATCGGCGAGCCCCTTGGATCGAGTTCTTGAAGCCGGACCAAGAGCAACCTCAATCTGCCCGTGATTCCGCGCATCGGCCGTTGGCTCGGTGACAGCACTCGGCCAAGTGCATCGGCACGGCCTTATACACACCGCTTCCGTCGCAAGGCGGAAACGCAGTCCGATGGTCGCGTCAATCCGTCCTTCGCGCGCAACGACGCGTCGCGACGGTTACTCATCTCTGAGAAACTATACGCGGGGCGAGAGAGCGAGATCAACGCTCTGCCTGCCGCGTTTAAGCGGGTGGCGGCAGCACACCGGAGTTGGTGCCTCAGTGCCAGCCGAAATGGAAAAGCATCTGAGAAACCACTACAATAACCACTACAGTAGAACAAAGACAAAGGCTGACCATCTCAGGCCAGGCAGATTAACTCTCTTATTTTCAATGGTGCGGAGAGGGGGACTTGAACCCCCACGAGATTGCTCCCGCTAGCACCTCAAGCTAGTGCGTCTGCCAATTCCGCCACCTCCGCGTTTTCGGGACCTACTTCTTGACCGGCGCTGGCGTCACCGGAACCGGCCCCTTCGTGTTGTTCTGGTCACGCGGCGGCAAAGGGATCGTGATTGTCTTGCTCGGCGCCTGTGGTTGCGTGACCGGCACGGGTAGCGTCTTCACCGGAATCGATTTCACCGGCTGGTCCTCTAAGACCGTGGTAGCCAAGCCCGCGTTCCGGGTTGCCAGGATCGAGAGCGTGAGCGATGTCACCATAAATATCGCCGCCGACGCCGTGGTCGCTTTGGAAAGCAGCGTCGCCGAACCGCGCGGTCCGAAGGCCGTCTGTGAGCCCATGCCGCCAAAGGCTCCCGCCAAATCCGCCGCTTTCCCGCTTTGCAGCAGAATCACGACGATCAGAAACAGACAAACCACTATATGAATCAGGAGAACCAGAATATACATTGCAGTGTTTCTAGTATAGGAGATCGGCGGAACCGCGGTCAAATCGCGTTCCTGGGCGAGCGGTGTCCTGGGAGGGGCGGCGGGATTCAGTGGGCAGATGGCGGCAAGCCGTCATGGGAGCCACCGTGGATCGACACACACGGAATAGTGCTCGTTTATGGGACTAGGGTCGTTCGATTGCACGCGAACCGACCGGCTGGGGTGTACGCAGCCACCCTATCAGCCACCCAGGCGGGGCCCTTAGGCGTTGCGAAGGATTTCACCTTGAGAGACACGCGCACTTTGATGCCAGCGGGCGCAGTCCGCTTTGTCGTTGCGGGGTCGCGCCGAGTTCGCGTTGGCTGCTGCCAAGCGCCGCAACGCCCCGCAAGGGGGCCGTCGTAAGAAGCGCAAGGCCATGCCGCCCAGCCTACTCTACGAAAAGCCGCGCTGTCGCGCCCGTCCTCGGTCAACGCGGCGAGGACCACGCCATTCTTACCGTCCGCGATGAGTTACGCACCGGCTATTCCTGGATCGGGTTGCTCGCCAGCAGAGGTTGGTCTGGGCGGACAAACCCGCCGTGCGGGCCGGCACGGGTCACACCCGGGTCGGCTGCCGCCGTATTATGCTTGTTGGCGTATGTCCCATCCTAAATTTGCGCTCTTGGCACTAGCAGGCCTCGCCGCCGCGCTCTACGCCCAGATGGGCTACAAAGATACGCCCATCCTGCCCGGCCAGCCGTGGCATGTACACGATCCAGAGCGGCCGCATCCGCACGCAGTGACGCCGGGAGCGGAGCCGGGCGCGCCGCCGTCCGATGCGATGGTCCTCTTCGACGGCAAGGATCTCTCGAAGTGGGAGCAGCACGATCACGGCAAGACGGTCGATGCCAAATGGAAAGTGGAGACCGGCTACTTCGAGGTTGCGCCGGGCACGGGCGACCTGATCAGCCGCGACCGCTTTGGCGATTGCCAGTTGCACGTGGAATGGTCGGAGCCAACCACCGTGCGCGGCTCGAGCCAGGGCCGCGGCAACAGCGGCGTCTATCTGCAGAGCCCCTACGAAATGCAGGTGCTCGATTCCTATAACCAGCCCACCTATGCCGACGGCCAGGCGGCGGCGATCTACGGGCAGTGGCCGCCGCTGGTCAATCCGATCCGGCCGCCCGGACAGTGGAACACCTACGACATAGTATTCGAGGCGCCCAGGTTTGCGGGCGAGAAGCTGGTCAAGCCCGCGTTCGTGACGTTCTTCTTCAACGGCATCGTGGTGCACAACCGGAAGGAGCTGAACGGCAACACCGAGCATCGCGCGCTGGGAACTTACAAGCCGCATGGCGACGAGCCGCTGCTGTTGCAGGATCACGGCAATCCGGTGCGCTATCGCCACATCTGGATTCGCTCCGTCAAAGGTTACGACCAGCCGGAAAAGTGATATAAACGGGCAATGCCGGTAATTTCCCAATGAGCCAGACCACTGTGGCCGTGCAGCAGGACACCAGTTTCTACGGACATCCGCGCGGCCTCGCGACGCTGTTCTTCACCGAGATGTGGGAGCGCTATAGCTATTACGGCACGCGCGCGCTGCTGATTCTCTACATGACGAAGCCGCTGGCCACGGGCGCGCTGGCGTTTCCGGTGGTGAAGGCCGGCGCCATCTATGGCTTCTATACCGCCATGGTGTATCTGCTGGGCCTGGGCGGCGGATGGGTGGCCGACCGCGTCACCGGACAGCGCCGCGCCGTGTTGTATGGCGGTATCCTGATCGCGGCGGGCAACTTTTGTCTGGCCGCTCCCAGCTTGCCGTTCTTTTACACCGGATTGGGACTGATCATGATGGGTACGGGAATGTTGAAGCCCAACGTGAGCGTGATTGTGGGCCAACTCTATGCGCCGGGCGACAAGCGGCGCGATTCGGGTTTTTCGATTTTCTACATGGGCATCAACATCGGCGCGCTGATTTCGCCGCTGATCTGCGGATGGGCCGGCGAAGATGTCAGTTGGGGCCTCGGCTTCGCTATCTCCGGCGTTGGCATGGTGGCGGGATTGATTCAGTATTGGCTGGGCGGCAAATATCTAGGCCAGGCCGGATTGTATCCATCGAGCACCGGTGACGCTTCGAGAGACCGCAAAGAGAAGCGCATTGGAGCCATCGCCGCGCTGGTGGGGTTGGCCGTTCTGGGAGGGCTGGCGCTGCTCGGTTCGATGGGCGTATTGCAGATTGACGCCACTACCGTCTCCGACGGCCTTGGGTGGGTACTGATCGTTATCACCGTGGCTACCTTTTACTGGCTGATATTTGGCAAGGGCTGGTCTGTGGACGAACGCAAGCGGGCGGTGGCGATTCTGGTGCTGTTCGTCGCATCCGCGATCTTTTGGGCATCGTTCGAGCAAGCCGGATCGTCACTCAACCTGTTCGCGGACCGGAATACTAACCGCGTGGCTTTTGGACATCAATTTCCTGCGAGCTGGTTTCAATCGGTGCAACCTTTGTTCGTGATAACGCTGGCGCCGGTATTCGCATGGCTATGGCTGGCGATGGGGCGGCGCGAGCCATCGAGTCCGGGAAAGTTCACGCTGGGGCTGTTGCTGGTAGGTCTTTCCTTCGCCATCATGGTTCCGCCCTCGAGAGGCGGATTGGCGTCGCCCTGGTGGCTGGTGGGCTGCTACCTGCTGGCCACGTTCGGCGAGTTATGCCTGAGCCCTATCGGCTTGAGCGCCATGACGAAGCTGGCGCCGGCGCGCATCGGGGGGTTCGTGATGGGCATCTGGTTCCTGGGCACGGCTATCGGCAACTGGCTGGCCGGACGCGCCGGGGGGCTGTTCGAATCGATGCCGCTGCCGCAGTTGTTTGGGGCTGTGGCGGCATCGGCGCTGGTGGCCGGGGTGGTGCTCGCACTGCTGATCAAGCCCACGGTGCGGATGATGTCGGGCGTGAAGTGACGCGGGCCAGCGCTTCGCCTGGCGAGTTCCGCGATGGGAAAGAAACGGCGCGCTTTTCCTGCGCTGGCACGGAAACGTCAATCGACTGTCACACGGTTCCGGGCCAAAGAGACTACCTCACCAATCGCTGCGGCCATGGATAGGGCGGCGCCGATCCTACTCCCGAGCGCCGGCTGCACTACCTGAGCAGTGAAGGCTCGCTCAGCGTACTTGCCCGGCCGTGGTTCCGAACGCGCGCATGATGATGACTACGATCTGATCCCACGCCGCAATCGGTTTCCGCGCGGCGGCATGACCACACTCCCATCGCTTACCAATGCCGCCGACTCGCGCCCGTTCTGCCGCGAGGCAATGTAGTGCGGCATACTGCTTGCGCCCGGCGATCGCTTCGGCATGCCCGCGCACTTTCCGCAGCGGCTTCGCGGCATCCGGCGAGCGCTTCGCCGCAGCCATCGGGCGTCTGGAGGAATTGCTCGCGGCCGCCGGGACTTACGCTACTGGTTGTCCTTCATCAGTTTCCCAACCCGCTTGAGGTCGGCCTTGATCTCTTCGGTGGCGTCCGTAATCTGGTTGGTGTCGTAGATTACTCGCGGCGTCAGGAAGATGATCAACTCGGTTCGTTGCGTGCTGGTATTCTTCGACCCGAAGAGCATGCCCACAATGGGGATATGGCTCAGTATCGGGACGCCCGCCGTACCCTCCGTGTGGTTCTCCAGAATAGCGCCGCCGATGGCGACGGTATCTCCATCCTGCACGGTCACCTGCGTACTCACCGACCGGTTGGAGAAAGAGGGCGATTGAATCGTCGAACTGGAGGTTGCCACCGGCGCGCTCACCTGTTGGTCTATGACCATGGTCACCACGCCGCTCGAATTCACGTGCGCCACAATCGACAGCGTCACGCCGGTGCTTTGGTTGCTCACCGTGCTGGCGAATACTGAGCTGCCACCCGATTGAACGCCCGACGTTATACCCTGCGACGAGAGCACCGGGACCTGCGTGCCCACGTTCATGGTGGCTGGAATGCTGTCCGTGGCGATAATGCTCGGCGCCGAGATCACACGCGTCTTTCCCCTGCTCTCCGAGGCGTTCAGCACGCCCAGCAACTGGTTGTTCTTCGATATCAACGCGCCGATGGTAAGGGCTATGCCGCCCGGGCCGCCCGCTGCCGTCAACGCCGCGGAAGGCGCCAGACCCGTGATGCTGGAAAGATTCGGCGTGCTGGTGCTGCTGGTGGTGTTGCCGGTTACGCCGGTGGCGGCTCCCGAACCAACTTTCTGCAAGTAGCTCTCCACCCCCTCGGCGAATTCATTATCCAGATCCACTTCGTAGATCTTGGCGTCGATGAGCACCTGCCGCGGCGGCAGATCGAGCTGGGTCATCAGCGCCTTGATCTGTTCGATATCCTGCGGCGTTCCCTTTACCAGCAAGGTGTTGTCGAACGGATTTGGAATCAAGTGCGGCGCATCGGGCGGAAGCTGGCCGTAGGGCGATTGCCCCATGCCCATGTAGCTGCCGGTCTGCCCCGCTCCGCCCGCCCCCATCCCCGGCTGCGATAGCCCGAATGGAGTGGAAGAAGCAACGCCCGTGCCGCTCGATACCGGCGTCGCGCCCATGCCGCCGCCGTATGGCGAACCGTATCCGCCAAAGCCGCCGCCGCCGCCGCCGTACATCGAATTCATGCCCGAATTCATCCCTATGCCCATGCCCATCCCAGCGCCAGTCCCGTTCATACCCATTCCGGCCGAGACCATGTTGCTGTTGGCGCTGGCGGCGAGGTTCATCAGCGCCATGGGGTTGCCGCTATAGAGCCCCATGATGGCGGCCGCCACAATTTCGGCGCGGCTGTATTTCATGCGGTAGGTCCAGATGGTGGTCGCGCCGGCGGTGAGCTTGACCGGAATGTCGAGCTTGTCGATCCACTCCTTCACCTGCGTGAAGATGCCGGGGTTCGGCGCCACGGCGATCAGCGTATTGATGCGATCGATGGGAATGAAGTGCACGGCCGAGGTTTTCTCGGAAAGAGAGTACGCCTTGAAAACCGTGTCGAGGTCCTTCACTAAATCGGTGGGGCGGCTGTTGGTAACGTCGAACAGCTTCACGCGCTGGCCCGCGAAGGTGTCGCTATCGAACAGGTAAATCAGCTCCATCATCCGTTTCATGCTGCGGCTGTTGTCTTCGACGATCAGCAGATTGGCCGGATCGTAAGTGGAAAACGTCGCGCCCTCACCCATGAATGGCTGAAGCAGCTTCAAGATCTCGCCCGCGGTGGCGTACTTCAAAAAGATCAGGTCGAGCACCATGCGCTCGTCGTCGGGCAGGGTCTTGGGGTCGGCGTTGGTGACCGGGTCGGTCGGCAGATTCGAGACGCTCGCGATCGGCACAATATGATACAGGTCGCCCACCTGCACGATGGCCGCGCCATTCACCCGCAGAATGGTCTGCAGCATGGGCATGTAGTCGATCTGCTTCACTTCGCCGTAGGTGTGAATGGTGACTGCGCCCTTGATGCGCGGGTCCAGGATGTAGTTGATTTTCAGGCGCTGCGCCAGCACGCGGATCATCTCCGTCAGCGACACATTGTCCATGGAGAACGCATCGGTCTCACTCAAACGCCCCGGTGTGGGCGCGCTGCTCGCTTGCGGCGCAGCAGGGGGAGGGGTAGCGGGCGTCTGCGCCGGTTTGGGAGGAGCCGGCGGCACGTAGGGGATCGATGGCGCGACGCCGGACTGCGCGGATAGCATCGCGGCAGCCGCCGACACAGTCAGTAACAAGCGAAACAAGTGGCGCGTCATATTGGTCAACCTGTCGTTCAATCCAGTCGTTCAATCCAGTCGTTCAATCCTGTCGTTTCAGTTCTGTGGCTCAATCCTGCTTAGGGGCCGTCTTGGCCTTTTCGCGTTCCCACGCGGCTTTCTCGCCCGCGTCCAGGTCGGTCTTCTTCTTCTCCCACTTGTATATGCCGAACGGGCCGGGGCGTTCGAACTTGACGCTGTCGCCATCTTCGGTGACCTTCACGCCATCCATGCCGTGGATCTCATCGCGCTTATTCCGCAAGGGTACGCCGGTATCCTCGATTTTCGCGATGCCGAACGGCGTGGGCCGCAGAATCCACTTCTTACCTTTGGCGTCGGTGTAATGGTAGGACCCCGGTTCGAACTCCACGGCGCTGGCCGGAATCTCCGTCAGGGGCTTCTCCGCGGCTTCGGTCTTGGCCTTGGTCGCATCGTCCTTCTTGGACTTCGGATCGTCGGCGGCAAACAACGCCGCGGTAAAGCATAGTGCGATTAGCAGTTTCATAATGACTTTCCATTCCGTTTATCTGGCCAACTTACTCGGCCAACTTACTTACTTACTTACCGACCGGGTCCCACAGACATGCCTTACCGAAAGGCGTTGCGATCTCCGTCTTGCGAAGTCCGTCCTGTACCGTTCCAAACGGCGTAGTGTCGTTGGGCACGCAGAGCTTGGAACCATTCATGGCGTCCCCGCCCGGACCTTTCGCGCTGGGCAGCTCAACCCGCGCCGGCGCGGCCGCCGGGGCGTCTGTCCGGCCAGTGGATGCGGTCTCGGCTTGCGGAGCGGCCCCATGATTGGTGATCTCATCTAACGGCTTGCGGATCATCTGGCCGTCCCATTCGAGGGTGAGGTCTTCGCGGGTGATATCGATCAGCTTGAACGGGCCAATCATCTCGCCAGGACGAGTGGCCTGCTGCGGCGCGGCCGCAGTCACGCTCATAATCACCAGGGGCCCATCGCCGAAATTCATCGAGCCGTGATAGAACGGCAGCGGCGGGACGGGCGGCGGCGGGGGAACCGGCGGCTTCTCCACAATCACGTCCGGATTCCGCGACCGGTCGAACAGATCCTTCTGCGCGATATCCGCGTAACCTGCCGGCAGCACGGCCGGCGGAACCGGAGCCGCGGTAAACGGGGGTCCGGGAATGGGGGCTACGCGCCGATGGAGCTCGGCCGCCGCGCGCGCTTTATCCGCCCGCCAGCGGTTGCGCAACTGCCAGCCGGCTAAGACGGCCAAGACCAGCAGGAGGAAATTCAGAAACCAAAGCTTGCGATTCATAGCTGTGGGACAAGCCTCCTGGCCTGTCGTCGCGACACCAATCTTCCCGGATGGCAGGCACGCTGGCCTGTCTTCGGGATAGCAACATTCTCAAATGGCGGAGCGACAGGCCGGGAGGCCTGTCCTACAACGCGCTTCATAGGCTGGGCACTCCCCTTTGCGTCTTGGGAATCAACTTGCGCGGTACGATCGCCGATACGGTCAACCGCACCTGCACGTTCTTCTTCTTGTCGCTGCCGCCGTTGACGCTGATTTCGTTGGTGGCCAGAATGGCCGGCTGGTTGCCCAGCGCCGTCAGAAGATTCACCAGCTGTTCGATGGCGCAGGTGAACGCCACCGTGTATGAGATCTCGCCGTAGTCGTCGCTGATCGGCTGGCCGCTGACGCCCTGGCTGCCGCGCGCATCGATCCCGTTCGATTTGGCGATGGTCTGGGTGATTTCGGTAAGCTGCGCCTGCGCCAGGGCTTCCGTATCGGCGTTGAGAACGCCCTGTTCGCGGTCGGCCAGTTCGGCTTTCGCGTGCGCCACCAGATCTTCCTTGCCCGAAACCGTGGCCTCAAGCAGCCGCAGCCGCGCCAGGCGCTTTTCCGCCATGGGGATGGAATCGGTTGCCGCCACCGCGGGCTGCGTGCCGCCGCCTCCATAGACGCCGAAACGCAGAATCAAAATCAGGGCAACGCCGCCAACTCCGAACATCAGCGTACGGCGGTTTACCGACCCCACTTCCAGCGGCATTAGCGCTTCCTCCGGCTGGCGTGGATCTGGAACAACTCCCCCGCCCCGCCTGGCGCAGGGTTGGCGGCATCCGGGACAGCGTTTTCGAAGAACGGCGAAGAATCTAAAATCTTGATCAAAGGCGCGGCCTGCGGGCCTTCGCCGTTGAACCGCACGGCATCGCGCCGCAAATCGACGTTGCTGGTCCAGATGGGCGGCGCCAGCAATCTGGTGATCTCGTTCAGGGCGTCCAGATCGTTCCGCGTCTGGCTGCGATACTGGTCGAGCAGCCGCACGCGGGCGCGTATGCGGTCGAACTCGCGGTCGAGCGCCGCCGCGCGCGTCGCCCTGGGTTCCAGCTTCGCAATCTGCGCATTGAGTACGGCCAGATACTTGCGGTCGGCGTAGCTCGAGTAAATCCAGAACCCGCCGATCAGCAGCACCACCACCACCGCCAGCACGATAGAGGGAATCAGAATCGCACGCGAGCTGAGGCGCCGGTATTCGAGCGGCAGCATGTTCGCCGACGGCGCAAACCGGGGACAGGCCCCAGCCAGCGCCGTGGCGTACGGCAGTGCGTTACGGGAAAGGTCGTTCTCTACCGGATTGATACGGGGTTTGGGCAGAACCTCTTCGAGCGTGCGCGGCGCCGTCTCGGGCGGCAGGCGCAACTCGGAAAGCGCCAGCAGGGCGGCGCGCTGCGGGGGCATCTCGAACTCCGCGGAGAAGACCGGCCGCGAGGCGCTCTCGCCGTACACTTCCACGCTGCCCGAGGCGGTATGGCTCAGCGCCACGAATCCCTCGCCGCCGGAGTGCCCGTTGAAGCGGATGGCGGCGTGGATCGCGGCGGCCGAGAAAGTGAAGCTGGAGACTGCCACGCCCGCCTCGCTGAAAAGCCCGACGTAGCGTTCCACCGTGGAGCGCCGCACGATGCCTACCAGCGCCGACCCGGCCTCAAGCCGCGACCAGCCCCAACACACGTCCTCGTCGCCATAAGGGTGCAGCGTATCCAACTGGAAGCGGATGGCGCTTTCGGCATCCTTTGGGGTCACGCCCGGCAGCGCCAACTGGCGCGCAATCACTTCGCGCCGCGGCAGCAGCACGGCGGCGCTCACGTGCGCCAGGCCCATGGATTTCAGGAAGCGCGTATACTCCATGCCCCATTCCGCGGCGGGCCGCGAGGCGAAGCCGTGAATGGTGGCGCGGCCGAGCACGTGTATGCTGGTAGGCCGCACGCGCGCCGCCGCCACTTCCAGGCTGGCCGAGCCGATCTCAATGCCGACGCCGGCGCCGAACGCCAGCAGCTTGCGAAAGTCCTTGGAAATGGACGAAATGGAGCTGGACGTGGGCATGCGCGTCAATTGCTCCCGCCTGGAAAACCCGCCACTGGAACGCCAGCCCCTGGAATGCCCGCTCCTGGAATGCCTGGAACCGGATCGGGAAGCGCGTCGCCGGCAAACGCCGTGTCGTACCAGCGCAGAATGTGGATGCGCGAATCGTACCCCGGCGGCATATACTTCACCATGGCGGCCACCGTGCGCTTCAAATCGGAGAGCTGCCCGTTAGGAAGCCGCAGCCGCGCCGTGGCGCGAATGGTGACGATGGAATTACCCTCCACGCGAAGACGGCCGGTGGGGATGCCCATCGCGCCCAGCACGTTGTTAATATCCGCCAGGGTAAAGGGCTGGATGCGCCGCCGCTCGACGATGATGGCGATGGCGTCGGGAGGCAGCCCGATGGCCGCCAGCACCGCGGGCTGGGCGGTATTGACGTCCACGGCTTCGGTGGACCCGAAAACCGAGAGGCAATCCACCAGGCCGGGCCGCGCCTGCAGACGAGGCGCGCCGGGCGGGGCGAAATCCGTCACCGGCACGTACGTGCCATAGAAAATCTCGGGCGTAACTCCTCTAACGGCAAGCATCTCTTCTATACCTTGAAAGGACGCGTGCGGGGTCTGAAAAGACGAAGCCAGCGGATCGATGGCAACCGCCAGGCCGCCGTTTCCGGAGCCAGACTGCCGCCAGGCCGCGATGTTCATGGTGATTTCGGCAGCGCGCTGCGGGTCGGTTCCGAGAGCCACCAGCAGCCGGTCCAACTGGTCCACCGGGACTTTATTGACGTCCAGCTTTCCGGCCTCGGGCAGGAATTCCACGCGGGCCATGCCGGATTCGAAGGAGTAGTTCATCACCGTGGAGCCCTTCGGAATGAGCCTGGGCTGCTCGGGGTTCAGAAACACCCACAACAGCTCGAGCGATGCCCGCTCGATGCCGCCGGCAGCCAGGTAGTAGCTGCGAAGACCGTCCAGCTCGGTCGAAGTCCGTTCGGTTTCTCCGCGCACGGTGCCGGCCAGCGAGAACCCGATCGCCGCCAGCGCGGCCGAAAGCCACATGACGGTCAGCAGGGCGGAGCCGCGCTGTAGGACAGGCCTCCCGGCCTGTCGCTCCGGGGGCACGCGTTGGTCGCAAGACGACAGGCCAGGAGGCCTGTCGCACATACACCTGTCCCGCTTAGAAGTCGCCATAGGGAATCGTCTCGCTGAGATGCAGATGGAGCGCGGCGGTGACGGTTAGCGGCTGCAACACCGAAGGGTCGGGCTGCAGCGGCCCCATTTCCACGCGAATGGCGAGCGGCCAGCCGGCGCCCAGCGCGACCGGACTCCACACTGGGGGATCTGTCGCAACCTTGGGCGGCCACAAATAGACAAAGCGGCAAAACGCCAGCTTATCGGCCAGGACAAACGAACCGGGTCCGGCCGTCACTGGAAGAAAATGCGGTAAGGCAACGCCGGCCGCGGGATCGGGCGTCATCCCGATGCATAACCGGCCCGCCGCCAACGGGCCGCTATAGGGGATCTCATTCACCACCAAACGCAGGCCTTCCCCGATGTCGCTGGGGACCACAAAGAGCTCGAGAATCTGCGGACGCCCGCGCCATCCCTGCTGCAGCGAGAAAGTGGTGACCAGGCGCATGGAGTTTGGCGCGGCCTGGAAGAAGCCGAACATCGGGCCGCTGGGCGCCGAACCGGGCGCCGCATCGGGCATGCCCGAGCATGGGCCCACCGCAGGTACGATGCCCTCGAGTTCCTGTTCCAGAATCCGCTGCGCGCCGGCCACGCGGCGGTTGTCCATTAGCTTGGCGTTGGTTTTCGCATACGCCATGAGCCCGATGCGCAAGGCGAACAGCATGGCTACGGAGAGCAGGCTGAGCAAGGTAATGGCAACCAGCACCTCGATCAGGGTGACGCCGGCCTGATGGCGGCGATCGCGGCGATTCTTCCGATTGGTTAAGCAGCCGGGTTGACAGACGAAAGCGTCTGTCCCACTTGCGCGCTTCATGGTCCCATCACCGGCTGGAAGTCCTGGGGAGTGACCGGGCGGCGGCGGAATGCTTCCACCGAGAAACTTCGCCGGTAGCCGCCCGAATTCCACCAGACTTCCAGTTGGATGCGGTCGAGAGCCATCTCGCCGTCCGGGGCATTCGGCTTTTCCGCCGTGGTCAATTTCGCGCGCCAGCCCGCGTCCAGGCCGCCGGTGATGTTCGGGTCGAACTGATTGTCGATTTCGACATTGCGCGGCATCTGATAGTTGGCCAGCAGTTCGTTCATCTGCTCGCGCGCCAGCTGCGCCACGCGGTCGTAATCGCGCAGCCGCGCGGCGTTGTGCACGGAGCTCGAAATCTGCGAAAGCAGGCCCACCACGGCCACGCCCATGATGGTGGTGGCGACCATCATTTCGAGCAGCGTGAATCCGCGGCGGGCTGTCACTTGGCAACCTTTGAGTCCGAGTCGAGGCTCTCGATTCGCGGAAAGCCGGTCATCGGGTCGAGCCGCACAATGCGCCGCGATCCATGCTGGTTGGCGAGCAGGATGCCGATCCCCGGAGCCGTCGCGCCGGGCAGCAGCATCAACTGCCGCGGCGTATCGGGCGCCTCGTCGTCGATGGCCGGCAGCACCGCCTGAATGGAGACGCCATCGGGCATACGGAGCTTGCGTTCGAACCCCGGCTCGTTGGTGTACATCGTCATTAAATTTTCCTTGGGCGTGACGATCAGCTCCACGGCCTGCTGGCGGCGCTCCGCGCGATTCACGGCGGAGTTGAGAAAGGAAGACACCATGCCGGTGGCCGAGGACATTCTGACGCTGTCGATGCCCGCGGAAAAGGCGGGGAAGGAAACGGCTACGATCAGGCCGATGATGGATACTACGATGAGCATTTCGACTAGCGTGACGCCGCGGCGGTAGCGCCGGCGGTCTTGCCGCCGGTTCGCTGAAGCGGACAAAACACCGGCGGCAAGACCGCCGGCGCTACCGGCGCCCACTTTAGTTTTTCCAACTGACGATGTCGGCATTGATTCCTTCGCCGCCCGGCTCGCCGTCGGCCCCCATAGACGTGATGTCCGGCGAATCGCCGTGTTCGCCCGGGAACTTATAGATGTAATCGTGACCCCAGGGGTCCTTCGAGATTTCCTTCTCCGTATACGGGCCGGCCCATTGCGGGGCATCGGCGGGTTTGGTCCGCAGCGCTGCGAGGCCCTGTTCGGTGGTCGGAAAGTTTCCGTTATCGAGTTTGTACGTGCCCAGCGCCCCCATCAAGCCTTCGATATCCGCCTTCGCCTTCACGGCCTTGGCTTTATCGACGTTAGACCACAGTCTGGGACCAACCAGCGCGATGAACAGCCCGATGATGGTCACCACCACCAGCATTTCGATCAGGGTGACGCCGGACCGCTTGCTGATGCGCGCGGCTCTGCTTAAAGGTTGGCAGACGGAAGCGCCTGCCCCACTTCGGTTTCTTGGTATGCGTTCGTTCATGTTTACACCGCCACGTCGTTGATGCTCGTAATTGCGAGCAGCATGCTTAAGATTAGCGCGCCCACCACTATGCCCATCACCAGGATTACGGCCGGCTCGAAGACCGAAGTGAACCGCCGGATGGCCGCACGCGTATCGTTCTCGTAAATGTCGGCCATGCGCGTGAACATGTGGTCCAGGCGCCCGGTCTCTTCGCCGACCGTCAACAGATGCGCCGCCAGCGGTGGAAATACGCCCGCCTTGCGCATGGGACCCGCGATTCCCTCGCCGCGCTTTACCCCTTGCGCGATTCCCGCGATCGCGCCCGAAATGCTGCGGTTGTTGAGGGTGGCCGCGGCGATGCCGAGCGACTGCACCAGCGGTACGGTGTTGCCTACCAGCGTCGACATGGCGCGCGCAAAGCGCGAGGTTTCCGCTTTGAGCAGGGCGTCGCCCAACAAGGGGAGCTTGAGGCGCGCGGCGTCCCACCAAAGGCGGCCAGGAACGGTCCGCGTGTAGGCGCGCCAGGCAACTACTGCCGCAACCAACCCGCCCAATGCGAACCAACCGTAGGTTCGCACCATGTCGCTTACCCGCAGCATGATCAGCGTGGGCGTGGGAATCTTCATGCTCGATCCGGTGAAGATGGTGGCGAATCGGGGCACCACAAATCCCAGCAGGATGGCGATGGACCCCATGCCCACGCAAGCCAGCAGCGCCGGGTAAATCATGGACGAAATGATGTAGTTGCGCAGATCGTCGCGGGAGCGCTCGAATTCGGCCAACCGCTCGAAGATCACCGCCAGCGCGCCCGAAGCTTCACCGGCGCGCACCATGTTCAGGTACAGCTCGGAAAAATATTCGGGATGCGTTCCCAGGCTGTCGGCCAGCGACCGTCCGCCTTTCAGCACGCGCAGCACATCGAGCACGATCGCCTTGAAGTGCGGGCGCTCGGTCAATTCGGCGGTGATGGTCAGCGAGCGGTCGAGCGGCACGCCCGCGTTGAGCAGCGTCGAAATCTCCTGCGTAAAGAAGAGCACGTCGCGCCGCCGGTTGCCGGCGAACGTGGGCAGCTTGATCTCGATGGAAGAGCCTTTGGGCGAGACTCCCACGTAGACCGGCGTCAGCCCCTGCTTGCGCAGCTCGCGGACGACGATCTTGTCGTTGTCGCCGGTGAGGCTGCCGGTGCGCAGCTTGCCGTCGGACGCGATTGCTCTGAAGAAGAAGGTGGCCATTAGGTCTGTCGACGCAGAGACGCTGAGGCGCTGAGATAAGCGCAGAGAAAGCACCTATAAATGCCTTCTCTGCGTTGCCTCAGCGTCTCAGCGTCTCTGCGTCGAATCGGAGGTATCCGCCCCACAATAAAGCCTCTTTTCATCAGAACTCTTGCGTCACGCGCATCACTTCGTCCACTCCGGTGACGCCCTCGCGGATCTTCATCCAGCCGTCTTCGCGCAGATTGCGCATGCCGTTGCGGCGCGCCGCCTGCGTCAGCACCGAAGCGTCCGCGTTGTTCATGATCAGCTTGCGGATGTCGTCGGTGACGTCCATCATCTCGAAGATCCCCATGCGCGAGGTATATCCCCGGCCGTTGCATGACGGACATCCGGCCCCGTGAAATACTGGAACAATATCGCCTTCGGGCGAAAGCGCCGTGCCCGCGGGCTCCTTACAGGCCTTGCAGATCACGCGCACCAGGCGCTGCGCCAGCACCGCTACCAGCGACGAAGTGATCAGGTAGTTCTCCACGCCCATATCCGTCAGCCGCGTGATGGCGCTCGGAGCGTCGTTGGTGTGGAGCGTCGAAAAAACCAGGTGGCCGGTGAGCGCGGCGCGGATGGCCACGTCCGCCGTCTCGCGGTCGCGGATTTCGCCCACCATGATCACGTCCGGATCCTGGCGGACAATGTGCCGCAGCCCCGACGCGAACGTCAACCCGATCTGCGGATTTACGTGGATCTGGTTGATCCCATCCATCTGGTATTCCACCGGGTCTTCAATGGTGATGATCTTCTTGTCCGGCAGATTGATGCGCTTCAGCGCCGCATAGAGCGTGGTGGATTTGCCGCTTCCAGTGGGACCCGTAACCAGAAAGATGCCGTGCGGCAGACCGGTGAAATGCTCCATGCGCGACAGCATACGGTCGTCGAAGCCCAGCCGGCGCAGATCGAAAAAATCGCCCGCGGAGCGGTCCAGCAGGCGCATCACTACGCTCTCGCCGTAAAGCGTGGGCAATGTGGAAACGCGCAAATCCACTTCGCGGCCGAGCACTTTGATCTTGATGCGGCCATCCTGCGGCAGGCGGCGCTCGGCGATGTTCAACTTGGCCATGAGCTTCAGGCGCGAAATGATGGCGGCCTTCAGCTCGCGCGGCGGCGATTCCTGGTTGAACAGCACGCCATCCACGCGGAAACGGATGCGAAACTCCTTTTCGAACGGCTCGATATGGATATCGCTGGCGCGCTTTTCGAGGGCGTCGGCGATCATGGCGTTCACCAGGCGGATGACCGGCGCTTCGCTGGCCATGTCGCGGAGGTGCTCGAGATCGGCCGAGGCCTGTGCGTCGTCGCCTTCGAGGCCCGCCGCGGCATGGCCGCCGGCGTCGCTATAGTTCTTGTCGATGGCGTCGAGAATTTCCTGCTCGGCCGCCAGGGCAATCGAGATCTGGAAACCGGTGAACGAGCGAATCGCCGCGATGGTTTCAAAATCGAGCGGATCGGCCATGGCGATGGTGAGCATGGAATCCGCCAGCGCCACCGGGTAGGCGCGGCACTGCCGCAGAAAGCGGTGCGAGAGGCTTTCGATTTCGGGCGCGGAGGGCGGCGGGCCGTCCACGGTGAGCAGCGGCAGGCCGAGCTGATCGGAAAGCGCCACCAGCACGTCGCGATGCGCGATCAGGCCCATGTCGACCAATATTTTGCCCAGCTTATCGCCGCGCTCCCGCTGCAGCTCGAGCGCGCGGTCGAGATCTTCCGCCTCGATCTTGCCGCGCTCCATCAGAATTTCGCCGAGCCGCAGATAGATCGGGACGGCCGCGGCGTGCGGGGCGCCATCCGGGGCTATGTGCGCCGCGTCGCCGTTCATGGGGACGCTGGTAGCGACGCTGGTGCCGTCGCTCGCTTCGGACTCAGGGATGGGAGGAAGCGTCGCTGCCACTTACTCCACCTTCGTTCTGATATCGCCCAGGATGGCGGATTTCTTGTCGGCGGTCATCAGGATCTGCGCCGGAAGATCTTTTGTATCTTCCCAGGACAGATAACGCACGCGGACGGCGAACACGATTTTTTGATCGTCGGGCAAAGGAGACAGCGTCAGCGCCGACACCTTCATCAGATCTTTCATCAGGTCTTCCAATGGCGTAAGGTGGGCGAGTTTGCGCTGGTGAACCTGCAATTTCAATTCGTCGGAAATTGTCGGGCGGAACGGGCTGACGCCCGGCGTAACAATGAGACTGAGCTCGGTGGTGAAGACCGTGCCGAACCCTTCTATATAAAGGCCGCGCGTGCCGCCCCAGCCCCACCAATCCAGCGGATCTTTGCCATCCATGGCCTCCAGACGCTGGTCGAAATTATGCTCCAGATTCGCGAGCATTCCCAGCGGGATATGCGTGGCCGCCACGGCAACAGCGGCGGGCGGATGCATGGCAACGCGCTGGGGAGCCTGAGCATGCGATACGGCCAGCGCCAGGGCTAGCGCCACAAACACGCTTTTCATTTCGCCTCCCCGCGGAAGCGCTCCGGCAATCCATAGTTTGCGGCCATAACTTGCATGCGCTGCATCCGTCTCTCATCCTGCTCCAACTGGTCGGTAGCCAGCATCAGGCGCAGGCGCTCGCTCTGAATCTCTTTCATCAGATCTTTGGTCTTCAGGTCCACAGCCTCTTTCACGGCCGCCTGAATGCGCTGCTGGATGTCCGCTTCCGATACGACAGCTTCCGAAACGGCGGCTTGCGGAGAGGCCGATGTCTGCGCCACCGTAACCGCAGCGGGAACTGCCGGGCGCATCAGTCCGATTACCGGCCCGATCATCGGCGCGGGAGCCGGCTTGAGCGCGAAAAGCACCAGCGACGCCGAGAGCATGGCCGCGGACGCGAACCCCAGGCGAGCCCCGGAGTTCCAGAACGCGGCCAGCCAGCGGCGCCAAGGAGACGGCTCGAAAATTTTATCGGAAACGAAAGCAATACGCTGCGGAATCTCTTCGTCGGCCATGCAACGCAACGCCGCTTCGGTGATGCGCAGCCGGTCTAATTCCTCGCGGCATGGCGCGCAGGTTTTGACGTGCGCTTCCACCTGGAGCCGCCGATGCGGGTCGGCAAGCTCCTGGAGGAAGTAATCTCTTAAATCGAATGGCGAGCAACTCATGATACGCCCCTTGTTTTTACGGGAGCCAGCTCCACTTTGAGCAGTTCCAAAGCGGTATACAAACGCGACTTGACGGTGGAAACCGGGCAGGCGAGAATCTCGGCCATCTCTTCGAACTTGAAGCCCTGATAAATCTTGAGAACCACCGCTTCGCGCTGGTCGGCCGACAACCGCTCCAGCGCGCTCGCGACGGCAAGGCTCAATTCGACCGGGAAGACCGAACTTCCCCCGACGGTAATGCCAGTTCCCACACTCTCCGGCTCGATCTCATCCACATCCGTTTCCGGCTTTCGCTTGCGGAACATCGAGTAGGCCTCGTTGTGCGCGATACGGTACAGCCAGGGCGCAAACCGCGCCGGGTCGTCGAGTTTCCGGAGATTTTGATATGCCTTCAAGAATACGTCCTGCGTCAAATCCAGAGCGTCTTCGCGCTGACGGGTGATGCGCAGGAGATAGTTATAGACACGCTTCTCCCACCGGGAGACGAGGAGGTTGTACGGCTCCACGGCGCCCTCAGCTGCCTGGCGAATCAGGTCGGCATCTTCAACCGCCCGAAAAATCAAATCTCTGGCTCCTTGTCTGTAGACGCACTCCGGCGCCTAAAAGTCGGAGCCGGACGGGAACCTTCATTCTAGCGGGATTTGGCGCCCTGCGAATGCACGCTTGCGAGTCGATTCGAGTGTAGCGCGGGGGACGTGTGGTACTTGCGGACTTGGAGGGCGGGAATGTCAAAAGGGCCGATTGCGGGTGGGGAGTTTGGGCGGCTCGGACAAAGTGCGGAACGAAGCCAATCGCGCGGAAGTCCAATTGCAACTATAATTTAGAATAGTGGATTACAGGTTTTAGATGAAGTCGGGTGGCGAGCCGAGTCGTTCGTGGAGTCCGCGCATGCGATGCCGAGCTAAACCTTTTGAGAAGTACTTAGAGGTAGATAAGTACTTAGGGGTTTGCGCTCCAGCGTACTAAGACATACAATAGAGTTAAATGCTCCGTGCCTGGATGGCACTAGCCGCCGTCGCGTTTTGCGGCGCGGCCAGAGGACAGGCGCCGACCTATTCCGCAGCCAGCATCGTTAACGCATCGGATTATTCGCCGGGACCGTTCGCGCCCAACAGCATGCTTACGATCTTCGGGTCGAACCTTGCCTTTACCACGGCCGGGCTTTCCGATGTAAACCTCGTCAGCCTGCCTATTGTACTTGGCGGCGTCAGCGTCTACATTGACAATTCGCCGGCGCCGCTGCTCTTTGTTGCGCCGGGACAAATCAATGTTCTGGTTCCACCCAACGAGATTGCCGGAGACGTGCTAATTAGGGTCGACCGTCAGTCGGTGACGGGACCAACGGTGACCATCACGCTTGGGAATGCCGCGCCGGCCCTGTTTCCTTCGCCTGATAACTACGCTCTTGCTCTGGACTTTAGCGCCAATAATACGGTTGTGAGTGCGGCTGCGCCCGCCCAGCCCGGAGACCTGATCGTTCTCTATGCGGCGGGGCTGGGCTCGACGTCGCCGAACTCCGAGACAGGCGAGATTCCGGGTTTCGCGGCCCTGATTTCCGCTTTCCCGTCGTTCCGGGTGTTGCTGAACGGCCAGGCCCTGGACCCCGCAACTGTGCCTTACGCCGGGCAGGCGCCGGGATTCCCTGGCGTCTACCAGGTCAATTTCTATCTGCCGGGTCCGGGTCATTTCCCGCCGAACCCGCAGATTCAACTGGCCATCGGATCGCAGGTCAGCGCGACGGGAATTATGTTGGCGGTGCAGTGATCTGCCGCGCAACTTTTAGGGCGCGGAGCGCGTTGAATAGATAGGCTACAATCGTAGCGGGAGCCTGAATGTTGCTTCGCCCTTTGATTTCAATAGCTTTGCTGACAGTGGGGGCCTTTGCGCAGAACCAGCCGGCACAAGACCAGGCGACGCAAGAGCTGGCGGCTCCGCTGCGTGCGGATTACACCGTGGCGTCTGGCGTCAAGATACCGTTGAGCCTGATCAACAGCATCAGCACCAAGCACTCCATGGAAGGCGATAGCGTGTATCTGGAGACCGCATTTCCCATCCTGGCAAACGGCCGGATTGTGATTCCGGTTGGCAGCTATGTTGCTGGCACGGTTACCCAGGTCAAGAAGCCGGGCCGGGTCAAAGGCCGCGGCGAGCTCTACGTGCGCTTCGACACTCTGACGCTGCCCAACGGCGTCAGCCGCGATTTCCGTTCGCGCATGGGCACGCTGGACGCCTCCTCAATCGGCAACCTGGACCGCGCCGAGGGCCGGGTAGAGAGCGAAGGCGATAAGCTGGGCGACACGCGCACGGTGGCGGAAACCACGGCGACGGGCGCCTCGGTGGGCGCGATCGCGGGCGCCGCCGCCAGGAGCGTGCCGATGGGCTTGGGAATTGGAGCCGGTGCGGGCGCCGCGGCCGGGCTGATTGCCATTCTGTCGATACGCGGCCCGGACGCCATCCTGACGAAGGGTAGCACGGTGGAGATGATTCTCGACCGGCCGCTGAGCTTCAGTGAAACCGATCTGAACTTCGGCAACTATCAGCCGCCGCGGATGGCCACGCCAGTGGCTCAGGCGCCGGAGCAGGCGAAATCGCAACTGCCGTTGCGGAAGTAGGCGGCGTCGGAGCAGGGCGTTCGGTGAAGGGTTTGGCTCGGCGTGGCAGTCCTGGAGTCTTAAGGGGGCAGCGCGAAACTTTTATACCCTGCAAGTCACCTCTGTGGGTATGACCGTCGCTGGCGAGGTGAGCGGGCTGCTAGGCGGCGACGGAGACTCGGTCTATACGGAAGGCGTGGTATATAGCGGGTGGGGTTCTTCCGTGAATCCCGCGGGCCCGTCCGTTATCCAAACTTGGAGCAGCGCGGGATTGATCGTCCCGCTGCCGGACCTCGGCAAAGTGCTCATCCTGGGCGGCGTTCTACTGTTCCGGCTCAATCTGGGGCAATGAAGGCGAAACGGACCGTAAACGGAACTACCGATATCGCGCCTTGTCTGGCCAAATTAAATAGCCCCAGCCCTGACGCTCGGAGCGCCCCGAGCCGCGCCCGCGCCGATGCGCGTCAGTTCTCGGAAGGCCGCTTGGCCGAATCGATCACGAAGTAAGAGGTCTGCACTTTTTCGGATTCCATCCGCAGTCCGAGTTGCTCTCGCAACGCTGTTTCCAGAGTCGGGCCCGCCTCATTGTCCCAAGTCAACGTGAAATCGTATAGCCCAGCGAGGTCGCTGCGATCGACGCCCGGACCGCGATCGCCGAATACGGAAAGCATGCGGACGAGTTCGTGAATGGAACACCTGTGGGCTTTAAACATGCCGGCGCTCGATCTAGGCTTGCCCCCAGGTCCGAAGGAAAAGTCGGGGCCTTCGCTTTTGGTCGGTTGCAGTTTCGATCCACCTTTTGCGACCCTCAAGGCGAAGCCGGGCAATCGTACCGGCTCTAAATGAAACTTCATCTGGAAGCGCTCGATCAGCAACGCTTGCAGCATTTGAAGGAGCTGTTTCCCGGTGGTCTTAGAAGGCTCTTCCGCTTTCGCCACAAGATTGAAACGCTCATCACCCCGCTGTATCCAATCGGGACCAGTTTTGAGCATCGGCATGGTGATGTCCCAGGCGATGCCCACCATATGGCTGAGACGCCCGTCCAGAATTTCGCATCGGCCGAGCGGCGCCGCCTCGGCAGTGTAAACGGAATCGATGCCATGACAACTACCCCGAACGCCATTAACGCCGGATGTGGCCGGTTTGATCGATGCGACCTCGAATTTAAGCGGCGCGTCCACTTGCGGCGGCTGCGCAAGCATTGGTCCCGGCGTCTCAATGGCGGACAAGGCTAGCGCCGCACCGAATACGATCCAAAATTTCATGACTTGCCACCTCTCAGTTACATGACATGATAACGAATTGCTCGAGGCATGCAGTCATCCGCGAGCGCTGGCTCGCCGGCGCAATCGCGTCGCGGCTCGGGCGCGTGGCTGGCCGGCATGGAAGTCTGGAGGCGGTGGCGTTAACTGCGTCCATCCATGCAACCTGTTTCGCGTTACCATGATTCCAGCCATGCCGCTGTTACGAATGATCGCCGTTTGTCTCCTTGCCACCCTTCCGGCCGTCGCGCAAAGAGGCGCGCCTAACGTAACGTTCGGGCACATCCACATCAACTCCGCCGATCCCGATAAGACCGTCGCGTTCTGGACGGACATCATCGGACTAGCCACCTGGAGCCGCGACTCTCTCAACGGCGTCAGTACGCTGGGCGTGCTGATCCTGATCACGCCCAGCGCTCCGTCCGGGCCGAGCGCCGGTTCCGCGATTGATCATATCGGCTTCAAGGTTCCGGACCTTCAGCCGTTCATCGCTAAGTTAGCGAAGACAAGCTATAAGAGCTTTCAGCCCGCGGCCGACCAACTCATGATCGACGGGCCCGACGGCGTGCGCATCGAACTGGCCGAAGACAGTTCGATGTACGCGCCGCTGCAGTTCGATCACATTCACTTCTACGCCACGCGGCCGAGCGACGTACAGGCCTGGTATGCGAAGCTCTTCGGCGCCAGACCGGCAGGGGAGGATCAGCCGAATACCAGCCTCATCGCCGGCGCGGCTCTTACCTTTGCGCATGCCGATTCCGTATCGCCAACCGCCGGAAGAGCTATCGATCACATCGCATTCGAGATCAAAAACCTGGAAAGCTTTTGCCAGAAGCTCGCCGCCGACGGAATCAAATTCGACACGCCTTACCAGGTCTTGCCGCAGCTTAAGTTCTCTTCCGCTTTCCTCACCGACCCCTCGGGCGCCCGCATCGAACTGACCGAAGGTCTCGCGCATTAACACTGCCGGTATCGCAGAGCGCCTCACCGGGGCGCGTATTTCGGGCGCAATTCGCCCTCCGATCCATTAAACTATCTTTCTCATGCGCATACCTGGCGCGACGTTCGTGCTGAAGGAACGCTGCGACCGGCCGCACTGACTGGATTCTGGGAGGACCACGATGCACGATTTTGGCCGCTATCAACTGCTTGAGCGGATCCCAAATGACACGTTTGCGCGCGTCTCTCGGGCGGTGGAGCGGACGACCGGAGCGGAGGTCAGGATCTATTACTGGAAGCTTCCAGTTCCTGTGCTTTCACCTCGAGATCGGCGTACTCAAGACAAAATCAATGAGCTCTTGCGGGCGGCAACATATTTGAGCCAGCTGTCTCATCCTGGCATTGCGCGAATATTTGACAGCGGTGAGTCGGATGGGTGGTTTTACCTCGCAACGGAAATGATCGAGGGGGCTGCCCTCAAGTTCATACCGGGAGCTCTCGATGCTGCGGTTTCGTTGGACATGCTACGGCAACGGCCGCGGCTTTGGACTATGCGCATGCTATGGGGGTTCACCACCTGGCTCTGGAGCCCGCCAGGATGGTAGTCGATGATGCCGGGCGGTTGCGGCTGACCGGTTTCGGCGAGAGCGCGATCACTCGCTGGATGTACGACGTGATGCCGGAACTAATCCTGCTACAGGTATCGTGCTACTGGGCCCCGGAGCAGTTCACCACTAGGCGGTGCGATGCCATGGCCGACCAGTTCTCGTTGGCGGCCATCGCGTTTCATATGCTAACCGGACAAAGCCCCTTTCATCCCGCGGACAACGTGTCGGACTTCTATCGGAGATTTGAAGGAAAATGCCCGGCAGCCCACGAGTTGAACCCGGAAGTGCCGCCTGCGGTGTTCGTGACGTTACGGCGGGGACTGGCGAGTCAACCTGGGGACCGCTTCCAAAGTTGCGGAGAATTGGTCTCGGCCCTGGAGATTGCGCTCCGCCGGAACGTAGGCGATCGGTAAGCGGAAATCGGCATAGCAACTGGACGGTCCCCGCGCCGGCTGCAACTTCGCGGTCTGGGCGTTTTCCGTCCAGGTGTGCTTATTCGAGAGTGAACCTTACCCGCTACTGGTTTCGCAGCGGCCTTCAGCGGATGGAAGCGTAAGCACTGGGCGTGCGCGACGACAACGCTCGCCGGACCATACGCCGGATCATCGCGGGCCCGCCAGATGATATGCGCTCACGCGCCGGCGCTGCTGTTGGTCAGTTCCTGGATTGGCCGTACTTCGACGCCCCCGAGGCGAATCACGGGAATACCGGAAGCCAATTGGATGGCTTCGTTCAGATCCCGTGCGGCGATCAGGACGAACCCGCCAATCTGCTCTTTGGTCTCCGCGAATGGGCCGTCGACGATCGCGATTTTGCCTCCGCGCGGCCGGATCGTAGTGGCCGCGCGAACGGACTGAAGCGCTTGATTAGCCAGCAAGTGACCGCTCTTCCGAAGCACATCATCGTAGGCCAGGCTTTCGTTGACCAGCGCTTGGTGTTCCTGTTTGGAGAGTGCGCCCAATTTCTTTTCGTCGAAGAAAATCATACATAGGTATTTCATGGTGTCCTCTTAATTGCCCAGACGGGACCCTATTCATTTGTTGATCGTTCGGGAGCGCAGGAAATCGACATTAGTCGATCGGGCGGGAAAAATTGGTTTGAGGGGACGGGCGCCTGAGGTCGGGATCGACTCCTCAGTCTGTCCGTTTTCGAACTTTCGCCCCTTTTGATAGGGTGTCCCGGGCCACCGTCGCGAGCGCATCGAAGCGGCCATCGTCGCGGGCGGCAAGCGCACCGAAGGCTCGCGCGAAGCTTGGATCTCCGCCGATCCGTTCCAAGGCGGCTTTCGTGCTCATCACGTGAAGTGCGCGCGCATCTGGCGACCGGTAAGGTCGGCGCCACCGCTCCAGACGGTGCTGAGTTCCTTGGGCCACCCACGATTGCGACCAATTCCGCGAAGGTCTCCGGATTGAACTCGAGCAGGTACCAATTGCGAGCCTCACGAAGTAAGACTCGGAAGCGTTGTCATCTGAGCGACGGCGTTGCAGCCGGAATCCTCCGCGCCTTCCACACGATAGATCTTGTCGCTATTGCGTCGATCGGCAATCCGCTCATAAGCCTTGGCCGCCGCGTCGAAACGCTGGATTCAACCGCAACCGGTGACTCTAAATGCCCATTGGGGAACCGCTCAGAAGAGTCTGGTCCGCTTCTGCTGACGGACATAGATTGAAATTGGAGGTTTTTAATGAACTGGGTGCAGTTGTCTGTTTTTCGGCTCTACGAACGTCCTCGTTTGCGCAATTGGTTTTACACTATTGCGTTCGGCATATTTGTTCCCGTCGGATATCGATTTGCCGCGTTGGCCTGGCGGTATGGCGCCCCTATAGATCGACCCCTGGCGATCATCGCCGGCGCCTTTATCGGTATAGCAGCAGTAGTCACGCTCATGCGGATTTGGCACGTGCCTCCGCGGCAGATCGTTACCCGCGCCGAACCGGAGCCGGTGGTGGCGCCAAAATCGGTTAACAAGGTGGCCGACGATCTGATGGCGGCCACGCGGGGTCGCGCAGCGTACAATAGGGACCTGGCCAGGCACGCCGCCGCTCTCGGCTCATCCGTACGCGCGCGCTGGCATTGAAACTCACGTAGGCGCCCGGACGGTTCGCGAACCCGCCGGGAAGCCGCTGCCCGATCCTGCTGTCAATTTCACTGTTCGCGGAACTCCCTTCAGAGGGGTCCTGGACTCCGGCCGGATTTGTCCGCCAGCCGTCGAGAGTTCAGTTGACCCGTAGTCGCCATCTCGGACTTTGGCCCGGCAGCTGGTCCCGAACCTGACGATCGGAGCACATAGATCCTCCCTGGTTGCGAAGGGTCTACTAACGGCGGACGGTCGCCCTGAGATCGGTTCACCAGGATGGATAACGTTCGTAGACGGGCGCCTGCGGGCGCCGCGGATTCCCTGTGAGCTGGCGTCGCGGTACCGACCTCACCCGGCGCAATATGCGCGCGCACTTCACCAGATGCCCGAGGGGCCCCCAGGCTGCTCCAACCCAGGCTGCTCCAACCCACGCTCCAACCATGCCCACCATCGAAGGAGGAGCTCGAAAGTTACACGTGGCCGCCCACCGGGCCGCGAATGCTTTGCGGCTGGCGCTGCCGCGTAGAGAGTCGAGACCGCTTATGTGCGGTCGCGGTACAAGAACTGCGCCCTAATCTGTGTCGCTGTTGTCGGGCTCAACATTAACGCGAGCCGGTTGATGCGAACACGCCTGCCAGCCGCGTTAAGGCCTCACATGGCTCTATGTTCTTCGCGGTTCGCGCCTGCGATATCTGCCAATGATGGGTCCAGATGAAGCTCCATCCGTAAACGATTACGCCGTCAGCGAAGATCATCCCCGACGATATTTTTCGCTTGACTGCCTTGCGGGCTATTGCTAGTATTGCGTTTCATTAAACCATATCCAATTAAATTGGACGCCGAAGTTCAGTACTGCCTTCTTGTCCGCCAGGCGGGACGAGCGTCCGAAGTTGGTTGCCAGCCCACACAGAAGGTGTCTTGG
>JBEKNN010000052.1:0-37844 GCA_049522755.1 Bryobacteraceae bacterium | reverse complement strand
ATGGTCAAAACCGAAAAGCACGTGCAACTCGAAGTGCTCGATTGGGGCGGCTCCGGACGGCCCGTCGTGCTGCTTGCCGGCCTCGGACTCACGGCCCACGTCTACGACGGCTTTGCCCCCAAACTCGCGGGCGCCTACCACGTGTATGGCATTACCCGGCGCGGATACGGCGCCTCCAGCCGGCCTACCACAGGATATGAGGCCGCGCGCCTGGCTGACGACGTACTCGCTGTCATCGACGCTCTGCAACTTACTGCGCCGGTGTTAGTGGGTCACTCGGTCGCAGGCGAGGAGCTAAGTTCTCTGGGCGCGCGCCATTCCGACAGGATCGCGGGTCTGGTCTACCTCGATGCGGCGGCCGACCGTACCGCGCCCCTCGACCCCAAGCTGGAAGAGATCACGCGCAAGCTTTCCGCCGCCGTGCCCGATGGACCTTCGCCATCCGCGTCCGACCGGAAGAGCTTTCCGGCCATGCAAGAGTACCTGCAGAGCGTCTTTGGCAACGCCCTGCCGGAAGCCGAAGTTCGCGCCGAATACGCCGCTACGGCGCAGGGCAGCGTGGGCGCATACCGGCTGCCGCAGTGGTTGGGCGAGGCGATCAAGAGCGGCGTGCAGAAGCCGGACTACGCCCATATTCAGGCGCCCGCGCTTGCCATCTACGCAATTCCCCAATCCGCTCGCGACCTGACGCCGGCTTGGGTCAAGGGCGAGAACCCCGCCATGCTCGCCGCGTTGAACGAGGAATATCCGCTATTACTCGCCGCGCGCAAGGAACAGATCACGGCGTTTCAGAAGGGAGTGGCTCACTCGCGCGTGGTTGAGCTGGCCGGCGCCAATCACTACGTGTTTCTATCTAATGAAGCAGACGTACTGCGCGAGTTACAGGTGTTTCTCAGCGCCCTGCCATAGTCCGCTGCTTGTTACAGGAGATGTGGAGCTGTAGGCAGTGTAGGCGTTAAATTAAGGCGGTCTCAGTCATCGAAGTGCGGAGCGTCTGGTCGTCGTAAGGGACCTTTACAACAGGGATCCGCTGAGTTGGGGACATTCCTGAAAATCTCTATAATCCGGTGGAGCCGCGACAACATCGTCTAACAGCTTGGCGGATACTTAGTCGGGCCGCATCTTGACCGGTCAATAGGTTTTCTAGGAGAGTTACGGCCGCGCCGAATTGATTACTGACCGGGCGGTCAGGACAAACTGGACGGTCGGTATCCACCAACGCTGCGCCTGCGAGTCCGAAGGCCTTTGCCGCGCCGGTATATAGTTTCCTGCATTTTTGGTCAATCGGCTCTCGTGTGCGAACAGCCGCTTCTCGCACGACCGGTTCGACACGGACCGCAACAAGGATGTCGGCCTCGGCCTGAAGCGCCGACTGCTCGGGTTCGTCACCAACTGCCTTCCGCAATTCATCGATAAAACGCAGAATTTCCGCGCGCATCGGGACCAAAACGCCGCTGAGCTTGTCCCGTAATTCCGCGAGAGCGGAGATCGGTAGAGTGGAAACCTCGGGCAACAAGAGGCGCGACACAGCATTAAATAGAGCATGCGCACCTACTGACCAAGGAGACCGGGGCCGATCTTATTCTGCTTGATGAATGGTTTCCGCTGAGCATTTACAGGATTCAGGCTATCCGCCTGCCTCACGCCCCTCCGTCACGTCACCCCAAAATATTCCCAAATCCAGCCACCAAACGCCTTACGCCCCATATCCGAGCCTCTTGCCCCGAATTCCTAGGTCACGCGAGGGACAATTAGACAGGAGAGTCACACTCGAAGTTCCCCGGTGCGCCGCGAAACAAAACCGATCACCCCAAATCCATTAATCTTCGCCTATGCCGATCACACCTCCGTTCCCCCATCTCTTCAATCGCTTACCCAACTCGCGACCCCCACGCCACAACTCACCGGTAACCCAGATCCCCAAAATACCAAACGAACCTAATCCCATTTCCGGACACCCCGTAGGGCAGGCCTCCTGGCCTGTCGCGACGTTCCGACCCCAGCCCTCCTGCTATATTGGTATTTCCCCGGCAGATAATAATCGCTCCATGCCTATCTCTTGTAATCTCTGCGCCCCCGCGTCTCAGCGTCGAAGCCCCTCCCCATGCAACTAGATAAAGTCTACGCCCCCCAGGTTTTCGAGCCGCACTGGGCCCAATGGTGGATCGATTCCGGCATCTTCCAGGCCACCGCCAAGCCCGGCGCCAAAGTCTTCTCGCTCGTCATCCCGCCCCCCAACGTCACCGGCGTTCTCCACATCGGCCACATGCTCGAACACACCGAGATCGATGTCACCGTCCGCTGGCATCGCATGCTCGGCGAAAATACTCTCTGGCTCCCCGGCACCGACCACGCCGGCATCGCCACCCAAATGGTGGTCGAGCGCAAACTCGCCGAAGAGGGTATCAAGCGCCTCGACCTCGGCCGCGAAGAGTTCGAAAAGCGCGTCTGGCAATGGAAAGAGCAATACGGCGACACCATCAAGCGCCAGATGGTCCGCCTCGGCGCCAGCTGCGATTGGAGCCGCGAGCGCTTCACCCTCGATCCCGGCCTCTCGCGCGCCGTCCGCGAAGTCTTCGTCCGCCTCTTCGAAAAGGGCCTCATCTACCGCGGCGAGTATATGGTCAACTGGTGCCCGCGCTGCCTCACCGCCCTCTCCGATCTCGAAGTTGCCCACTCCGAATCCGACGGCCACCTCTGGCACCTCCGCTACCCCGTCAATGGGCTCCCCGGCCGCTTCATCGTCGTCGCCACCACGCGTCCCGAGACCATGCTCGGCGATACCGCCGTCGCCATCAACGCCAAGGACCAGCGCTACTTCGAATACCACGGCAAGACCGCGCAACTGCCGTTGACCAATCGCGAAATCCCCATCATCCTCGACGATATGGCCGACCCCGAATTCGGCGCCGGCGCCGTCAAAATCACCCCCGCGCACGATCTCAACGATTTCGAAGCCGGACGCCGTCACGATCTGCCTAAGATTCAGGTGATCGATGAACGCGGCGTCATGACCGCGCACGCCGGCCCCTACGCCGGCCTCGACCGCTTCGAAGCCCGCAAACGCATTCTCGCCGACCTCGAAACTCAAGGCGTGCTGGTCAAAACCGAGCCCTACAAGGTGAACCTGGGCCGCTGCGACCGTTGCAAAACCGTGGTCGAGCCGCTCATTTCCACCCAGTGGTTCGTCAAAACCAAGCCGCTCGCCGAAAAAGCCATCGAAGCCGTCGAGACCGGCCGCATCGAATTCATCCCCGCCAATTGGGCCAAGACTTACTTCGAGTGGATGTACAACATTCGCGATTGGTGCATCTCGCGCCAGCTCTGGTGGGGCCATCGCATCCCCGCCTGGCACTGCGCCGAGTGTAAGGAGATCGTGGTCGCGCGCGAAGCTCCGGCCACCTGTCCGCGCTGCGGCGCCTCGCATCTCACGCAAGATCCGGACGTACTCGATACCTGGTTCAGCTCCGGCCTGTGGCCCTTTTCCACGCTCGGCTGGCCCGATCCCACCGAGGACCTCGCCACGTTTTACCCCACCTCGCTGCTCATCACCGGCTTCGATATCCTCTTCTTCTGGGTGGCGCGCATGGCCATGCTCGGCATCGAATTCATGGGCGACGTGCCGTTCCGCCAGGTCTACATTCACGGCCTGGTTCGCGACGCCGAGAAGCGGAAGATGTCGAAAACCCGCGGCAACACCATCGACCCGCTGGTGGTCACCGAGAAATACGGTACCGACGCCGTGCGCATGGCGCTGCTGCAAGGCGCCGCGCCCGGCACCGATATCGTGCTCACCGAATCGCGCATGGAAAGCTCGCGCGCTTTCGCCAACAAGATTTGGAATGCCGCGCGCTTCCTCTTTATGAGCATGGAGCGGTCCGCGGTAGAGCCTTGGGTGCCGAAAAGCCTCGAGACGTTCCGCCCCGAGCCCGACGCCGATACTCTCGGAGTCCCCATTGAAGACCGCTGGATCTTCAGCCGTCTGAACAGTTGCGCCGACCAGGTAAATCGCGCCATCGAAACCTCCCGCTACCACGAAGCCGCGCAGTTGCTATGGCACTTCTTCTGGCACGAATTCTGCGATTGGTATGTCGAGCTGAAGAAGCTGCGCTTCCGCGAAAATTCCGGCCTGGACGCCGGCTGGCGCAACATGCTGGCGGCCTTTGAAACTTCGCTGCGCCTGCTACACCCGGCCATGCCGTTCCTCACCGAAGAGCTATGGCAGCGGCTCGCCACCAATCGCGAGACGCGCCCCGTCTCCATTGCCGTGGCGCAATTTCCGCAATACCACAGCGCCCTTACCGATTTCGAAGCCGAGCGGGAAGTGGGCATAATGCAGGAGATCGTCACTATGGCGCGCACCCTGCGGACAGAGGCCAAGCTCGATCCCAAACAGCAGCTCGAGGGCGCGCTCTACTCACGCACGGCCGCGCTCGATATCGCCTTTCGCCACGCCGAAGCCATCCAGAAGATCGCCAACGTGAAGCTGGAATTCAGGGCCGAGGCCGCGCCCAAATCGCCGGCGATGCGCTCCACCGCCGAATTCGACCTGGTGCTGCATGTTCCCGCCGCGCAGGAAGAGGGTCAGCGCAAGCGCATCGAAAAGGAACGCGAGCAGCTCGCCAAAAACATCGCCAATTCCGAGAGGCAATTGGCCGACGAAACCTTTCTGGGCCGCGCGCCGGCGAAAGTAGTCGAGAGCATCCGCCAAAAACTCGCCGACTATAAGACCCAGTTGCAGAAACTCGACGGATCGTTATGATCAAGAACATTCGCCTCGCGCTGTGTCGTGTTGTGGGGCAGGTTGTTAACCTGCGGCCGATTGGGGGCGCCCTCTGGGCCCGGCCTGCCGGCAGCACGCACAATGCCGAACAAACACCGGCGCCGAACGACGGATCTTTATGATTAAAATCATTCGTCTCGCACTCGAGGAAGATATCGGCGCGGGCGACGTCACCAGCCGCGCCTGCGTGCCCGAAGGGCTGCGCGCGCGCGGGACCCTTATCGCCCGCGAGCCGCTGGTACTCGCCGGAACCGAAGTGCTCGATCAGATGTTCGACCATGTCGTCCTGCTGAAGCACGATGGCGACCGGTGCGCGGCAGGCGAACTACTCGCCACGGTGGAAGGCAATGCGCGCACGCTGCTCGAGCGCGAACGCGTCGCCCTCAATTTCCTCCAGCGCCTCAGCGGCGTCGCCACGCTGGCGCGCCAATACGCCGATGCCGTAATCGGTACTAATTGCCGCGTGCTCGACACGCGCAAGACCACCCCCGGATTGCGTGCGCTCGAAAAGCGCGCCGCGGCCGCCGGAGGCGTCACCAACCACCGCATGGGCCTCTACGACGCCGTCCTCATAAAAAATAATCACATCGCCGCCGCCGGAGGCGTCCGCCAAGCCCTGCTAAATGCCGGCCAGTCGCCAGACCATCCCAGCGTCCCTCACACAACCCCACCCACTCCTCCCCCGCCGTCTCCACCGGACCTACCCTCCCACTCCCCATCATCTCAAGCAGCCTCACCCACTCTCCCCCCATCATCTCCACCCGACCCAAACGTAGGGCGGACCCCCTGGTCCGCGCGGGACCCCCTGGTCCCGCCGTCGCCGCAACCGAATCAGCCTCACGCTAACCCCGAATGGCCGACGGGGGCGCAAGCCGCGAACCACCTGATCCGCCCTACAATCGAAATCGAAGTCCGCACCCTAGCCGAGCTCCACGAAGCCCTCGACGCCGGCGCGCAGCACCTCCTGCTAGACAACCTCGCGCCCGCCGAAGCCGCCGACTGGGTCCGCGAAATCGCCGGCCGCGCCCAAGTCGAGCTCTCCGGCGGCATCACGCTCGACAACGTTCGCGCCTACGCCGAAACCGGCGCCGATTTCGTTTCCGCCGGAGCCATCACGCACTCCGCGCGCGCCGTCGATATCGGCTTCCGGCTTGAGCTGTTATGAGCGCTGTTATCAACCCTGCCATGAATATCGAAGCCATCCGCCGCGCCCTGCCGGACCGCCGCATCGATTACCACCCCACCATCGATTCCACCATGCGCGCCGCCGCCGGCCTGCCGCCCGGTTCCGTCGTTCTCGCCGGCGAGCAGACCGCCGGACAAGGCCGCCACGGCCACACGTGGCATTCCGAACCCGGCGCCGGAATCTATTGCTCCATCGTGTTCCATCCCGCTCCGGTGCTCACGCTCGCCATCGGCCTGGCGGCGGTGGACGCCATCACCGAAGTCACCGGCCTGGTCTGCGATCTCCGCTGGCCCAATGACCTTTTGCTCGGCGGCAAGAAATGCGCCGGAATCCTGGTGCAGTTGGTGGATGGCCTCGCCATCGCCGGCATCGGGATCAACGTGAATCACGCCGCGTTCCCGCCCGAGCTCGCGGCGGAGGCAACTTCCTTGCGGCTGCAGGCAGGCCGGGAGGTTTGTCCCACGGATATCGTGATCGCACTCATCCCGGCCGTCGATCGCTTCGCCGCGCTGAGCGTCGAAGAGGTTCTCGATCTCTTCACCCACGCTTCCAGTTACGCCTCGGGGCGGCGCGTGGTGGTCCACCAGCCTGGGGAGGATATCCACGGCGTCACCGCCGGCCTCGACGCGGCGGGTTTCCTCAAAGTGCGGAAAGACGATGGGACTCATACCCTGATCCTGGCGGGAGGCGTTCGTGCTGCTGGCTCTTGACGCAGGCAACAGCAACATCACCATCGGCGCCTTCGAGGGGCGCAAGCTCATCTCGCAGTGGCGCCTGCGCACCGTGCATGAGCAGACGTCCGACGAGTGGGGCATCCTGCTGCGCAACCTGTTTGTGCCCGCGGGCCTCGATATCGAAAAGGTCGACGGCATCATCGTCTGCAGCGTGGTGCCGCCCATCGATTCCACGCTCGCGGCCATGACCAAACGCTACTTCAAAAGAGAGGCGATGTTCGTCGGCCCGCGCACCGATCTTGGCCTCGCCATCCGCTACGACAATCCCGACGAGGTTGGCGCCGACCGCCTGGTGAATGGCGTCGCCGGTTTTTATAAGTATGGCGGCCCGTGCGTCATCGTCGATTTCGGCACCACCATCAACTTCGACGTGATCTCGCGCGACGCCGAATACCTGGGCGGCGCCATCGCCGTCGGCATCGGCATCGCCATCGACGCGCTCTTCAGCCGCACCGCGCGCCTCCCGCTGGTGGACTTTCGCCCGCCCAAAGACGTAGTAGGCACCAACACCGTCGCCAGCATGCAATCCGGACTTTACTTCGGCGCCGTCGGCATGATTGACGGCATACTGGAGCGCATCATCGCTAAGCTCGGACCCGAAACCAAAGCCGTCGCCACCGGCGGCCAGGCGCAGATGATCGTCAGCGGCTCGCGCTATCTCAAAGTGGTCGACGAGCATCTGACGCTCGAAGGTCTCGCCATGATTTGGGAGCGGAATCGCCAGTGACCGAATATGGTGTAGGGCGGACCCCCTGGTCCGCGCGGGTCCCCCTGGACCCGCTTTTCGCCCCGCAAAATCAGCCTCACGAAGCGCCCAAGGGGTCGACCAGGGGGTCGACCGCGGACAAGGGGGTCCGCCCCACAATGAATACCGGCCATCCGATTGGGCCAATGGAGAGACGCCGGCCCCCGTTTGCGGATTTGCGGCTATCTGGGGCAAATTGGCAACCTGCGCGGAAACGCCCGTGACCGACAACCAAGACTGGCCCTTCAACTACTTCAACTATTTCACCGAAGTGGAAGAGCATTTTCAGCGCGCGCGCGGCACCGGCCTGTTTCTGCTCTCGCCGCTCGATTGGGCGCTGCTCGAATCCTGGAAGAACGCCGAAGTGCCGCTGGAGGCGGTGCTGCGCGGCATCGACGCGGCATTTGAAAACTGGCGCGGCCGCCGCGTCAAGACGCAGATGGTGAACTCGCTGGCGTTTTGCGCGCAAGCCGTGCTCACCGAAGCGCAGATCATGGCTGCTGGTTCTGCCCAACCCAAAGCGCGCCGCCAGACCGCGCCGCCGTTTGCATTGGAAGACCTGCGCGCGTACCTGGAACGCAACGCCGCCGCGCTGCCGCCGGAGTACGCCGAAACCGCCGCGTCGCTGCGCAAGCTCGCTGCCGAAGTGGAGCGGCACTATGCGGACCTCGAAGCGCTCGAGCAGCGGCTCACCGTGCTCGAAGAGAAGATGATCGCCGCCGCGCGTCTGCGCCAAAGCGAGGAGGAACTGTTCGAATCGCGCCGCGAGCTGGACCGGCAACTACGCCCCTACCGCGGCAAGATGACCGCCGATCAGCTCGCCATGCTTGAGAAGCAATACATTGAGCGCAACCTGCTGGAGCACGCCAAACTGCCGCGCCTAAGCCTCTTCTACATGCGGTGACGTACGACAGGCCTCCCGGCCTGTCGCTTCTTACAGCCTCAATGCATCGCCGCTGCGATAATCCAGCACAATCCCAACGCAACTGCGCCCGCCATGATCGCCGTCGCCGTATTGCGTTCCTCCACGACCTGTTTCCACACGTCGAACGGGGCCAGCTTAATGGCGATAGCGAACGCGGCGAAGAACGCCAGCACGCCCAGCGCGGCGAAGATGAGCGCATTCAGCGGCGGGAAATCCGTCATGGCCTTCACTGTACGAAGAACCCGCGCAGACGCGCAACTAAGTGGGGTAGGCCCATGGCCTGCCATGTCGTCGAGCCGCTCCGAGCGCTCGGCCCTCTGATCGCCAATGCTGATCGCCAATGCCGCCGCGAGTTGCGATGATGGTACACGAGAAAACTTCTGTGAGCGACCGTAACTATCCGCCGCCGCGGAGCGAACTGGAAGGTGTGGAGCAGCGGACGGACGATGGGGCCCCAGGTGTGCCCGCCCATCCGCTTGTCTCTCTGGAGCACTGGATGTCGCGCTATCAGCAAGCCGATCCGGCGGCGCCGGGCGCGCTCATCGCCGCGCTCAGCCCGGCGCTGCTGCGCTTCTTCCGCTACAACTCGGCCTCGCGCGAACAGGCGGAAGACTTGCTGCAGGAGACGTGGCTGAAAATCCATCGTATGCGTCACTCGTACCGCCCAGGGGAAGCTTTGCTGCCGTGGGTCTATGCCATTGCGCGCCATGTGCGCGTGGATAGCTACCGCCGCGTCCGCCGCATTGTGGCGCACGAAGCGCCCGCCGATGCTTTGCCCGAAGCGGCGGGACGCAAGGATGTCTTCGAATCGACCATGCAATTCGACGCCCTGGTGGCTCAACTGCCCGATTCGCAGCGCGAAGTGATCGTGATGCTGAAGGCCGCCGGCATGACCGTCGAGGAAGTGGCGCGCGCCACCTCGTCCACCGTAGGAGCGGTCAAGTTGAAAGCTCATCGCGCCTACGAAAGCCTGCGCGCATTTCTCACCTCGCGTCCGCCGCAGCAGACCGGAAAGTCTGAGGGCGCTCGATGAACTGCGCGGATATCGATCGCGCGCTCGCCCGGCAAGAGACGCTCTCTCCCGATGCTCTACCAGCGGAAGCCGGCGAGCACGCGCGCAGTTGCCCGCGCTGCCGCGCTCTGCTGGAAGTGCTTTCGGCCCCTCCGTCCGCCAGCGAGCTGCGCCCTGAAGTGGCGCGCGCCATCGGGGAACGCATCGCGCGGAACCTGGAGCCAGTGCGCCCGCTGCGCCCGGCCGGCTATTACGCTGCCGGCTTCGCCCTGATTTTCCTCGGGCCCATCGCCGCCGGGATTGGAATCCTGAAAGCGTCGGGAATCGCCGGCATGGGCCCTTCCATGATCGCGATCGTCTTCGGCGGGTTAGCGCTTTGCGGCGCCTTGCTCGCCGTTTCGCTCGCCGACGAAATGGCTCCAGCCAGCCGTCGCCTTCTGCCGCCCGCGGTGTTGACCGGCGGCATCCTACTCGCTGTGGCGGCGAATATTTGGGCTCTGTTCCCCCACCAGCCTGAAACCAGGTTCTGGGTCCAGGCCGGCAAGTGTCTTCTGTTGGGCATCGGATTCGCTGCCCCAACCGCGGCCCTCGCTTGGAACTTGCTGCGCCGCGGCGCGCTGCTTTCTCCGGCCATCAGCGGCGCGGCTGCCGGTCTGCTCGGCGGTTTGGCAGGGACAACGGTTCTCGAAATCCATTGCCCCGATTGGAACGCCGCACATATTCTGGTGGCGCACTGGGGGACGGCGCTGGCGTGCGCCGCCGCTGGATTGCTGGCCGGCGCCATCATGCAGAAACTGCAAAGTGGGGCGGACCATCTGGCGCGGACTGTGCGCAGCCTCAATGAGACGCCACGGCGGGAACACTGAAAATTCGCGGGTCTCCGTTCACTACATGATACGGCGCAGAATCCGGCGTCGACGTGAAGCAGTCCCGCAGGTCGGCCGCGGAGGCGTCGAAGAGATTCTGCGGCGGCAATCCCAGCAGCCAGTAGATCGTCTTCAGCAGGCCGGGAAAGCTGGTGTTCATGTGTGACACGTAACTGCGCTTCACCCACGGCCCGGCCGTCAGCAAAATGGTCCGGTTGGCGTGAATGTGATCGATGCCGCCCAGCGCCGAAGATTCCGTCACAAAGACGGCGGTTTCCTTCCACCAACTCGTGCTCGAAAGATACTGCACAATTCGGCCCAGCGCCAGGTCGTTATCGGCGACGAACGATTCCTTGTATGCGTAGCCGCCGTCGGGCCGCGGCGCGGCTGTGGCATCGCCGGGCAGATAGACGAACAGGAACTGCGGCAGACCGGCGCCGGTCTTGGCGAATTTCTCGTCCACTTCGCGAATGAACACGGTCGCGCGGTCCTGATCGGGGATGGACATGTTGAAGCCCGGATATTCGCGCGAGGTCCGTGAGTAAAGCTCGGCGGGCAGCGGCATATCGGTAACGAATCGCCCGGCTGCGCCCGGCAGATCGAGGCCCTCGCCGAAGTTGTAAAACGAAATTCCGTGGCTGGCGAGGTGGCTCCACAGCGTTCCGGCGGCGCCGACGTCTTCGGGCTGCACCGACGACGCGGACCCGGGGAACGAGAGCCGTCCCGGCGCGGAGCCCAGGCGGAAATCCTTCATATTGCCGTAGGCCGCCAGCAGCGAGCTTTCGGTCCAGGCGTTAGGATATACGCCGGTCAGCCAATGGTGGCCGTCGATGGCGCCATCGGAATCGGCGTAGAAGTTGTCGCTGAAGGCCCACTGGCGCGCGATGGCCTGATGGTTGGGCGTCACGTGGACGTCCTTCATGCTGAAGCGCTGGTGGCCGCCGTCCACCACGCCGTTGGTTCCGTATCGCGCCAGGCCCGCATCTCCCATGGCGCGCCCGTTCGAAGCGCCGGCGAGACCGCCCAGAATCTCGTCGTAGCTGCGGCTCTCCTTCACGATCAGCACCACGTGCCGAACGCCCGCCGGCGGCGCGGGCAAAGGGGGGCGCTGCGGCGCAAAGCCATTGGCGCGCATCACAGTCCCGGTGAGCGCCGCCAGAGCTTCCACCGAGGGTAGCGGAAAGATGGAGAGCGTCCCTTGGTAGAGCTGGCTGGGCAACAGGGAGCCGCGCATCGAGATCGCGGTAGGCGCATCCTGACCGATGCCGTGTCCCCTGGCGTTGGCCACCAGCACCTCGCCGTCATCGAGGGCCACGCGCGTTGGATACCACGCCGCGGGGATATGGCCGAGCACGCGCTTCTGGCGGGTATCGATCACGCCCACGGCGTTGATTCCGGCTTCGGCCACCAGCAGCCAGCCGGAGGCTTCGTCATACGCCATGCCGAGTGGGATCACGCCGCGAAGCTGATCCAATCCGGGAATTGAAATTGTGATGCGGTTGGCGATAGCGTGAGTCTTGGCATCGATCTCGACAATCGAATCGTCGCCCGCATTGGAGACGAAGACGCGGTCCGCGGTGGCAAGCACGCCCGAGGGACTGAGGCCGGTGCGCACGAACGTGACCAGTTTCGCGGCAGCGGGCGTAGCGACATCCACGATGGCAAGCGAGTTCGCGTACGACAGGCCTCCTGGCCTGTCGCTCTTGCCAGTCTCAATTTCGCCCGTCTCGATCAAAGCCGCCGACGGAAACTGCAGAGGCTTAGGAAGCGCGTGGTATTCGTGGATTCCCACGTTGGTGACGTAGAGAGTCTTGCGGTCCGGCGAAAGCGTCACGGCGAAGGGAAGCCAGCCGACGCGCACGGAGGCCACCACCTGGCGCGATTTCACGTCGATGGCGGCGATACGGAAGTTCGCCTGGTCCGCGACATAGAGGATGCCGCGCGCGGAATCGAAGGCCAGATCGCCGGTATAGCTGGCGGAGAAACCGCCCTGGTTGATGTCGATTGTGCGACGGCGTTCGTCGCTGGAATCGAATAGGGCGACGCAGCCGGTGTTGCCTTCCGAGACGTAGATGGCGCGCTCGCCCGAGAACGCCACGCCGATGGAGACGCCTTTCCAATCGGAGGCGCCGAACTCCTCCAGCCAGCCTTGAGAACGGGCCGCAATCTGCCGCGCCTCCCAATGGCCGATCTTGTCGCGGTCCGCAACCGTGAGCGAATAGCGCCACGGGCCGGCGTTCGCCGTGACCGCGCTTTTGCCCGACGGACTCACCGCCAACGCGAAAGGACCGGGGCCGGTGACGTATTCCCGTCCGAATGGCGCGATCACACGGCCGCCGGGCAGTACGGACGCGCCAGCGCGCCGGACCGCCTGCCGGATCCCGGCCGGGGCCGTGTAAGATTGCGAAAAAAGCGAGCCGCTGAACGTCAGCAGCGCCAAGGCCCAACGCCAGGCGGCGGACACCTTTCCATCATATAACCTCGGCAGGAAGCGCCCTCTGGCGTACGCAGGAAGAGCTTCTGACGCAACTTGAAGTGCACATTCTTCCTCTGGGTAATAATCTCACGCCTCTGCAATCTGTGGCAGAAGGTACCACTGTGCCTTCTATCCCTTTGGAGAGCCACAACTTACGACCTCGTTTTGTTCAGCACCCGGCAGGCGTGTGATTTGGCACCACAAGTGCTGTAGACTGGAGGTGTTGTAGTAAGAAATATGACCAATCGGGCGGTTTTTCCACTTTTCGCGGCAATCCTTTTCGCGTTCTACTCGCCCAGCGCTGCGCCAGTGCCGCACCAGGAAAACCAGCAGCAGCCCAAGAAAGATGCCAAGAACGCAAGCGACTCGATGACGGGCTGCATTGACGAACAGGACGGCCATTACGTTCTGACCAATGATCGCGATCTGGCCCTGATTGCAGTTCTAGAGGCGGACGGCTTCCCGACCGAAGCGTTTGCCAAACACGTGGGTCACAAAGTCACCGTTCGGGGGACTGCAATCCCCGGCGGGACCCACCCCACTTTCAAGGTGCGCGGCATCGCGATGGTCAGCGATACTTGCGCGCCGCAGCATCAACAATCGTAGAAGCTTCCGCAGAAGCCTTTGGAGGAAAAATATGGCAGCTAGTCCGCTAACATTAGTCCCTGAGAAACACCTCGAAGATCCACTTGCCCACTTGCCGTGCTCCAGCATCGCGGAGTATCGCAAGGGACAATTGATCTACAATCAGGATCAACCTTCGACGAGCATCTATCTGGTGATCGATGGCAAAGTGAAAGTGTCGCGGCTTGCCGATGACGGCCACCAGGTCGTCGTAGATATCTATCAAGCCGACGAATTTTTCGGAGAGTCCGCCTTTTTGAGCCTTTCCCACCGCGCGGAACAGGCCACAGCTCTGGAGAACTGCAAGCTCATGACGTGGACCACCGCCGAAATCGAGGATATCGTGATGCGGCGTCCGCGCCTGGCGGTGGCGTTGCTGCAGATTCTGGTGCAGCGCACCATCGACTTCACGCATCGCATCGAGAGCTTTTCGGTGGACAACATTGCCCGCCGGCTGGCGCGGTCCCTGATCCGGTTTTCGGAGCGGTTGGGGAGTCCCGAGGATGATGGATCGATCCGCATGGTGCCGTTCACGCACGAGCTGCTTTCGCAATACGTGGGAACCTCGCGCGAGATCGTGACGCACTACATGAACCAGTTCCGGCGCCAGGGATATCTGCGCTACTCGCGCAAGGGCATCATCCTGTACCGGGATGCTTTCAAGGATTGGCTGCGTCAGAACGCGTAGGGTAGGGTATGCTTTAGCTTGCCGTCCGGAGTTCTACGCGCACCGCTGCGGGCACCCCGTCGATAGCAGGCTAAAGCATCAGCGGCGGGCCCGAGCGTCCGCCACCATCTGCTTGACCTTCTGCATCAACTCCGGCGCGTGGTACGGAATTCCGTCCTTGATGGTCCATTCCACGCCGCCGGTGTGGACCGTTTTGCCGTCGCGAATCTCATCCACCCCTGTCGGATAAAGTACTTTGAGATTCTCCAGCGGGTTGCCGTTCACCACAATCAGATCCGCCGCAAAGCCCGCGCGCACGCGGCCCAGCTTTTCCTCCTGCCCCAGAATCCTGGCATTATTCCCCGTGGCCTGCTGGATAATCCTGATAGGATTGAATCCCGCCTCCTGGTGCAGCTCCATGCCGCGGATCAAGCCGAAGCCATACATCTGGTAAATGAATCCCGCGTCGTCGCCCATCCCGATCAGGCCGCCCAAGCGGTCGAACTCGCGCAGCGCGGCCATCCACAAGCGGTAATTCTCTTTCCAGAACGCTTCGTCGGTGGAAGTCCAGCCGATGAAATAGGAGCCGTGGTTCGAGGGGTTCGGCCGGAAATACTCCTCCAGCGCGGGGTGCAAATACTCGGCGAACCAGGGCTGCGTTTGCGCGCGCTGCAGGTCGCGGCTAGCCTCGTAGATATCCATCGTGGGGTCCCAGGCGACGTGCGCGTTGACCATCGCCGTCAGCACTTTCGTGAGTCTCTCCGGATCGGCTTCGCGAAATAGATGGCCGGCGTAGCGGAAGCGGTCGGTTTCGTTGTTGTAATTGTAGCTGGAAGGGAAATGTTGCACGCCCTCGTCGATGGCCGCATCGGGAATGCCATACCAGTGCTCGATGGAGGTAGTGCCGAAGCGGATGTCGTCCCAGGCATTGGTCTCTTCGACGCCCGCGTGATGCGCGATGCGCATCCCGAGCTTGTGGGCTTCGTCCTCCATGGCCTGCATGATGTCGCGGTCGATGCCGAAAATCTTGATGCCGTCGGCGCCCATCTGTTTGAGCGAGCGCACGCGCGCACGCGCCTCTTCGGCATTGCGCACCTCGCCGAACATCGGATAGACGAAGATGCGCGGCGCGGCGATTTCGCCCTCGGCCGACATCTTGCGCAGCTCCAGCGCGCGAGGAGTCGGGCTGCCCACATCGCGTATCGCGGTGATGCCGCATGCGAGCCAGATATTCAACTCGTATTCGATGGGCTGCGGCTTGCCGCCGCGCTCTTCCTGCAAATGCGCGTGGTTGTTGATCAGGCCCGGCAGCACGTACTTGCCGGTGGCGTCGATGACCGCGTCCGCCTGCGCCTGGCCGCGCCCGCCGCGTCCCACCGCCACCGCGTCGAGCGGAGTCACCTGCGTGATGAGGTTATTCTCGATCACGATATCCTTGGGTCCGCTGGCGGGCGTGCCGTTGCCGTCGATCACGGTCGCGTTATGGATCAGCAGACGGCGCACGCGGCGTCCACTCTGCGGCGCTTGGGCAGCGGCGAATCCGGCAAGTAAGAGGGCGGCGGCGCAAACGAAGGTGACGCGACGGATCATGCGCAAATTATGCCATAACCTCCGAGGCCTGCCGTGGCGCACGCACTTTTGCGTGCAGCGTTCACACTCGTGTGAACGCGACGTGTCTAAAAGCCCTCTGAGCGACAATCTTCGCGAGCAGTAGTTAAGCACCCAAACCCGCGAGCCTGCGGCCCAGCCGACTCTCAGGCGCTACCGTTCTTTGGCGGCCACTCGCGCGTACATTTCCACGAACCCGGCCATGGTGATTTGCTCAGCCCGCTGCCCCGCCTCGGGCCACAGATCCACCAGTTCCTTGCCGTAGGTATCCGCCAGATTGTTGCGGAGGGTTTTCCGTTTGTGCTGAAAACAGCGCCCCACGAATTGCAGGAATGCCTCGGCATCGTCCACAGCCCACGGATCGGCTTGCCGCGTGAGCAGCACCACGGCGGACTCCACCTTCGGCGGTGGATGGAACGCGCCCGGCTTCACTCCGAAAAGCAGCCGCGCTTCGGCGAACAGACGCGTGGCCACCGTCAGATAGCCGTATTCGCGGGTGCGTGGTTGCGCTACCAGGCGGTCCGCCACTTCCTTCTGGATCAGGAAAACCGCGCGGGTGGGTCGCAGCCGGACGGTCTGGCCTATGATTGCGGTGGCTGCATAGTAGGGAAGGTTGCCTGCAATGGGAGCGCGCCCCCACTGCGCCAGATCGGTCGCCATCGCATCGGCGTGGATTATTTCGAGGCGCGGCTCACTGGCGAACTTCCGCCGCAGGTGGTCTACCAGGGACGCATCCAGTTCGATCGCCACCACCCGCTCGGCGCGCTTCAGCAGTTTCTCCGTCAGCGCGCCGCGGCCGGGGCCGATCTCGACGACAAGCTGCTCGCGCTGCGGACACACCGCCGCAGCGATGCGTTCCAGTATCGAGCCCTGAATCAGGAAGTGTTGGCCGAGCTTTTGCCGCACCGCTAAGGGCGATCAGCTCCGCACGTCGTCGTCGGCGCCGAAAACCACCCGCACCTGGCCCCATGTGGGCTTGCCGAACATGGTGGCCGGAGTGAATTGCGAGAAGAGTATGAAACTCTGCACTTCCGGCGTCACCACGCCTTGCGTCACGGTCCAATTCTGCACGTGTCCGCGGTCGTCGATGGTCAGCAGCACTACCACTTTGCCGTTGACGGCGGGCCCAACTGCCCTTTCCAGCTTGGGGAACTCGCCTTCGCCCACTAACTGCCCGTCGGGATCGGTGAACACCGCCGATGGCGGTTCGATGGTGGAAAAGTGCGCATAGGTCACGCTTGGAATCAGCGCGGCGAACATGAGAAGGGCCGAAACCAGGCCGCCCGCTACCGGCAGCGCCACCGGGCGCATCAAATTTCCTAACCTCAGCGCCGCCAGCCCGCGCCAATGCTGCGTGCGCGCTGCCCAGTTGATGCGCACAAGCCGGCGAGCCCGCTCGTGGGATGCGAGCACCCGCAGGCGGCCTTGCAACATTGCAGGCACTGGAGGCGCCGCCAGACTCCGTAGGGCGGCGCGCTGGATGCGCATGGATTCATACTCGGCGCTGCACGCGCGGCACGAATCGAGATGCGCCAACGCCTCTTCCCGCTGCCCTGCCGCAATCCGGCGGTCGACCAGCGAGGACATCAGTGGTTGTACGTTCTCACAGCTCATACCGTTACTTGCTCAGCCGTTTTCCGGCACTAATCGCAGGCTCGGCCTTGGATTCAGGCTACCCGCTAGTTCTTCCCGCAGGGCTTCGCGGCCCCGCAGAATTCGCGACTTCACGGTGCCCAGGGAAACTCCCAGAACCGTCGCAATCTCTTCGTAGGTAAGGTCCGCGATGTCTCTCAACGCCACGGCCTCACGAAATATTGGATTGATGCGCTCCAGCGCAGCTTCCACCATCAACTGCTGCTCCCCATCCACTGCCCGCTCAAACGGCGAGCGGCTGCCATCCGGGATAATCTCCGCCCAATCCCGCGAATCGTCCGGCGCGCCGTCCAGCTCCACCTCGCGCCGCCTGTGCCGCGAGAACCACCGCCGCACGTTGTGGGCTTCGTTGACGGTGATGCGATAGATCCAGGTCTTCAGCGAGCTTTGCCCGCGAAAGCTTCCGATATTGCGGAAGACCTTGAGAAAAACCTCCTGCGCCACGTCGCAGGCTTCGGTTTGGCCGGAAAGCAGGCGCAACGCCAGCGCGTAGACCGGCTGCTGGAAGCGCGCGATCAATTCCTCGTACGCCCACTCGGAGCCTTCACGCAGACCTTCCACCAGGCGCAGATCCTCCAGGTCGGCGGCGCCTTCCGCGGATCGGTCCGGACTGAGATCCAGAATAGATGTGGCCAACGGCAGCCTCACGGTTCAGCTTGATTCCAAGCTACCAGGAAAATCGGGCCTTGCAAAGGGTCTTCCATAGATTGAGACACCGCTCGGCGCCGGAAAGTTCCCGTCGCGCTACAATTCCGATTCCGACCCGACAAAAACCGCTCCCCTGCCGGCCGCGGCAACCGCAGGCTACGCCATAGCCGGATACGCCACAATAAAGATCCGGCGGAACGGAAACAGCACGGCTCCATCCGGCTGGGGGGCGTAGATCTGGCGCAAGCCTTCCAGGTACTCGGCCAGGAATCGTTCGCGTTCTGCCTCGCCGGCCAGCGCGTCGAGATACGGACGCATCCCGGTGCCCTTGTACCACTCGACAATGGCCTCGATGTTGGGCAGCACGTGCAGATACTCCGTCGCCCAGAGGTCCAGGCGCGCGGCGTGCGGGGCGAGCGCATCATAGTAGAAATCCAGATCGTGCGTGTGCCATTCGCGCGCCCGCAGGCAGGCGCGCCCGGCCACTTCGCGCATCAACTGGTGCTGCGGGGATGTGTAATTCCCAGGAACCTGCACCGCCAGCGCGCCGCCCCCGGCAACTCGCGACAACAATTGCGGGAAGACCACGGCATGATCGCCCACCCATTGCAGTGCGGCGTTGGAGAAGACTACGTCGAAGCGCTGGTCTCCGGCCGACCATTCGGCGATGTCGCCGATGCGCCACTCGTACTGCGGAGACGCGGCGCGGGCGGCGTCGATCATGGGGGCGGAGCTGTCGAGGCCGGTGATTGAGGCCTGCGGCCATCGAGCGGCCAAGACTTCTGCGCTGTTGCCTGGGCCGCAGCCGAGGTCGATAATGCGCCGCGGCGCCGCGACTTCCGTGCGTGCGGCCAGGTCGCGACAGGGGCGCGAGCGCTCTTCGGCGAATTTCAGGTATTGGTGTGGATTCCAGGTGGGCATACAATCAGGCTACTTCGAGAGCTCCGCGCAGGACCTTTTTCGCGCCTTACGAGTCTATGATATAAGGACAGTGGAGCTTGTACTCCACGCTGCGCGAAAGGCTCTGGAGCCTCGAAAGCACAGCGTTATTCAGCCGCGATGGAAACCGCCGAGATCCTGCGACAGTTCGAAAGAGCGACCGGAAAGTTCCCACGAGCAGCCGTGGAAGCGGTCGTGGCGCGCCGGGAGGAGGTTACGCCAAACCTTCTGCGCATCCTGGAGGATACCGTGGACCGGGCCGCGGAACTCGACGCCGAGGGCGATTACATGGCCCATCTGTATGCCATGTTTCTGCTGGCGCAATTCCGCGAGACTCGCGCTTACCCGCTTATGGTCCGCTTTGCGTCGCTTCCGGGCGACCTCCAGGATTCTCTCTGCGGCGACTTCATCACGGGAGACCTCGGGCGGGTGCTGGCGTCGGTGTGTGGCGGCGACCTAGCGGGGATTCAGTCCGTAATCGAGAATGAGGACGCCGACGAATGGGCGCGGGGCGCCGCACTGAGCGGTCTTATGACGCTGGTAGCCGCCGGGCAAAAGAGCCGTGATGAGATTGTGAGTTACTTCGTGCGCCTGTTCCGGGGCAAGTTGGCGCGCAAGTGGTCCCACGTCTGGGATTCGCTTGTAACAGATAGCTGCGACCTTTACCCGGCGGAACTGGTCGACGATATCGAGCAGGCTTACGAGGAAGGCCTGGTCGATCCCGGGTTTGTTCATTTTGACGATATCAAGCGTGCCCTGGCGGAGGGCAAAGATCGAGTACTGGCCAGACTCGCAAACAATCCCCGTCGACGCCTGGTGGAAGACACCGTGCAGGAGATGGGTTGGTGGGAATGCTTTCGGGACGACCGAACGAGCGGGGTGAAAGGCGCAGCCCAGGCCGCATCCGCTCAAATCAAGAGCACAAAGCCCAAGACGGGCAGGAACGAACCGTGTCCCTGTGGCAGCGGCAAGAAATACAAGAAGTGCTGCGGCGCATAAATGCATGGACAGCGTCGTCGCGACGCCGTCGCGCGGCCGCCGGGCAAGCTAAAGCATACCCCGCCAAATCGCTAGTTTGTTACCAATCGCTAGTTTGATAAGGTGAGCGCGTTGGTCAAATCCCCGAACGGGGCACCGCCGTTGGCCTTCACGCTCTCATCGCGCGACCGGATGCCCGGAAGAACCGGCAACTGGAATCGCTTCGTAATCAAACGTAGAATCGACGTCGTATCGTAGGCGGTGTGGTCGACAAAACCTCTCTTGGCGAAGGGCGATACGACGATCGCCGGGATGCGGATGCCGGGGCCCCAGCGGTCGCCCTTCGGGGGAGCCACATGATCCCAGAAGCCGCCGTTTTCGTCATGCGTAACTATGACCACCATGTGGCTCCACTGCGGGCTCTTCTGGAGCTGCACAATCAAATCGGCGATATGCGCGTCGCCGGATTGCACGTCGGCATAGCCGGCATGTTCGTTTAGATTCCCCTGCGGTTTATAGAAAACCACCTGCTCCAGGGCGCCTGCTTTGATTGCCTCCATGAAGCGGTCGCCGCCCAGTCCGCCGTCCTTGAGATGTTTGGCGCGCTCCGCCGTACCCGGCGCCATGCTGGCAAAATAGTTGAACGGCTGATGATGGTACTGGAAGTTCGGAATGGGGCGCCCGTTTTTGCCGGAGAGCGCAGCCTGCCACGCTCCGCCGTACCAGGCCCAACTGATGCCCTTCGCCGAGAGCAGGTCGCCGATGGTCTGTTCGGTCTGCGGCGGAAGCGTGGAAGGGTTCGCCGGATCCGCCATGGCGGGATCTCCTCCGGGGGCCGGCTTGCTCGCACTCGGCTGGTATGGCGGCTGCATCGTATTCACCGCGTAGAAGTCGGGCGTCAGGTTGCCATCCTTGACAAACCTTGGCGGGCCGTCGATCGCCGATTTCTTGGAATTCGGGGCAACCTTCAGAGTGACGCCGTCAGCTTCCACAGCGGCAATCTGGTCTTTCGCGGGGCTCTGGTCCGCTTGCGGATACTTGGGAATACAAGCGCAGATCAGCCAGAAATGGTTAAGAAACGAACTGCCGAACACGCCCATGAAGAAGTTGTCCGCCAGCACGTATTGCCGGGCGACGTTCCACATCTGCAGTTTCGACCCGTCGTAATGGCCCATCACGAGCGCCCCCGAATCTCCCCAAGCTACGAAGCCATCATTCTTACCGCCGTCGATCTGCATCTGGTTCTGATAAAACCGGTGCACCAGGTCGCGCGTCACGATGTTGAGCGATTGATGGAATCCCTGCGGATCGTCGATCGCGAATGGTTGATTCGGCAGATGCGCGCTCTGGGCTTCGGTGACTGGCGGAGTCACGCCCGCCGCGGTCAATCCCTGCCAGACCGGCGGAAATTCCTTGAGCGCGGCGCCATCGCGGTCGACTTGAGTGAAGCTTCCCGGCGGCGCCTGCTTCAGCCCATTAGCGCCGGGAAACGAACCGTACAAATCGTCGAAGCTGCGATTCTCGGCAAAAATCACGACGATGTTGCTAATGCTGTCGATGCCTGGCGGCGAGTTCTGAGCGGAACCGGATGTGAATAACGCCGCTATCGCCGCCACCAACAGGAATCGTACTTTCATGAGGCTCCTCACTACTGATAATATGATCGCGCTTGCGCAATCCATTCTACTCGAACGCTCTCAAGGAGGCACGCAAGTTCCGCGCCGCGAGGGCAGGAATGGCCATGCGAACATGAACTTGTGGCAACTCATCGCGGCGCCTGCGCCAAGGTCAACCCGCGCCTGCTATTGTTCTGCGGCCTGATCGCATCGAGTTCAGCCAGCCAGGACCCCGCCACGCTGACGCGTCCGCAAGCAACGCGCCGCGCCTTGGACCTGGCCGCACTGGGCCGGAAGATGTTCTTCGACCCGTCGCTTTCCGGGTCCGGCAGATTATCCTGCTCCTCATGTCACGATCCAAAACATGCGTACGGACCGCCCAATGCGGCATCCGTCCAAGCGGGCGGCAAAGACATGCGGCAATTGGGATTTCGCGCCGCTCCGGGCCTCACATACCTGCAGGTGATCCCACCGTTCACCGAGCACTATTTCGATAGCGACGGCCCCGACCCCAGCCTCGACAATGGCCCGACTGGAGGCTTGGCCTGGGATGGCAGAATCGACCGGGGACGCGACCAGGCGCGCATTCCGCTGCTCTCTCCTTATGAGATGGCCAACCATAGCCCGGCGGAAGTGATAGCCAGCGTGCGCAAGGCGCCGTATGCGGCGGAGTTCGAAAGAGTCGCGGGTAACAGCGCCGCGGCTGACGCCAAAGCGGCCTTCGACACGATCCTGGAGGCCCTGGAAACCTGGGAGCAAGACTATCGCGAGTTCTACCCGTATAACAGCAAGTACGATGCATGGCTGGCCGGCGCTGCCAAGCTGACCGATCGGGAGCTGCGTGGGCTGCAACTGTTCAGCGATCCCGCCAAGGGCAACTGTGCGCGATGCCATATCGCCACCCGAGGCGCGAACGGTACGCCGCCGCAATTTACCGATTATGGATTCGTCGCGCTGGGCGCACCACGCAACTACCGGATTCCCGCCAACTCGAATCCGTCCTGGTACGATTTGGGCCTGTGCGGCCCCGAGCGAACGGACCTGCGCACCGAAGAGAAGCATTGCGGACAGTTCATCACGCCGTCTCTGCGCAATGTGGCCACGCGCGGGGCGTTCTTCCATAACGGCGTGTTCCATACGCTGAAAGAGGTCGTCGAATTCTACGTGCAGCGCGACACTAATCCGGAGAAATGGTATCCGCGGAACGGCGAAGGCGTGGCGCTGAAGTTCGACGATCTGCCGCCCAGGTATCGGAACAATGTGGAGACGGGCGTTCCGTTCGGTCTTGCGCCGGGCGCCAGGCCGGCGCTAAACGGCGAGGAGATTGGGGCGGTGGTCGCGTTCCTCAAGACGCTGACCGATGGTTATTACTCTGTCAAATAGGCGCGCCTAAATAAATACCTTGGCGCCATTCTTGGCGAACTGCCCGGAGTGAAGAATTCGCAAGAGCGGCTCCCGATGGCGCCCATCAAGCCAGCCGCGTCAATAGGGAGACTTCATCGCAGACTACGATTCCTTTTGCTCCACAGAATGCGACGACCGCCGGGTCGCGAAAATCGCTATCGCTCGTGCACAGCACATCCGCCAAGCCCCGATCGGCGGTTTGCAAGACAACCAAATCGCTAGGATCTCGCAGTGGCGCGCGATAGAGTGGATCGAGGATCACGAGATCTGAGACACTTTGCAGGAACTGGCTGTATTCAAGGAGGTCCAATTCCGACGAGACCATAGAGTCTCTGGAAGTCCGGATAGCGAAGCACTTTGGTAACTTCGACGATGATTTCGTTCGACAGCACAAGCCTATGGGAGCCCTTGAGCAGTTCCGCGAATATGCGCCTCGCCAGTGCCCTGCTTCTGCTATGAGCGCGAATCAGAACGTTCGTATCGAGGACAACTCTCAACTGGCCGGCCTATAACCGGGGCGAGTGGAGCGCAACGCCGCATTGATGATCGCTTCTTCGTCTTCTTGGCTTACGGGCTGCCGCTGGGCATCCACGCGAGCGAAGTATAGATCGAGCTTTTCCAGAGCTGCCTTTCGCTCCTCCGTGGTCAATCGTGAAGGAACAATCGCGGAGGGGTCGAGGGCCTTGATGCTCACAGCCTCGTCTTCGGAAACAGAACGCCCGAACAGGCTCTCGACGGCCACTCTCTGTTCCGGGGAGAGGTCTTTCACATGATGCATCATAACCTTCGACTATTATCGCAGGCGCCTTGATCGTTCGGCCCCGTCGGATTCCAGTCAACGCCGCGACTCCACGTGTGGTAATCCGGCACGGTTATAGCTACCCCAACTTCGCCGCCGCTAACCCCACCAGCGCCAGCGCCGCACATACCGCTGGAAACCAATCGCCAAACCTTGTGTAGACCGTCTGCGTCGATATGAAGTTGAACCCGGTGTACAAAGTCGATTCCGTATATAACGGCAAACGCCCCAACAGTCGTCCCGCTGGATCGATAGTCGTAGTGATGCCGTCGTTGGCGGCGCGCAGAATCCAGCGCCAGTTCTCCGCCGCGCGCATCCGTACGATAGCCAGATGCTGCTCGCGCGCGGCGCTCTTGCCGAACCAGCCGTCGTTGGAAATGGTGAAGAGAACCTCGGCGCCGTTCCTGGCGAACTGGCGCACGAAGTTGGGAAATACCGATTCGTAGCAGATGAACGCGCCAATCTGATGACTTCCCATCGGCGACACTACCACTTGTTTGCCCGCCGCGAAATCGCCCACTTCGTTGGAGATGTGGTTGGCGAAGCCGAACGGCCATGGCACAAACTCGCCGAACGGCACTAAGTGGACCTTGTCATACCGGCTGACGGCGTTGCCCGTGGGCGAAATGAGCGCGACCGAATTCAGCGGAGCGCCCTGCAGCGTGCGCGCCACAGTCCCCATCAATATATATACGTGCGCAGCGACGGCCAGCCGGTTTACTTCGTCGCGTAAACGGGCATCCTGGTAATAGTAGAGCGGCGCAGGCTCCTCCGGCCACACCACGATTTCCGGCGGCCGCTGTCCCGCCACCAGCACTCCGCGCAGCGTCTGTATCTCCTGCTCGCGCTCCATGCTCTGCAGCGAATCGGTGGTCCATTCGGCCGTTTCGGAAATGTCCGGCTGCAGCAGCAACGCCGTCTCGCGGGCGCGGTGCTGGTCGGGCATTGCCGGCAGAAAGATCAGGAATGGCATCGCGGCCAGCCATAGCAATTCCTGCCGCGGACGGCGCAGCGCCACCAGCGCGATTCCGGCCGCCATCGCCGCGAAGATGAATGACAGGCCGTAGACGCCGGTGATGGGCGCCAGACGCAACGGAACGCCCATATCGATTCCCGCGTTACCCAGCGCCAGCCACGCGAAGCCGAGCCAACCATGCGTCACTTCGACGGCCACCCACAATGCCGCCACTGCCGGCACGGCCCACCAGCGGCGCATCAGGATTCCCGCCAGCAGCGCGAACACCGCCATGTGCAGCGCTTTGGTGAAGCAGAACAGCATGAAGACCGCCCAGCCGGCCGCGTCGCCCAAGCCGCCATGGAATGAGAGCACGAACTGAATCCAGTAGCAGACGCCGAACCAGTAGACTACTCCGGCAACCCATCCCAGCAGGAATCGGCGCCACGGGCGCGGCTCGCGCGCTACTGCGAATAGCAGCGGCGCCGGCGCGAACGGCGCCAGCCAGGTGAAGTTGAACCGCGGAAAGATCAGGATGAGTAGGATTGCGGAAAGGCAGGCTAGCAGCCAGTTTAGCGGCAGCTTCCTAACGCGCATAACTTATCGACCCCGGAGCGGACGCGTCAAAAGCTTCGACGCAGAGACGCTGAGACGCGGAGGCCACGCAGAGAAAACTGAAAAGAATTGGATATTTCTTCTCTGCGCTTATCTCTGCGTCTCCGCGTCTCTGCGTCGAAATCGGCCGCAGGCTCAGCACGTGGACCGTCGCGCTTCCTCGTGCACCGCGTCGGCCATGTAGGAACTGCGCACCAGTGGACCGCTGAAGACCATTTGGAAACCTAGCCCCAGGCCGTATTCGCGCCAGGCTTCGAACTGGGCCGGAGGGATATAGGCGGCTACGGGCAGGTTGCGGCGCGTCGGCTGCAAATATTGGCCGATGGTCGCGACGTCGGCGCCGTGCGCACGCAGATCGCCGAGCAGCGCGTGGACCTCCTCTTCGGTCTCGCCCAGTCCCACCATGAACCCCGACTTCGTCAGCGTCCCCGGAGCATGGCGGCGCGCAAACGCCAGCACGTCGAGCGACTGCTGGTAATTTGCCTGCGGGCGCACGCGGCGGTAGAGGCGGGGCACGGTCTCCATATTGTGATTGAACACGTGCGGCCCGGCGTCGAGCACGCGCGCCACCGCGTCCAGGTCGCCGCAAAAATCGGGCGTCAGCACTTCCACGCGCGCGTCCGGCAGCGCGCGCCGCACCTCGCGCACGGTCTCGGCGAAGTGATGCGAGCCGCCGTCGTCCAGGTCGTCGCGATTCACGCTGGTGATCACCACGTAGCGCAGGTTCAAACCCGCCGCCATGCGCGCGACGTTGGCGGGCTCCGCCGGGTCGAGGCGCATATCCCGCTTTTGCGGATTGGCCTTGGGCACCGAGCAGAAGCCGCAGCCGCGCGTGCAGTAGTTGCCCAGGATCATGAACGTCGCGGCGCCGCGGTGGAAGCATTCGTGGATGTTCGGGCAGCGCGCCGATTCGCACACCGTATGCAGGTTCAGCTCGCGCAGGCCCGCCTTGAGCTTGTTCAACGATTCGAAATGCGTGCGGCTCTTGCGCGCCCACTCGGGCAGACGCGGGCGGCCAGCGGCGCCGGTCTCGGCGTTTCCGACTTGGCCGTTCCCGCTTTGAGCGTTTCCGATCTGTACCAGGGGAGGCGTCACTGCGTGTGCTTCACCGGATGCAGCCCGGCGTTTTCGAGCTGCGTCTTCACATGCGCCAGCGTAGCCGTATCGCTATAGGGCCCCACCAGCACGCGGGTGAAATTGTTGGGGCCGGGACTGAGCGTGACGGGAAGGCCCATATCCTTGATGGTTTGCAGCAAGGCGCGCGCGGCATCCTGATTGACGGTGGCGCTGATCTGCCAGTAGGTTCCCTGCGCGGTTTCGGCAGGGACCGGCTCCGGAGGAGGTTCGACTTTCTCCGGCTTTGCGTCCTGCGCGGGCTGGGTTGGGGCTTGCGGCTGCACGTCGCCTGTCTGTGTGGCGGGCGGCGTGGCGGGTGGAGTCGCGGGCGCCGCCGCCGGTCCACGCGAATCGGAGGGCGGGTTCGCCGCGAGAGTTGTCGCGGTCCCGGGCTCCTGCTGATACTTCGCCCTGGCAACGATATAGCCCATGGCGAAGAAGACCGCCAGCAGCAGCGCCAAAATGAAAAAGCCGCTGATGATCTGGCCGTTGCCTACCAACAGCTCGAACTCGCCGGTTTCCTTGTTCTTCATCTATGAATTCGCCGCGCCCGCGCCGGGTCTGCCTAATCGATTCATCGCGCCCTCCAAAGATGTGATTATATCGATTGGCAAGGGGAACACGATGGTGGTATTTTTTTCCGTGCCAATGTCGGCCAGCGTCTGCAGGTAGCGCAGTTGAATCGCCGCGGGCTGTCTCTGAAGCACCTCGGCCGCCATGGCCAGCTTCTCCGAAGCCGTGTATTCGCCCTCGGCGTGGATAATCTTGGCGCGGCGCTCGCGCTCGGCTTCGGCCTGCTTGGCGATGGCGCGAATCATCTGGTCGGGCAGATCCACCTGCTTCACTTCGACCACGCTGACTTTGACGCCCCAAGGCGCCGTGTGCTGGTCGAGAATCGACTGCAGCCGGATATTCAACTTCTCGCGCTGGCCCAGCAGATCGTCCAGGTCGTATTCGCCCAGCACGCTGCGCAGCGTGGTTTGCGCAAGCTGCGAGGTGGCGTAGAGGAAGTTCGCCACCTCGATGATCGCGAGGCGCGGGTCGATCACCCGGAAATATACCACGGCGTTCACCTTCAGGGTGACATTGTCGCGCGTCACTATATCCTGGGGCGGAACCTCGAGCGTATCGATGCGCAGAGAGACCCGCACTATGCGGTCGATGGGAGCGAAAACCAGGATGACGCCCGGACCTTTGGGCTCCGAAAGCAGGCGCCCCAGGCGGAAGATCACGCCGCGCTCGTATTCGCGCAGTATCTTGATCGAACTCACCAGGTACAAAATCACGATCGCAACTAACACTAATAAGGCGCCGTTGGTATCCATATCAGCCTCCAACTTGATCCGGCATCGGTTCCACGGTGAGTTTCAACTTGTCGATGGCTGTAACTTTGACGCGCGCTCCGGCGGGCGCGGGGCGTAGCGAAACCGCGTCCCAATACTCGCCGTGAACAAACACTTTCCCCTCGGGCGACAGCCCCGTAACAGCCGAGCCTAACTCCCCGATCATACCTTGAGCGCCGGTCTCCACCTTATTTCGACGCGCGCGCATCGCGATCGACATCAGGAACACGGTGATCGCCGCAAAAGGCAGTGCGAGCCCGATGGCAGTGATCCAATGAACGCGCAGCTCCGGCGCCGGGCTATCGATCAGCATCACTGCGCCGAGGACCATCGAAATCGCGCCGCCCACGGCGAGAACCCCGTGCGAGGCGAATTTGGCTTCGAGCGCGAACAGTGTGAATGCCACCAGCAGCAGCCCCGCGCCCAGCCAGTTGATGGGCAGCACCGATAAAGCGGACAGCCCCAGCAGCAGCATGATAGCGCCGATGACGCCGGGCGCGATCAGCCCCGGAGAGGTGAACTCGATATAGATGCAGAGGCCGCCGACCACCAGGATGATCAGCGCGATGTTCGGGTCCGCTATGGCGGCAACGATTCTCTCGCGCAGCGATGGCTGGTACTCTTCGATCTGCGCGCCCGCGGTGTGCAGAATCTGCGTGGAGCCGTCGAAGCGCGTGACGGTGCGGCCGTCGAGAGCCTGCAGCAGCGCCCGGTCGTTGGGCGCGATGAGATCGATCAGATGCTGGTCCAACGCTTCGGTCTCGGTGAACGACTTGCTTGCGCGCACGGTGGTTTCGGCCACTGTGGCGTTACGCCCACGCTTGGCGCAGATGCTGCGCATGTAGGCGGCTGCATCGTTTTCCACCTTCTCCTTCATCACGGCGTCCATTTCGCCGCCCATCGCCACCGGATGCGCTGCGCCGGTGTTGGTGCCCGGGGCCATGGCCGCCACGTCGCCGGCTTCGAGCAGAAAGAATCCCGCGGAGGCGGAGCGGCCGCCGCTGGGCGCCACGTAAGTGACCACAGGGATAGGAGACGACACTATTTCCGATATAGTATCGCGCATGGCGTCCATCAAGCCGCCGGGGGTGTTGAGGCGAAGAATTATCAGGGTAGCGCCTTCGCGCTTGGCGAGGGCGATGGCATTCCCGACGATCTCCGTAGTGACGGGGTGAACGACGCCCTCTACGTTCACGGCGACCACTTTTGGCGCCGCTGCGGCGGTCTGCGCGGAGAACGCAGCCGTCAACGCGAGAATAACGCAGCCTCGCAATCTATCCCCACTATACACCAGGCGCTGGATTTGGGTTGCTGTGGGGGATGAGAATTGGGCTTGTTCCGGGGGTACATTCAGAGAGTCGAGCCAGCGAACTAGTCCGTTCACCGCGGAAGTGCGCGATGGAAACCGCGGCCGGACTCGTTAGGGTTTGTAAAAGCTTGGCAAGAGCCTGTGCGACATCCAGAATTTTGAGACTGTAAACCGCGGGACTTGGCTAGACTTTGAGTAGGGCGAGCCTTGTAACGGCTCTGATTGACAGCGATCGCAACCTGCGGGACTCAATCGGAATCGTTGTTGGAAGGGAATGGCTTGCGCGCTGTTTTGCCTGGGACTGTTGCGCATTGTTATCGCTATCCAATTCTCTCCTTCGATTTTTCGTTGCCGGCCTGTTCCTCTCCTCCGTTTCAGCTGGTGAGACGCAACGGTTCCATCTGCATGACGGAGACACCGTGGTCTTCTTCGGCGACAGCATTACGAACCAGCGGCTGTACTCGGTATTCACCGAGACATATGTACTGACCCGATTCCCCGGAATGCGCGTCACCTTCGTCCATTCGGGATGGAGCGGCGACCGGGTGACCGGAGGATTCGGCGGTCCCATCGATCGGCGCCTGGACCGCGACGTGTTCGCGTATCGTCCAACCGTAATTACCGTCATGCTGGGGATGAACGACGGCGAGTATCAGCCGTATGACGATAACATCTTCAACATATTCGCCAATGGCTATCGCCATATCCTCGACCGGATCAAAGCCGCGGCTCCTTTGGCCAGGGTGACGCTGCTTGAACCTTCCCCGTATGACGATATTACTCGGCCTCCCGAGTTTCCCGGAGGTTACAATTCCGTTCTTCTTAGTTATGGGAAATTTGTGCGCGAACTCGCTCGTGCCAGGGGACTGACCGTAGCCGATCTGAATGCCCCCGTGATCTCATTACTTAAGGCGGCAAGCGCCGATTCGCCAAAGGCGGCGGAGCGATTGATGCCCGACCGTGTTCATCCTTCGGAGGGCGTTCACCTGCTGATGGCGGAAGCTCTTCTACGATCGTGGGGCGCGCCTTCCGTTGTCTCAGCCGTCGACATCGACGGTTTGACCGGGACGGTGCGGAAGGCAGAGAACACGGCCATCGATTCCATTGCGCGTCGGGTTGGGGTTAGGGATTCCGATGCCAAGATGTCCTCCGCGCTTCAGTGGACCCAGACTGACCGGGCACTGCCGATGCCGTTTGAGATGGATGACGAGACCATTCAAATGGCGGTGCGCCATTCGGATTTCATGGACGCTCTGAATCGGGAAATACTCAAAGTTTCCGGCCTGCCTGGCGGACGCTACAGTCTGCAGATCGACGGTGAGGCCATAGGGGCGTTCGATGCGCCGGAACTGGCTGCGGGGATCAACCTATCGGCCATGAAGACGCCCATGTCTTCACAGGCGCAAACGGTTCTGGATCTGACTTACCGCCGCAACCATTTGCGCTTCGCGCGAATGATGATGGTAGACAATGCGCTTAAGGATTTCCATCCAGCGAAGCTGCGCGGAACGCTGGACGCGCTGGAATCGCTGGAACAGGAAGTGCTCTCGCTGCAAAGGGCGGCGGCGTTACCGAAGGCGCACAGTTACCGGCTGGAACCCATCGTTTCGGACCAAAGGCCTTCAAAGTAATGTTGACCGCCGCGCAGGGTAGGGCGGCGGTCAATGCCGAGTGGGCTTCGGCGCGCCGGTTGCTTGGATCGCGGCAATAAATGGCCCATCTGTGTCCGATGTGGAGGCGCGCAGGTATTCCTCAAGTGACATCGGCGGACAGGTCGCCGAGCATAGATGCACGGACCCCATCCTACTCGTGACGCAGGGCGGACATAGGGTCTACTTTCATCGCGCGGCGCGCTGGTAAGTAACTGGCTGCGAGGGCAGTCGCGATCAGGATCGCGGCGGACGCGGCCAAAGTCAGCGGGTCGGCCGCGGCCACTTCGAACAGGAGTCCGTTCAGGAATCGGGTGAGCCAGAGGGCGGCGACCAGTCCGATAATTACCCCGGTAATGGACAAGCGCAGCGCCTGGCCGATCATCAGATGCAGCACCTGCGCGGGGCGCGCGCCCAGAGCGACGCGGATTCCGATTTCGCTGGTTCGGCGAGTCAAGGCGTATGCCATGACGCCGTAGACGCCCAGCGCGGCGAGGATCATCGCGAACAGGGCGAATGCGCCGATCAGCGCCCCGCGAAAGCGCGACGGGGCCAGCGATTCATCCATCAGGTCGGCCATCGTCAGCACCTTTGACAGAGGCACGTTGGAATCAAGCGACGCGAGTTCGCGGCGGATCGGAGACAGCAATGTGAGTGGGTCGCCCGCGGCGCGGACGGTCAGGGTCATGGCGGATTGCGGCGCCTGCGAGCACGTCTCGTACATTTCGGGCGTTGGTTTCGCCGAGAGGCTGAAGTGATTGACGTCCTTGACGACGCCGATCACTTCGGAAGGGCCGGAGTTCCGCCCGTTCCCAATCGTCATGCGCTGGCCGAGCGGATCGGCGCCTGGAAAATACTGCAGGGCCAAAGTTTCGTTGATGACGACCGCACGGACCGCGCCGGCGGTATCTCGGCTGCTGAAGACGCGACCGCGCATTAGAGGGATTCCCAGGGTTAGAAAGTAATCGGGAGTCACTACCCGGTAATGCGCGCCCATCATCGGCTGCCCGGCGAGGCGGGGGCGGCCTTCGATCTCGAAAGTGTACGCATCGTCGGTTCCGCTCAGAGGCAGGGCGGTTGTGGCGCCTACCGACTCCACGCCGGGGATGGCGCGAATGCGGTCCATGAGGTCGCCGAAGAAAACGGGTTGGCGTGCGGCGGGGTATTTGACTTCCGGGACGGCGACAAAGAAGCTCAAAATGTTTTCGGTGCGGAAACCGGGATGGACCTGCTCCAGGCGGTAAAGGCTTTGCGCCATGAGCCCGGCGCCGGCAACCAGCACGATGGCCAGAGAGATTTCGCTCGCCACCAGCACGCTGCGCAAACGCCCTCCAGCGGCCTGGCTGGCGCCGCGTCCGCCTGCCTTCAGTTGCTCGCTCACCCGGCGCGTCGAAAAGCCGAGCGCGGGGGCAAGGCCTGAGAGCACACCCGCGAGAAGGGAAACGGCGAGCGTGAACAGAAGCACTTCGGAATCCATCCGGACGCCGGCGAGGCGCGGGACGTTGGCGGGCGCAATCGCCACAATGGCTTTGGTCATCGCCGCAGCAAGCGCAACTCCCAAAGCGCCGCCAAGTACGCCGAGCAGGAGCGTTTCGGTGGACAACTGGCGGACCAGACGGGCGCGTCCGGCTCCTAATGCCAATCGGACTGCGAACTCTCTTTGGCGCGCCGAGCTGCGCGCGAGGACAAGATTGGCCACGTTGACGCAGGCGATCAGCAGCACAAAGAAAACCGCGGCGAAGATAACCAGGAGCGGCGTCCTGACATCGCCCGAGATTTCGTTCGCCAGGCGCACGGCGCGAACGGCGGCGAAAGGAGCTTCGCCCGGATTCTGCGCGGCGATGTGGTTTTGAATGGCGGTGATCTCTGAGGCTGCGGCAGGGAGGCTTACGCCATCGCGCAGGCGGCCGATCACCCGAAGATAATGAAAGCCACGGACCGTCCATTCCTGCGGCGGCCGCGACAGGGGAAGCCAGATTTCGGGCGGCGTGCGGATCAAGCCAGCGGGGAAGTCGAACCCTTCGGGCATCACTCCGACGATAGTCAGTTTGCGGCCGTTCGATTCCAGGGTTTTTCCAATGACCGCCGGGTCGCCCGCAAACCGGCGCTGCCAAAGGCCGTGGCTGAGGATGACGGTGGTGTAGGGAACCTGGCGCTCGTCGGCGGCGACGAAGCCGCGGCCGAGGGCCGGCGCGACGCCGAGCAACGGGAAGAGTTCCGGCGAAACCAGTTCACCGGCAACGCGCTCGGGGCGGTCGCCGCCGGTGATGGAAAATGTCGTGTGGATGAAGGCAGCCATGCGGTCGAAGGACCGGCTCTGGGCGCGCCAATCCTGGAAATCGGCGGGCGCGACGAAGTTCTGGTCGCCCTTTGCGCCTTGCTCCCACAACATGACCAGGCTGTCAGGTTGGCGATAAGGCAGCGGGCGCAGCAGCACCGCATTCACGATGCTGAAGATCGCCGTATTAGCTCCGATGCCCAGCGCCAGCGAGAGCACCGCCGTGACCGTGAATCCGGGACTGCGGTGCATTCCCCGAAACGCATAGGCGATATCCTGTTTCAAGCGTTCGAACGAGTTACGACCCCACATTTCGCGCGTGTCCTCCTTGATGAGAGTTGCATTGCCGAGCGCGCGGCGCGCGGCGTAAAGCGCATCTTCAGGCGAGAGGCCGCCGGCCTGCTGCGCGGCGGCTTCCAATTCCAGATCGGTGCGGAGCTCGCGATCAAGTTCGCGCTCGCGGTCGCGGAATTTCGGGCGTAGCCAGCGCACAGGCTCGCCTATTCCTCACGCAAGCTGGCGATGGCATCCTGCTTGACCGCCCGTCGCGCGGGGAAATACGAAGCGACCAATGCGGCCGCGAGCACCAGTATCGAGCCGGCCGCCAGCGTCATCGGATCGTGCGGAGTCACGCCATACAGAAGACTCTTCAGGTATCGCGTCAGCGCCAGTCCGCCGGCGATGCCGAGCGCGGAGCCGGCCATCGAAACGCGAAGGCCGCGGCCGATCACCATGCCGATGATATGCGCCGGCTGCGCGCCCAGCGCCAGGCGAATACCGATTTCGTGCGCGCGGCGCTCCACCGAGTAGACCATTACGCTGTAGATGCCGATGCCCGCGAGCGTGATCGCAATGCCCGCAAACAGCGCCAGCAGCCGCATGACGAACTCCTGCGAGGCCACCAGGGAAGCCATGGTCTCGCGCATGGTTACGATTTCGGGCGGCGGCACGTCTTTGTCCAAGCCGGCGATTTGCGCGTTGAGCCACGGCGCCAGCACGCGCGCATCGGCGGTGGACCGGATGATCAGGGTCGCGGCGCTCCCGGGGCTTTCGGTTTGGGAAGCGGACTGGAACATCTCAGCGCGAGTCTCGCTGGCCAGGCCGCCCTGCTTCACGTTTCCGGCTACGCCGACGATCGTCAGCCAATCGGTAACGCCATTCAGCTTGATGCGGGATCCAATGGCCTTTCCGTCGGGGAAATAGCGATGGGCCAAAACTTCGTTGACCACCGCCACCGCGGGGCGGCCTGGGACATCGGAACTATCGAGAGCGCGGCCTTCCAGAATGGGGATGCCCATGGCCTTGAAGTAATCGCCGGCGGAGTAGTTGGCCGCAACGTTTTGATCCTGAGTCATCATGGCGCGTGGGTCCGGCGCCGGCTTGCCTTCGATCCGCAGCGCGCTGGTCATCATAAATCCGCTGTAGGGCGGAGCGGCGACGGCGCCCGCCGCATCCACGCCCGGCGCGGAGCGCGCCTTTTCCAGCAGCGCATCCAGGAATTGGCGCTGCCGCTCGGCGTCACGGTACTTCCAATAGGGCAAGGAGATCTGCGCGGTCACGACGTGGTCGGGATGGAAGCCGGGCGCGATGGCGGTGAGCCCGGCGAATGTGCGAATCAGAAGGCCGGCGCCGGCAAGCAGGATCAGGGCGAAGGCCGTCTCGGAAACGATCAGCAGGTTTTCCAGGCGGCGATGCCGGCGCGTGCCGGTGGCGAAGCGGGCCGTCTGTTTCAGGGCGGCTTCGGGATCGATGGCGGAGGCGCTGCGCATGGGGGCGAGTCCGAAGAGGATGCCGCAGAGCACGGCGATGGCGATGTTGAATGCCAGGACCGCGCCGCCGATATGCGCGGCTTCAATGTGGGGCACGCCCGCGGGCGCGATGGCGCGCAACAGTTTCACGCCTCCGAATGCCACCGCGAGGCCCGCCAATCCGCCTAGGCAAGCTAGCAGCATTCCCTCGGTGAGCAGTTGGCGCAACACGCGAGCGCGGCCGGCGCCCAATGCGATGCGCACCGCGATCTCCCTCTGCCGCGCGAGGGCGCGGGCGAGGAGCAGGTTCGAGATATTGACGCAGACGATCAGCAAGACGAGCGCGACCGCTCCGGCGAGCACCAGCAAGGCGGGCTGCACGTTGCCCACCAGGCGTTCGTGCAGGCCGACGACGCGCACCTGGGCGGTGCTACGGCTTTGGCTGAACTTCTGCGGGTAGGCGGATTCGAGGCGCTGGTTGATCACGGTCAGATCGCGCTCGGCGCGGTCTATGGCGATGCCGGGCTTCAGGCGCGCGATCACGTTGTAGAAATAGATCGCGCCGCTCGGCTGCGCGGCCGGCTCGCGCATGGCGAGCAGGAGGCTGACATCTGCGCTGCCGGGAAACTCGAAGTCGAGGGGCAGAACGCCGGCGATGGAATATGGTTTTCCATCGAGCGTCATGGATTTCCCGAGGATGGATGCGTCGCCGCCGAATCGCTTCATCCAAAGGGAATGGCTGATCAGCGCCACCTGGCCGCCGCGCATGGCTGCGTCGGTGTCAATGAAATCGCGGCCGATGACCGGAGCGATTTTCAACACGCGCAAAAAGCCAGGCGTGACAACCTGCGCCTTCAATTTTTCAGGCTCGCCGTTGCCGGTGATGGTGAATGGACGGCCGGCATAGGCGGCCACGCCATCGAAGATTTTGGGCTGATCGCGCCACGCCGCGTACTGGAAGTCTCCGACGGCCAAGCCCATGAAATTGTCCTTCGCCACGTTAGCCGGAGAGACCAGCCGCCCGGCGTCCGGATAAGGCAGCGGCCGCAGCAGCACGGCATTCACGATGCTGAAGATGGAGGTGTTGGCGCCGATTCCGAGAGCGGCGGTCAGAATCGCCACGGCGGCGAATCCGGGATTGTTCTTCAAGGTGCGGCAGCCGTAACGCAGATCGTTAAGCAGCCGGTCGAACCACCGGTATCCCCACATTTCGCGTGTCTCCTCACTGATGATAGTTGTGTTTCCGAAAGCCCGCTGCGCGGCGTAGTGCGCCTCTTCGGGCGTGAGTCCGTTGGCCCGCTGCTCGGCGGCTTCCAGTTCCAGATCGGCGCGCAACTCGCGCTCCCAATCCCGCTCACTTCGATTGCGCCGCAGCCAGCCCATAGTTGGCCCTCTACTCGTGGCGCAGCGCGGCGAGCGGATCCACCCGCGCCGCGCGCCATGCCGGAAACAGCGCCGCGGAGAGGCCGGTCGCGGCTAAGATAACCGCCGCGATTGACGCCGTCAGCGGGTCGGTTCCGCGCAAGCCGAAGAGCATGGAGCCGATCCATCGCGAGCCTGCCCACGCGACTGGGACGCCGAGCAGAATGCCAAAAGCCAGCAGCCGAAGCGCGCCTCTGAGCACCAGTCCCACTACCTCCGCGCGGCGAGCCCCCAGCGCCATGCGGATACCGATTTCGTTTGTCGAGCGCGCCACCATGTAGGCCAGCAGGCCGTACAGACCCACGGCCGCGAGTATAAGCGCCAGCACGCCGAAGCAGCTTCCCAGCGCCGCCAGCGTGCGTTCCTGCACCAGTGTGCGGCCCACCTGCTCGCTCAGCGTCTGCTCGCGAATCTGGGCTGGAGTGCCGGAAAATCGCGCCCGCAGTTGCTCGCTCACCAGCGCAGCCGTGCGCGCCAGGGAACCTTGAGCGCGGATTTCGAAGGTCCCGCTGGTGATCTCGTCTCCATACTGGAAGTACGGCAGGTAAACGAAGGGCTGCGCTTCCTCGCGCAGATTTCGCGCGACCGTGCTCGCAACCACTCCCACGATCTGGGCCGTAGTGGAAGCGGGAACCGTAAACGTGAGCCGCTGCCCCAGCGCGCTGCTCCCTGGGTTGTCCCCTGGCTTGCCATCGGAAAAGTACTTGCGCACGAACGCCTCGTTGACAATGGCCGTGGCGGGCGCACCGGCGCGATCGCCCTGGCCGAAATCGCGGCCGAGCACCAGGGGCGTCCCCAGGGTCTCGAAGAACCGGGGCCCGGCGAGGTTGAAGTGCACTGTTTCCGTGGTCATCTGGCCATTGATGGCGACCGCGTCGGTCCAGGTTACGCCGTTCAGAGGCGTATTGGCGGAGATGCTGGCCGAGACCACGCCGGGCAGTTGCTGAAACCGGTTGAGGATGTCTTCGTAGAGCGCGGCGAGGCGGTTGTCGTTATTACCCGAGCCATATCCGGCGCGACGCGCATCCAGTTCGACTACCAGCACGCCTTCGCTGCGAAATCCCGGATCGCGCTCCAGCAGATTTTGGAATGTGCGCACGAACAGGCCAGCGCCGATCATCAGTACCAGCGAGAGCGCCACTTGCGACACCACCAGCGCCGGCAGCAGGCGCGAACGCGTACGAGGGGAGATTCCGGAGCCGCCTTTGAGCGCCGCTGCAGGGCCGGCGGCGGTCGCTCGCATAGCCGGCGCCAGACCGAACAGGATTCCGGTGGCGAGCGCAATGGAGGTTGCGAAGAGCAACACGCGCGCATCGGGGTTGAGATCGAGAGCGATGGGGTCGAAGCCGCCGGTCGAGAGGATGGTCAACAACAGCCGGCTGGCAACACCGGCGATGCCGAGCCCGAGTGCGGCGCCCGCCGCGGATAGCAGCAAACTTTCGGTGAGCAACTGGCGAATCACGCGCCCGCGGCCTGCGCCGATGGCAAAACGCAGGGCGATTTCCTTGGCCCGCGCCGTGCCGCGCGCCAGCAGCAGGTTGGCGAAATTGGCGCAGGCGATCAGCAGCACCAGGGCGGTGATGGCCAGAAGGACGTATAGCGGACGGCGGAACTGGGATCTAAGCCGAAGTTCTAGCCCGTTTTGGGGCGAGGTTCCTTTGTTTTGATGGCATTAGGCGGTTTTGCGGTCAAAAGCGTAGGCATGTAATAGGGCAAGATTGTGCTTGCATTATTGGTATTGTAGCC
>JBEKNN010000051.1:0-37853 GCA_049522755.1 Bryobacteraceae bacterium | reverse complement strand
GGAAATGCTTACCTTCCGGCGCTCCGAGCGCGAAAATCGGGTGATCGACCATGACCGCGAAGGGTCCATGGAGATGAAGAAGCGCGAAGGGTATTTCTAAGCATCCAGTAGTTCAGTGGTCCCCACCCGGGTTTTCAATTAGTAAAATCCCGTCGGCCCCACCGGTCCGGTGTAGTTAATTTTTTTTGTTGAATCCTAGGGGAAAAATTTGAATTAAAACCATTCCGCAATCAATGGTTTGGATTGGAAAAAACTGCTCCATAAGCCACCGGCGATTGCAGGACCGCGAAATGCCGTTCCACGGTCTCACCGGCGCGCCTTACGAGGAACTCATTTTGAATGTGAACCTTAACGGCGGCTTCGTTCCGAATCGCACTCCTTGCCGCACAATATAGTAAAGGCCAGTACGTCCTACCTCGAACCTTTCCGGAATTCTTCTTTACATCCTCCAAAGCGTTCCATACAATCAATCAGGACGAGCGGAAACGTGTCTCATCCTGACTTCGGAAAGAATTCGGGCCTGCGCCGATCGGACAACAGAAATGACGGGAATCAAAATGGGTCAAAAGAATCGGTGGTCGATTGCGTTGCGCTTCGTGGCGATGACGCTGCTGTTGTGGAATCTTCAGTTGAGTGCGTCGACGGTCACCTGGACCGGAAATGGCGTCAGCGACAACTGGAGCTCCACCGGCAATTGGACTTGCAACGGCGGTACATGCACGGCGCCGATGTCAACCGCTTTGGCCGGCGCCGATGTCACGTTCCCTGGCGGCCTGACCAGCCCGAGACTGGGGCCCGTTGACACCACCAACGGCGTCACTCTCGATTCGCTGACTATCACTGGCAGCGAATACACGGCGTTCTCCATTAGTCCCGGGATCACTTTGACGATCACCAACACCAGCCTGAACTCCACCTTCGATCTGACCGGCAGCGGGGCCACCGTGAGCGCCGTTTCCAATAGCGGCGCCATCTCGGTGACCGGCGGCACGCTGACCAACATGTCGGAGATCGACATGAACGCCACCGGGTCGCTTTCCCTGAGCGGCACAACCATCGTCAACAATACCGGCGGCATAATTAACAACGCATTCGGCGGCATTTTCAACATCGGTTCCACATCCACGGTACAGAACGGCACGCTGGTGGGTGCGGTTACCAATAACGGAACCATCACCTCAACGGGAGCCAACGTGGTCACGTTCAGCGGCGCTGTCATCAACGGCGGCGTCCTGGCGGGAACTTCGACCACCGATGCCACCACGAACACGTTCGGCGCGACCACCGCCGTGACCAATACGGGGAACTTGTCGGCTGGCGCGGGCGGGAACGTTAACTGGATGGGCGGCACAAACAGCGGCACGCTCGGCGCGGGCAGCGGCACGTTAACCGTATCCGGAGTTTTGATGAACGCAGGTGGTACGATCGACGGCGGCGTCGGCGGAGCCGCGGTGACCGCAACGGTCAACGGCGGCACAATTACCGGCACTATCGCAGGAAGCGGTGGAACATTCAACAACGTGCTGTTCACCGGCGCCTCGCTGACCAACGGCACCATCACTGGCGCGGGCAACACGGCCACGGGCACGAACAGTTTCGGCGGCTTCATTACCAACACTGGCAGCACTCTTACCATTAACTCCGGAGTCAGTACCGTCGCAGCCGGCGGAGAGGTGTTCGGCACAGGCACAACTGCAGTCAGCGGTGGGACACTCGATATCGCATCGGGTGGTGAAATGATTGGCGGCGGCGTCCTGGACGAAAATTCCGGAGTGGTGACGCTGAGCGGCACCGTGGCAGTCAGTGCGACCAACCTGCTGGGTGGAACTTTCGACGGCACTGGATCTTTTGGCGGCGGCGTCGTCACTAACGACGGCGTCGATCTGGACGTCAACGGCAGCGCGGCCGCCTGGGGTGGTACGGCCACATTGGGCGACTACGCCTTCACCGATTACACTCAGGGAACGGGCGGAACCTTATCCCTCAATTTCGATGCTACCGCCAACGACGAGTTGGTCGATACCACCGATACCACTCTGGCTGGCGCACTCGACCTGCTCAACCTCAACGGATCTGCGCTCAATTTCGGTATGCTGACGGACACCTCCTACGTATTGATCGCGGATACGAACAGCGCGGTTACTGGAACCTTCAGTGCTTTGAACGTCGCCTTACCCGCCGGTTGGAGCTTAGTTTACAACGGAGTGAACACTCCCACCGGCGATCTGGGCGATGTCGAGTTGGATTTCACGTCCGCCCCGGCAACCCCCGAACCAGCCACCGATATCTTGCTTGGCGCCGCGATCGTTGGCATTGCCCTGATGCGCAAGAAGCTCGTCAGGCGGTAGGATGACATCGCATCTGAACAAAAACTGAACACCTTGTAGGGGCCGGGCATTACTCCCGGCCCCTACATTTTTTGATTAGCAGCTTTTTGATTAGCATCATGGACGAAGAAGATCGAATTGAAATGGCTCCCGAAGTGGAAGCTCCCGAGGGAGTCGAGGAGGAGCCGGAACCCGAATCGCCAAAGGGATATTCACGGGTTATATTCTTTTCGGCGCTCATGGTTGCGCTGGCCGTGATTGCGGCCGGCTGGATGATCGGCCACCGCAGCGCTGTCTCGTTCGAGCAGACGTATCAAGCCGTTCTGCTCAGCAACGGCCAGGTCTATTTTGGCCGCCTCGAAGGCTATGGCACCGAAAACCCGGTGCTGCGTGAAGTGTACTACGTCCAGTCCGGGCTGAACGATCAGAAGCAGCCCACCAATATCCTCTTAAAGCGCGGCAAAGAGTGGCACGGTCCCGACCGCATGTACCTCAATCCACGACAGATTATTATGGTAGAGCCGGTTGGGCCCACTTCCCGGGTGTACGAGCTGATCAGGGACCTCAAGCTGCAAAGGTAGTTCTGCGGACTCCGAGTTGCTCCGGGACGGGCTGGCCAGATGGCGCGCCGCAAATGGCGAAGCATACCCTACCATTTGTATATGCCCCTCGATCTTCTTCGATTCACCACAGCCGGCAGCGTGGATGACGGTAAATCTACGCTGATCGGCCGCCTGCTTTACGATTCCCAGGCCGTATACGAAGATCAGCTGGTATCCGTTCGCCAGGCCAGCAGCCGCCGCGCGGGGGGCACGCTCGATCTTTCGCTGCTTACCGACGGGCTGCGCGCCGAGCGGGAGCAGGGCATCACCATCGACGTGGCCTACCGCTATTTCTCAACCCCCAATCGAAAGTTCATCATCGCCGATGCGCCGGGGCACGAGCAGTATACGCGCAATATGGCGACGGCCGCCTCCACTGCGGATCTGGCAATCGTGCTCATCGACGCCCGCCGCGGAGTTCTGCCTCAATCGCGGCGTCATGCCTATATCGCGGCGCTGCTGGGCATTCCGCAAATGGTGGTAGCAATCAATAAGATGGACCAGGTGGGCTACGGGGAAGAGGTTTACAACCGCATTCGGGAAGAGTTCACAGAATATGCGGGGCGGCTGGGCGTGGGCGAGGGGCTCCACTTCATCCCTATAAGCGCGCTCGAAGGGGACAACGTGGTGCGCCGCAGCCAAGCCATGCCGTGGTACCGGGGGCCCAGCCTGCTGGAGTACCTGGAAACGGCGCCTGCTGCCATCCTTCGGGATGCGCAGGACCTGCGATTTCCCGTTCAGTACGTGATACGCGCGGGAGATTTCCGCGGCTTCGCCGGCCAGATCGCCTCGGGCGGGATGCGGCCAGGCGATACGGTGATGGCTCTGCCCTCGGGGCGCACCAGCCGCATCCAATCCATCGTCACTTGGGACGGCGAATTGCCGGAAGCTTCCGCGCCGCTATCGGTAACGGTGCGGCTCGAAGACGAGATCGATATCAGCCGTGGAGACATGCTGGTCGCGGTGGATCGGGCGCCGACAGTGAGCGGAACCGTGGCAGCCACGCTGGTATGGATGAGCGAAAGGCCCTTGCGCGCGGGACGGCCCTACCTGTTAAAGCACGCCGCACAGACGGTTCGAGCCCGTGTGCGCGAAGATCTGCGCCGCATCGATATGGGAAGCCTGGCGGAGGAGCCCGTAGCGGCGCTGGGGCTGAATGAAATCGGGCGCGCCGTGCTGGTGACTGAGCGTCCGCTGTTTTTCGACCCCTACCGGATTCATCGCGCCACCGGCAGCCTGATTCTGATCGACCCCATCACCAATGAAACCGTGGCGGCCGGCATGATTGCAGGCGCAGCACCTGATGGCGCCGCGGAACAGCGGGTCTCGGAAAAAGAAAGGCAAGTAAGAAATGGCCACCGCGCGGCGATAATTGTGGTCGAAAGCGACGCCACCGCCTGGTTGCTGGAACGAAGGCTTTTCGACCTCGGGTTCCAGGCGATCCGTGTGCTGGAGCCCTCTGCGCCAGCGCATCAAACGGAAGTACTAGCGCTCTACAATTCGGGAGCTGTGGTAATTCTCTCCGCAACTCCCGATTCAGCCAGCTTTAAATCCTCGTATATCCTTCATTTTTCAGTAGATGATGCCAAGAATACGGAGCTCCTCGTGGAGCGAATCCGACAGTACGTTTCCCTTAGATAGTCCTGGTTTATTCCTAGAACCGGTGGTACGAAACGAACGGCCAAGCGCCCGTAAATCCATTGTATCGACCAAGATGCGCATGGTACGTTTGATTACGAACCGAGGGCACAGATTTCTGAGTTCGCGGTTTGTAAAAACTTGAGGAGAAGGAAAAGGAATTAAACCTATGAAATTAACCATTCTGAAAGCTCTACTGGTCCCCATCGCGCTCTTGGCGTTAGGCGGCATCAACCAGGCATCTGCCACCACCTGTGCTGCAAGCTATACGATGACGGCGGTCAGTACGCCAGGCTTTAGCTGCACGGAAGGCAACTTGACGTTCTCAAATTTCGATTATGTTTACGAGGCTGGCATCGAAGCCGGCTGCACGACGGGACCCTGCTCTGCCCCGAGTGACCCCAACCCGACAACGGGCATCACCGTGAACTTCGCCGAAGCCACCAGCGGGTCTGACCCGTATGGCTCGGCGGCGACTGCCGCCGCTCCGATCATCTCGGTGATTACCGATTATAGTGGAGGCAACTCCGTCAGCGAATACCAGACCGAGTCGGGCATAGTGCAGTACCTGGTAACCGACAGCGGATTGCCAGTCACCGAGGTCGACGGCGCAATCACCGGCATGGCCTCCAACACCGCCACAGGCGACCTGAACAAGAATATCTGCGCCAATAATCAGTTCGGTGGCGGCACCAGTCCGAACGGCAATTGCCCCAACTTCGCCACGAACGAAACCACCGTGGCAAGCGATCTTGGGTTAAGCAGCCCGGCCGGTACGCAAGCGGACGGTACCCCCGACTGGGTGTCGGGCCCGCTCTCCCTCACCACCTTGGGCGTGTACGATGGCTGGAGCCTAAATGGGGGAACCACACGTACTTCCGCCGCAGCGGACATCACGTCGGTTGAGAACGACTTCGTCGACCCCTCCAGCCCCACTCCCGAGCCCGGCACCATCGTGCTGCTTGGCAGCGCTCTGGTCGGTCTCGGCTTAATCCGCCGCCGTAGGAAGGTAGCCTAACCGCAAAGCCTTATTTCCATTCTCCTCAAAAAACCGGCCGGTCGCTATAAACGGCCGGCCCGTTTCGTACTGAATCCCCTTTATACTCACACGTGGTCACTCAATCACTCCCGAGCCTCGCGCCTTCGTTCTGTTCCGTGCCGCTCTGGTAGCCCTTGGCATAATCCGGCGCCGCCGACTCAAACCCGTTCACCGTTTCGCCGCATCGCGTCTAATCGCCGGCCGCGGCCATTATCGAGGCTTGCGCTTGGGCGGCGGCGTGATGGACTTGGCAACATGCGGAACGATCCGCCGCGCTACAGGGGAGTCGGCAGCGGCCGTAGTTCCCGAAATCGAAATCAGAACCTCGGACGTGTACGAATCCGGGCCGCCGATATCGAGGAAGTTATCGCCCGCGGTCACGCCGCTCGGCACGGTCAGATTCACCTGATAGAGTCCCGCCAGTTGCGGCGCCAGGCCGGAATAGGTGATGGTAGCCGTCGTTCCATTAATGTCCGCGGTAATCGTATTGGTGGCAGTGCTAAATACGCCCGCCGCGCCATCCGCGATGCTTGGCGAGATCGCGCCCAGGCCAGTCAAATAAACCGAGACAGTCTCGCCGATCGCCGCTGGACTGCCAGGGCTTACCAGCGTGCCATCCTGGTGCAGCACGGCGCCGTAGCCCAGACCGCCGGGCGGCACGGTAAAGACTCCCACTGACGTCAGGTTGGTGAACATAGTGACGCTATTCGAAGGGTTGCCATCGGTGATCACCTGCACCTGCGCGATCCCCGTGTCGAGCTCATAGGGAACAATGGCCGAAATCTGCGTCGGAGACACATAGTAGATGGGCGCCGCCACGCCGTTGATGGTCACCTGCACATTGCCGAGCGAGATCGGGAACGGAATCTGCGGCGCCACCACCAGCGAATCCGCCAGGTTGGTTCCATAGAGCGTGAGCAGCTCTCCCGGCGCAATGCCCGCCGTGAAAGGCGCCGAGCTGGCGGCGTTTACGATGCCCGTGGGATTCAAGTACGGGGCGCTGCCGCTGAAGCTGGGCGCCGGGATCGCGACGTTGATCCCCAGGAACGGCCCAATCCCAGAACCGATGCGCACGCCGTCCGCGCCCACCACGTAGTTCATCAACGACGTGCTGTAGCTTCCATTGCCGGAAGGCGTCGTATAGGTGTCGGAGTAGGTGTAGTCGAACACGTTCGATTGAAACAGCGAGAACAAGCGCTGCGTCTCCACGATGTTGCCGCCGCTGGCGCTCAGCGAGCCGTAGTAGGTATCCAGCTCGGCATATCCGTCGGTGGCCAGAGTCGATGCGTTCTGATCGAGCCCGGCCTGGTAATACAGACCGCCGAACGAAGGCGCGCTGGAGCCGGTGCGCACCCCCACAAACATATCCCAGCCTTCTGGATTTCCGCCAAAAACGAAGTTGCCGTCCGGCGATATGTACAGGAACTTTTGGCCGGTGACCAGAGCGGAGGCTGAACTGACGAACGTGAAAACCATCGCGCCGTTGCTGGCAACATACTTCACACTGGATAGGGTCTGAGTATATTTGTTCGACCCTTCCTCTCCGACATAAGCCGTCAGACTGCCCGTGCCCAGATTGCTTACGCCGTCCGGGTTGAGTTGGAGCATATAGTTGATAGTAGTAGTGGGGGTGCCGCTCGATAGGTCGATGCCCGCGATGGAATACGAGCCCTTAAAGGTTGCTGCCGTGGGCGCCGGCGAGGCGAGGGGCGCGCCGATGAATAAGTCGTTATAGCCGTTAGCTGTTTCCGTGGCGCTGCCGACGAAGATGCCCTGCTGGTTGACTAGCCCGTAGATAGAATCCCCGCTGTACAGCATACTGGACAGAAATCCGTAGCCGGATGCGGCGATGGAGTAAGTACCGGTCACAGGGCCGCTTTCAGGGCCCTCGCTGCTGTCATATAACGTTACGTTCGCAGTATAAGTCCCGGTCCCGCTGAAAGCGATTGTGCCGTAGACCGCGGTGGCCTCGCCCAGATCGCCGCTATCGTCTGAAACCGAGTAGTACACGTCGCGGAAATAATAGGTGCCTTTCAGCAGGCCGTTGCCACTGGTATCCCAAGTCTGCGCCGACGCCTGCCAACCAGCGGCGGCCGACAGAATGAGCAGAACTCGCGCGAATTTCGTTAGCTTCACAGACCCTCTCTCAAAACCGGACGCGCAGGAAAACGCCTGGGTTTCCTCACATTCTCGCAGTTTGGCAGCGCCGCCGTTCGGTAACGCCGGCGGTCTTGCCGCCGGTCCGGTAACGCCGGCGGTCTTGCCGCCGGTCCGGTAACGCCGGCCGGTCTTGCCGCCCTTCGGTAGCGCCGGCGGTCTTGCCGCCGGTCCTGTGCCCGCCTGACCAATCTTCACCGCTTGCGGCCACCGACGCCGCCGTCGGCGAGACCCCTGACGCTACGGAGCCGCGTAACCTTTCGCCTCTTGCGGAGTATAACCTACATGGCACGTATTGTCTCCGATGTTCAATTCGCGCTTCGCAACCTGCGCCGCAGCCCGCTGTTCACTTTTGTTGCCGTCGGCTCGCTGGCCCTTGGCATTGGAGCTAACACCGCCATCTTCACGCTCGTCGACCAGTTGTTGCTGCGGCTGCTGCCCGTCAAGAATCCTGCGCAGCTGGTGTTGATTTCCTCCACCGGACCGCACATGGGCAGCAATCGCGGGCCGCGCGCGTCCTCCTATCCCATGTATCAGGACTTCCAGCGCAAGGCCCCAGCCTTCTCCTACGTTTTCTGCCGTCTCTCGACGCCGCTTTCCTTGAGCTTCAGCGGCCATACCGAACGCGTGGACGCCGAGCTGGTCTCCGGCAATTACTTCCAGGCGCTGGGCGTGCAGCCTGCCATCGGCCGGGTCTTTTCACCCGCACAGGACGACCGCACTTATAAAGGCCACCCCTCGGTCGTGTTGAGCTATGCCTACTGGACAACGCGATTCAACGCCGACCCCGGCGTGGTGGGCCAGAAGATTATGGTCAACGATTACCCCATGACCATCGTGGGCGTCTCCGCGGCCGGCTTCAACGGACTGGACCCCGCCACCAGTCCGCAGATCCGCGTGCCGATCCAAATGAAGCCGCTGATGACTCCCGGCTGGGACGATATCGGCGACCGCCGCTCCCAGTGGATCCAGACCTTCGCGCGCATGAAGCCCGGCTACACCTTGCAATCGGCGCAAGCGTCGCTGCAACCGCTGTTCACCCAGATCCTGCGGGAAGAGATGGCTCTGCCCGAGATGAAGGATGCCAGCGAGTTCAACCGCAAGCAGTTTATGGCGCGCAAGGTGGTCATAGAATCCGCGGCGAGCGGTTATTCGCAATTGCGGTATTATTCCACGGCGCTCATCGCACTGATGTGCATGGTGGGCCTGGTGCTGGTCATCGCGTGCTTCAACGTGGCCAACCTGCTGATCGCTCGCGGCGTCGCCCGCCAGCGTGAAGTGGCTGTGCGGCTGGCCATTGGCGCTTCGCGCGCGCAGTTGCTGGGCCAGTTGATGGTGGAGAGCCTGCTGCTGGCCGCCGCCGGCGCCGCCATTGGCTTGTTCCTGGCCGAGAGCATGGTGCGCGCCCTGTTGAGCTTCCTTCCCAGCGGCGGTTCACCCCTTGTGCTGACCGCCCGGCCCGATCCGCGCATTCTCGCCTTCAATGCGGCGGTGGCGCTCATCGCCGGCTTGCTGTTCGGGCTGGCGCCGGCGCTGCAATCCATGCGCCTCGATTTGTGGACCACGCTCAAAGACACTGCCGCCGCGGCCGGCGGAACGGGCGGCGCGGCCACGCTGCGCAAGGCTCTGGTCACGGCCCAGGTGGCGTTCTCGTTCCTGCTGCTCATCGGCGCCGGGCTGTTCGTCAAGACGCTGATCAATCTGAAATCCGCCCGTACCGGCTTCCGCGGCATCGATAACCTGGTCACGTTCCAGGCGGACCCTGCGCTCAATGGCTATACGCAGGCGCGTTTGCAAGCCTTCTACACCCGCGCACTGGAGCAGATCCGCGCGCTTCCGGGCGTTCAATCGGCCGCTTACGCCGTTGTGCCCCTGCTCGGCGGCGGTGAATGGGATTCCACCCTGAGCGTCGAAGGGCATACGGCGAAAGACGGCGAAGACATGCAGGCATACATGAACTCGGTCTCGCCCGGATACTGGAAGACCATGGGCATCCCGCTGCTGGAAGGGCGCGATTTCGATAGCCGCGACGCCGGCGGGAAAATCACCGTAGCCATTGTCAACCGCAAATTCGCCGAGCACTTTTTCGGAAACAATACGCCTATCGGCAGGCATGTCGGATTCGGCGACGGACCGAAGAGCAAGCGCGAGATCGAAATCGTGGGGGTAGCGGAGAATACTCTCTATCAAGGCCCGCGCGACGGCGTGGAACGGCAGGCATTCATTCCGTTCCTGCAGACGGATTTCCCGGCATCCACTTCGTTCTACGTGCGCACCACTATGGATTCGAACGCCATCTTCGCCCAACTGCGCCGCACGATTGCGGGAATCGACCCCGCCATGCCCGTCTACCAGATGCGCACGCTCGAAAATCAGCTCGATGAGACTCTGGGCACGGAGCGCTTGATTGCCACGCTCTCGGCCGCATTCGGCGCGCTGGCGACGCTGCTGGCCGCGCTCGGGCTCTACGGCGTGATGGCCTTCGCGGTTGCGCGGCGCACCAAGGAAATCGGCCTGCGGATGGCGTTGGGCGCGCAGCGCGGGCAGGTGGTGTGGATGGTGATGCGCGAAGCCCTGCTGCTGCTTGGAATCGGCCTGGCGATTGGCGTTCCCGCCGCGTTCGCGCTCAGCCGCCTGGTAGCGTCGCAGCTCTTCAGCGTGTCCCCGGCCGACATCGGAACCGCGCTGCTCGCGCTAGTGATTCTGTCGCTGGTAGCCGTCGGCGCGGGATTCCTGCCCGCGCGCCGGGCGAGCGCCATCGACCCGATCCGCGCGCTGCGCTACGAGTAGGGCGGACCCCCAGGTCCGCGCGGGTCCCCCTGGACCCGCTCTTCGCCCAGCCAAATCAGCCCGAGAGAACCACGGCCAAGACCGCCTGTGTCACGGCTCCAGCAGCACCTTCATCGCCCCGCGCTCCGCCGCCCGCGCAAAAGCCCTCGGCGCATCCTCCAGCTCGAACCGGTCCGTGATCATCTCCTCCACCTGGATCAGTTCGTGCTCCAGCAGCGGCAGCGCCGTCTCGAACCGGCCGCAGCGCGATCCCACCAGCGTCAGCTCATTCACCACAATCGGCGCCGTGTCCACAGCCACCATCCCGTGCACGGTCGATTTCAGGATCACCGTTCCGCGCGGACGCGCCATCGCAGCCGCGGCGCGCAGGCCATCGGGACTGCCCGTGGCGTCCACCACCCAATCGAACTCCGCCACCGGCAGTTTGCCGTCCGTCAACTCCGTCATCACGCCTGCCGCGGCGGCGATGCGCAGCTTTTCCCAGTGCCGCCCAAACTGGCGCACCGGATATCCGTGGGCATTCAGAACCTGCGCGATCAGCAGGCCAAGTTTGCCGTCGCCCAATACCGCAATAGCTTCGCCGGGCGGTATATGTACCTGGTCGAGGATCTCGCATGCGGCGGCCAGCGGTTCGGTGAAAACCGCGTGCTCCACCGGAATCCAGTCCGGCAAGACATGCAGATTGCGCTCCGGCAGCACGAAGAACTCTGCGAACGCGCCCGGCTGATTCACAATTCCCAGCACCGTGCGCTGCGGGCAGTGCCTTCCCAAGCCCTTGCGGCACCATTCGCAGTGCGTGCAAGCCAGGTTGATTTCGCCCACCACGCGCCTTCCCACCAGCGCGCGCGCGTCCGCCTCCACTACTTCCGCGACAAACTCATGACCCGGCGTTCCGGTAAACCCGTAGTACCCTTGCTGAAGTTCCAGATCCGTATTGCAGATGCCGCCAAGCAATAGCCGCAGCAACGCGAAGCCTTCCGGACGCGCGGGCGGCTCGGCTTCCCGGACTGTAACGCCTCCGCTTTCGATGTGAACTGTCAGCATTTTCTTTAAGATACGATACGAGGCGTAGGGTGACCCTTGTCTCCCCCCAAAAGGGGGTAATAGTAAACCGGCAACTAAGATTGGAAATATTCTATTGTATTAGCGTAGAACTTCTGGTACACCTGTACTATGCTTGCCCGGAAGCCCCTGGAGTTCGCCATCGACATCACCCACCGCAAGCAGCTCGAATACTTATACGCACGGCGAAACAACGTCGATGCGTTGATTGAATCGCTACGGAAGTATGACCGCTACCACACCCCGTCGCCCGTCAGAAAACGCCCGCCGGCCTGAGAAATCCCTCACTTCTTCAGAACCAATTGAATTCTTGCGGCTAATTCCGATTCCGGCATGACGCCCGGATGATACAAGCGCACGATGCCGGCGGTATCCACTAGTACTATAGTGGGCACGGTGCTGGCTCCATAAGCCTGGAAGTTCGCAGCGCTCAGGGGCGCGGCCATGTGGGGCAGCATCGCGTAGAACTGCAGCCGGACCTTATCGATGTAAGGCTTCTCCACCGCCGGCGCGGCATCGTCGCCGTTGGCGGCATACCCAAAAAGCTTGGTGGGGCCGATCACCACCAAACCCTTGGGCCCGTAGATTCGTTGCAGATCGGCAATCAGCGGCGCTTCTCCCCGGCAGTCGCTGCACCAGTGCGCCCAGAAAAACAGCAGCACCGGATGCCCGTGCAGGCTCGCCAGCGTGGGCGGCTTCGAGCCGAGCCATTCGCTCTCATCCAGCTCCGGCGCAGGCTTGCCTTCGAGACTCAGCAGGTTCAGATTCTTGCGTACGCGCTCCACAATGGATGTGCCGGCGAACAGCTTCGCCTGGTCACGCAAGAACGCCACCGCCTCCGACCTCGCCCCCTGGGCGGCCAGCGCCTGTGCGTGTACCTCGATCGACGCGCCCAGCGCGATGGGCAGCAGCGGCTCGGCATCGAGTTTACGCTTTTGCAGCAGCGCTTCGGAAAGCTTGCGCGTTTCGGCGGCGAAAGCGTCGGCGCGCGCGTAATTCTTGGCCTCCAGTTGCCCGCGCGCGATCCACGAAACGGCCTCGGCCAGCTCGGGCGTCACGCCCGCGCGCGTCCGGTATTCGCGCACCTGCCGCTCGGCGGCGTCGAAATTGTGCTGGGCCACGTAGCCCCGGACGGTATCGACCATGGTGGTGTCCAGCATGGCGTAGAGAAATAGAGCGGGAAGCATAGGTTAAAGCAGCGCCGCAATGAGCTGCGTCATTTTCGGATCGCTAAAATCCTCCCCCTCGGCAAACTTCTGCAGCACCTTGCCGTCGGGGCTGATGATGTACGTTTCGGGATACATGAAGGTGCCATAATCCTCGTGCAGCTTCAAATCGCGCGCGGTGAGAAACGCCGGATGGAACTTCTGCAGGAAGGCGTTGTAAGCTTTCACGTCGTGGTCGACGCTCACCCCGAGCACTACCAGGCCCTTGGGGCCGAACTCGCTCGCGAGCTGGCTCAAAGAAGGCGTTTCCTCCACACAGGGTGGGCACCAGCTCGCCCAGAAATTCAGCACCAGCAGCTTGCCGTTGAAGTTCGGCAAGGAGACCGTGCTGCCGTTATCGGTGGTGATGGTGAACGAGGGCGCGGAATCGCCGGCCATCACGATACGCTGATGAATGCCGCTATAGATGGCGAATACCAACGCCACCGTGAGGGCGCAAATGGCAATGCGGATCAGGCGGTCGATTTTTGTCTTTTGCATCGGGGGCTATAATTAATTGTAGCTCCCGAGCCGCACACGGCGCCCAAGACTGACCCATGATTATCACCCGTAAAGTGGAATTTTCGGCTTCGCACGTCTGCCGTGTCCCGCGGCTTTCCGAGGAAGAAAACCGGCGCATCTACGGCGCAGCGGCCAATCCTAACGGCCATGGGCACAATTACGTGGTGGAAGTGAGCCTCGAAGGCGAACCCGACCCGGTGACCGGAATGGTGCTCGACCTCAAGGAGCTGAAGGACCTGTTGAATCGCGAAGTGGTGGAGCCCTATGACCACCGCTTCCTCAATTACGAGGCGCCGCCGTTCGACCAGGTTGTGCCTACCACGGAAAATATCGCGCGGGAAATCTGGCGCCGGTTGGAGCCGCATTTGTGCGGCGCGGCGCGGCGCCTGCACGGCATCCGCCTGTACGAAACGCCGGAACTGTTTGTGGATTACTTTGGACCGGAGCAGTGTTCCGGAGAGGCCCAGCGCTCCAACGAGGCCCCGTGTTCCGCGTAACGCGGCGCTACGCTTTTGCGGCTTCGCACCGGCTGCACTCTCCGCAACTCGGCGCCGAAGAGAACCAGCGCGTCTACGGCAAGTGCAACAACCCGTACGGGCACGGACATAATTACCTGATCGACGTGAGCGCGCGCGGGCCCGCCGACGGGGCCACTGGCGTTGCCGTCGATGTGGCGGCGCTGGACGATCTGGTGCGGCGGCAGGTGCTCGAGCCCTTCGGCCACAGCAATCTCAATACGGATACGGATGCGTTTCACGGCGTAGTGCCGACGTCGGAAAACCTGGCCGTGGAGATCTGCCGCCGGTTGAAGCGCCACTGGAGCGCGGCCTTCCCCGGCGCCTGGCCGAAGCTCGAGAAGATTCGCATCGCCGAGACGGAACGGAACATCTTTGAGTTGGGAGCCGATGAAATCGAATAAGGCAGTGGTGAAGATGATGCGCCCCAAGCAGGATCAGCCCATGGCGCCGCTGGTGCGCGAAATCCTCGTGCAGCTGGGCGAAGATCCGTTGCGCGAAGGCTTGCAGCGCACTCCGGAGCGCGTCGAGAAGGCGCTGCAGTTCCTCACCAGCGGATATGGCGTGGATATCCGCAAGCTGGTGAACGGCGCGCTGTACGAAGTGAAATACGACGAGATGGTGGTGGTGAAGGACATCGAATTCTTCAGCCTGTGCGAGCACCACATGCTGCCGTTTTACGGCAAGATGCACGTGGCCTACCTGCCGAAATCGCGCGTGATTGGGCTGAGCAAGATTCCGCGCATTGTGGACGCATTCGCGCGGCGGCTGCAGATTCAGGAGCGGCTGACGCAGGAAGTGGCGCAGACCATCGAGCAGATTATCGACCCGGTAGGCGTGGGCGTGATCTGCGAAGCGCGCCATTTCTGCATGATGATGCGCGGCGTCGAAAAGCAGCACTCCGGCGCGATGACCAGCGCCATGCTCGGGTCGTTCCGCACCCAGAAGAAAACCCGCGACGAATTCCTGGCGCTGGTGAATTATCGGGGCAGCGGGTTCTGAAAAGAGCGCCGTCGATCTTTGCTATGATCGGGGCAGCAAGAGAAGTAACCTTACTCACGCATGCGACACCCATGCAAGCGATCGAGCTGATTGGCGATATCGACGTGCAACATCGTCTTCAGGCGCGCGTCCCCGAAGGGCTTCCGGCGGGCCCCGTGCGCTTGATCGTTTTACTGCCCGACGAAGACGGCGGCGGCATCGCTTGGACCCACGGGGTTGCGAAAGAATGGGCGGGGGAAGTGCAGGACCCGCGGCAAGACATTTACACGCTCAAAGACGGGTAGCCGGTGAATGCAGCCCGGTGAGATCTATTTAGCCCAGTTCCCGTTTGGCCATGTGCCTGGAATGAAGCTCCGTCCGGTCTTGTTGCTGACCGGACCTATCGGCGCGATCCCGGAAGTTCTGGTCGCTTACATTTCGTCCGTAGTCCCGATCCAACTTCTGCCCTCGGATTTACTGCTCGATCCAGGAGCAGCGGCTTCTGAGCACGAAGCTTGGCTAAGCCAATTACCCGGCGCCAACCCTTCTCATTGCCACCATTTTGTCGGACGGGAATTACCGTTTTCCAGTCAACGAATCCTCGCCAAAGACCGGTCACAGAACCTATTTCCCCATATCTCCATGAAAACAATACGCAAGCCGCGGACGGGCTTTTTCCGAACCTGTATACTTAAGTAGGGGTTCTTCTACGCGGCCGAGCCCAGTCCCAATAACTTGCAGCCTGCACCCGGTCTCCACCTTTCAGTCAGCTCTCGCCGCTCCTCGGCCACCGCGTTCATCACCGCTAACCCGAAGCTCATCAGCGCATTACTCGCCGGCCGGGGGCACAGCAAACCGGCCGGCCCCAGGATACCAAACGACCCCAGTCCCAAAAACGGACAGTTGCCTCAACCGCTCGACCGATTTTCTTGACGGTGCCAAACCAATCATGATATTCTCGATGAACAAACGGTAGATTGTGGTTTTTCGCTGCTCATGGGGGCGAATATCGACGGTCGAGTATCGCTGTGTGGCTCCAGCCGATACGGCGCAGTTTTCACGCCACCGGCGAGCGCTGTTGTCATCGATGTTGTTATCGATAATTGTCGTCGCTTTTAGTGATCTCTGAAGGGCTCTGCATGCCCGTTTGTCAGCTTCCTTAGAACCGCGACTCTCCGTGCTGAGTCCCGATGGTTGAAACAGTATCTTCAACGCGGTTTTCGTGAGTCACTTTATCGTGAGTCAATAGGAATGATATGCGCATCTCTACGTTTATGAAACTAAAACTTGCCTTTATGGCAGCTCTGTTGGCAGGAAGTATCTTCGCACAAGAGCCGGAATACGGCCCGGCGAAGGGGACGCTTGTGATCCAGGGTGGCGGTTCCGACGTGGGTACCGGCATCTTCGAGACATTCATCAATAAGGCCGGAGGATTGGGCGCCAACATCGTTGTCGTCCCCACGGCCGGCGGCAACAAGAACCAGGACGGCACTTGGAAGGTCTACAACGAGGAACAAGTGGTCGCCGCCTGGAAAAAGCGGGGAGTCAATAATGTGCATATGCTGCACACGCACGATCCGAAAGTGGCCGACACCGAAGAGTTCGCTAAGATTCTACGCGATGCCAACGGTGTCTGGTTCGACGGGGGACGGCAGTGGAATATTGTCGACTCCTACGCCAACACTTTGACCTTACGCGAATTCCACAAGGTGTTGGAGCGCGGCGGCGTAATTGGCGGCAGCTCGGCCGGCGCAACCATTCAAGGTGACTATCTGGTGCGCGGCGCCATCGCCGGCTCCGAGATTGTCATGACTCCGGAACCGGAGCACGAACACGGCTTCGCCTTTCTCCGCAAGGTCGCCATAGATCAGCATATCAATACTCGCAATCGCTGGGACGACATCATTCCGGTAATCAAGAAGTATCCCAATCTGCTCGGAATAGGCCTGTCTGAAGGTACCGCGATCGTTGTCACCGGGGACCGCTTTCAGGTGATTGGAAAGTGGAAGGTTGCCATACACGACAACACTCACGTGTATCAGCCCTGGGAAAAACCGTATTATGTCCTTTCCATAGGCGACGTCTACAACATGAAGACTCGGACCATCGAAAAGTATGGCACTGGAGTGCTGGTCCCGCCCGTCGCAAAGCAGTAAGACAGGCCTCCTGGCCTGTCGCTTGTCGTGCAATTTAACTTGACCGCTTATTACGCTCATGATATCGTCGATGAACAACAAGTTGCATACGACTTTCCGTCTCTTACAAACGAAGATGATGGTGTCTGCACATTCGCCGCGTCGTCCTTACCCCACCGGCGAGTGCTGTTGTCGCCGCTAACTACATCCTTCTGAAGGGCCCTGCCTGCCCGTTTTTTCAACTTCTTTGGAGCCGCGGACTCTCTGTGCTGAGTCCCGCAGTTGAAGCGGTTCTCCCAACTTTCCATACTTAAGGATTTGTTCGCCCGCGAAGATCGGGCTATTGAAAGGATCGAAGATGAAGAAACGTACAACGGCTATTGGCCTCCATCCCGGCCAGCCGCATTCAAATAGCATTCCTAAGAGCTATAGAGAACTTACCCGAGCTGCGGCGCCCTACTTATGGATTTTGATTTTGGCGGTCTCAATCCTGTTCGCGCCGGCCGCCTGGACGCAAGGCACCGACGCAGTTGTCTCGGGCAACGTTTTGGATGCCACCGGAGCCATCGTTCCCGCCGCTACCATAACCGCGCTGAATCTCAATACCGGAGTGAAAACCGTAGTTACTTCGAACGCTGCGGGAGTCTACCTGTATGCGGCGCTGCCGCCCGGCGATTACCGCTTCACCGCCGAAAAGGAAGGATTCAAGCGGCTCGATCTGAATCAGACCACGCTCCGCATCGGCGACCACTTACACCAAAACCTCACCTTGCAAGTAGGCGCAACTAAGGAGAGCGTAGAGGTCACTGCCAACGCCGATTCGGTCAGCTATCTCTCCGCCTCCCAAGGAGGCCTGCTCAATTCACAGCGCATACAGGACTTGCCAGTCTCAAGCCGCAACGTCATGGAACTGGTGGCCACCCAGGCAGGCTTGGTTTCGACAGGGAGCGGCGTAAACATGAATGGATCGCGCACCGACATGATGAACATTACCCTCGATGGCACTAACATCCAGGACAACGCGGTGCTGGAATCGATCACCGGCCAGATGATCGCCACCACCGTGGACCGCGTGGAGGAAGTGAAGGTGGTTACGTCGCCGGCCGACGCCGAGTACGGCCGCGGATCCGGCCAGGTACAACTGGTCTCGCGCGCGGGCACCAACAAGTTCCACGGCAGCGTTTACGATTTCGCTCACAACACCGACCTCAACGCCAATACGTGGTCGAACAACCGCAACGACCTCGCGCGCAGCGTTCAGGTGCTGAACCAGACCGGGGCGCGCGTGGATGGACCGGTGCGCAAGAATAAGACCTTTTTCTTCGCTCTATTCGAGGCCAGTATCAGCCGCGCGCTAACCCCGGTTACCGATACCGTCCTCACCGCCGATGCGCGCGAGGGAATCTTTCGCTTCTATCCCGGCGTACAGAACGCCAACGCGAATGCCAACAATCCTTCGGTGGATTTGAGCGGCAACCCGGTGGCGCCGCGGGGCGCAACTGGAGGGCTGCAATCCGTGAGTCTGTTCGGGCTCGATCCAAACCGGCTGACTCCCGATTCCACCGGCATCGTGGCCAAAAACCTGGCGCTAATGCCGCTGCCGAACAACTATCTGGCCGCGGGCGACGGGCTCAATACGGCGGCTTACATCTGGCAGGCGCGCGTGCCCACCAACATCTATTCGCTCGACCTGCGCGTGGATCACAACTTCAACGAGTCCGAACGCCTGACCGGCAGTTACAACCACGACACCGAGAACAACCCGAACGGCAACGATCTGCAGAATTATCCGACATCCGTTCCCGGGCGCTATCAACAGTTCTCTACGGTAGGCTCATTGGCTCTTGTTTCCACCCTTGGCCCCGCGATGGTCAACGAAGCGCGCATCGGCGTGCAGCGCACCAACCTCGATTTCGAAGCGCCGTGGACATCCAACTCCCAGGGCACAAGCCTGCTACCCTCGCTAAACGGCGTGCCGTATATCCTTGGCTTAGCCGGTGGATTGACCAGCCCGTACACCACCGGCACCGGGGAAGATCCGCAAGGGCGCATCACTCCGGTGTATCAGGCTTCGGACAAGATTACCTGGCTGCGCGGCCGCCACGCACTCAAGGTGGGCGTCGAATTTCATATCGTCGACGAAGACAGTTTTCACGCTTTCGACGTGATTCCGCGCGTCACTCTGGGAACCGGCAATGTGGGCACGCAAAACATCACTACCATCGCCGGCATTGGCGCGAATTCCACTACTGCCACTAACCTGCTGACCAACCTCGCGGGATCGGTGGGCAGTCTCACCGAAATGTTCTACTCACCGGGCGGCACTAACCCGCAGTATCTGCCCTTTGGACAGGAGCAGCACACATGGATCACGCATGAGTGGGCGAGCTATGTGCAGGATGACATCAAGGTGAGCAGCAGCCTGACTATCAACCTGGGCCTGCGGTGGGAGTATTACGGCATTCCCTATGAGGCTCACGGCCGCATGACCGACTTAGTCGGCGGCTCGCAAAGCATCTTCGGCATCTCGGGCACCACCTTGGCCGCGCTCTTTAATCCTGGCTATGAGCCCGGACAGCTTATGCAGTTGCAGTTAATCGGGAAGAACTCGCCAAATCCTGGCATCGAGCCCTGGAAGCCGGACTATCGCGACTTTGCGCCCGCGCTCGGCCTCTCTTATTCGCTGCCATGGTTCGGCAAGGACAAGACAGTGTTCCGCGCCGGCTACGGCGTCTCCTACGAAAAGAACTTTCTGGCGCTCCTCAATCAGATCTACGGTTATGGCGCCCCGGGCCTCGGTCAGGCGCAATCCATCACACCCTCCACCTACCAGGGGCTGGGTCAGATATCACTGCCGCTGCCGACCCCGTCCACGCCGCCGCTCGCCACTATTCCAATCAACGATAACAACAGCACCACTCAGAGCGTCGACATCGCGGATAGCGGATGGAAGCGGGGCTATGTACAGAACTGGAACGCGTCACTCGGCCGGCAATTAGGCAAAGGCGTAGTGCTCGACGTCCGCTACGTCGCCAGCAAAGGGACCAAGCTGACGCAGGGCACCAATATCAACGAAGTCAACATCTTCGAGAATGGAATTCTGACCGCCTTCGATACTACCGAGGCCGGCGGAAATTCACCGCTGCTAAACCAGATTTTCAAAGGCTTGAACATTCCGAGCGTAGGAGTGGTGAATGGCGCCAGCATCACTGGGTCGGACGCGGTGCGCCAGAACACCACGCTGCAGGCGTACCTTCTCACCAACAACGTCGGCGGCTTCGCCAACTTCCTGGCATTCAACACATTCGTGACCGGAATCCGCGGCGGCCTGCTGCTGAACGGTGGACTGCCCGCGAACTTCGTAGTGGCCAATCCGCAGGTGGGCACGGCCGATCTGGTCGGTAACTTCGGTGACTCCACCTATCAGTCGGGTCAAGTTGAAGTCAATAAGCGGTTCCAGGGCGGACTCCAGGTGCAGGCAAGTTACGTCCGCAGCAAGGCGCTAGGGACTTACGACGGCAACACCCAGAACGAAGTGAGCAACTTTCTGACTCTCCGCAACGAGGCCCTAAGCAAGCAGTTACTCAGCTTCGATACCCCCAACGTATGGCGCACCAGCGGCATCTGGGACATGCCCTTCGGGCCAGATAAGCACTTCCTGAGCCAAAGCCACGGCGTGCTGTCGCATATCGTGGAGCGCTGGCAGACAGCGGTCATCTTCAACAAGCAATCGGGGGCTCCGACTACCTTCGGCAACAGTGCGGGAGACACTTTCAATGGTCAGAGCGCCACGGACATTCAACTCGGGCCCCAGCCTTCGGGCAGCGTAGAGAAGGTAGGCAACAACGTGGTGTATTTCACCGGCTTGACTCAGGTTACCGACCCGTCGGCGAGGAATTTGCCATCGAACCTGCAGAGCCAGAGCACACTCTACGCCATTCAAGGAGCCAACGGCCAGCTACTGCTGGAAAATCCCGTTCCCGGGCAACTCGGTACGCTAAGCGCGGCGAGTTACCGGGGCCTCGGTACGTTCACGCTGAACATGCAGCTATCGAAGGCAGTCACGTTGAACAAGGAGCACAACATCACGTTGCGTGTTCGCGCCGACGCCATCAACCTGCTCAACCGTCCGATCTGGGGTACTCCCAACCTGAACATCGATAGCACCAGTTTCGGCCAGATCACCACGGCCACCGGCAACCGCAACGTTGTCCTGGGTGTGCGAATAGAATTCTGATGCACATCTCTCACTCACCTGTGGCCTGCCATGCCCACTCATGGCCATCGGTAGCCGCCTGTGACCACCCCTGCAACTTGTGGCGCACGCACTCATGCGTGCAGCGTTCACACTCGTGTGAACGCATTTTTGGCCGGCCGCATAAGTGCGTGCGCCACTGTAAGACCGGAAGACTTAAATTAATTGAAGACTCAAATGCGAACAAGAAATCTCAAATCAGCAGCGCTCCCCTGGCTGGCCCTTATCCTTGCCGTGTACCCGGCCGCCGCCCAGAAGACCATCACTCCGCCCAAGATCGGCCAGTATACGGCAGGCGACGATTACTTCCTCGCCAACTACACTCAGTTACTCGAATACTGGAACAAGGTGGCCAAGGAATCCGACCGCATGAAGTTGGAGGAAATTGGCAAGACCGCCGAAGGCCGCCCGATTATCATGGCCATCATCACTTCGCCGGCCAACCACAAGAAACTCGCCCGTTACAAAGAGATCTCGCAGCGCCTCGGGCGCGCCGAAGGCCTCACCGACGAACAGGCGCATCAGTTAGCTGCCGAGGGCAAAGCCGTGGTCTGGATCGATGGCGGCCTCCACGCCAATGAGTCCGTGAATGCTCAGGCTCTCTTCATCGAAACCTATGACTTCCTGAGCCGCACCGATCCGGAGACATTGCGCATCCTCAACGACGACATCCTGCTGCTGGTCCCGATCAACCCCGATGGCATGGAACTTGTCTCCAACTGGTACATGCGTAACTTCGATCCCAAAGAACGCAGTCTGAACGGCCTGCCTCGTCTCTACCAGAAGTATGTGGGACACGACGACAATCGTGACTCCTACATCGCCAACCAACCCGAGACGGAAGCCGTCAACCGCCAGATGTATGTCGAATGGATTCCGCAGATCATGTACAACCAGCATCAGACCGGCCCGGCGGGATCGGTGCTCTTCTTCTCGCCGTTCCGCGATCCGTTCAACTACAATCAGGACCCGCTGGTTCCTATCGGCATCGACCTGGTTTCGGCCGCCGTGCATGAGAGGTTCCTGGCCGAAGGCAAGCCCGGCGCCGTGATGCGCAGCAACGCCCCATATTCCACCTGGTTCAACGGCGGCGACCGCACCACCACCGGATTCCACAACCAGATCGGCCTGCTGTCGGAGATCATCGGCAATCCGTCGCCCATCAGCATCCCGCTCGTTGCTTCGAAGCTTTTGCCAAACGGCGACCAGCCGGATCCCATCGGTCCCAGGCAAGAGTGGCATCAGCGCCAGAGCATCGACTACCTGATTACCAGCGACCGCGCCATCCTCGATATCGCCTCCAAATTTCGCGAGGATTTTCTCTTCCGCATATACCGCGCCGGGAAGAATTCCATCGAGCGCGGCAGCGAGGATTATTGGACGCTGACCCCGAAACGCATCGCCGCGCTGGAGGCGGCTTATGAAAAAGACACAGGCGGTGCAGGCCGCGCCGGGCGGGCGTCCGGCGTTGTGGAAGCCGAGGGTGGATCCGGCGGAGGCCGCGGCATCCCGCTCAAGTATTGGGAGCAGTTGCGCACGCCGGAAATGCGCGACCCGCGCGGCTATATCATCCCTTCGGATCAGCCGGATTTTTTGACCGCAACCAAGTTTGTCAACGCTCTGATCAAAGCCGGCGTAGTGGTCCATCGCGCCACGCGTAATTTCGAGGTGGCCGGCAAGAAGTACCCGGCCGGTTCCTATGTGGTCAAGGCCGCGCAAGCCTTCCGGCCGCATTTGCGCGACATGCTGGAACCGCAGGACCACCCCAACGATTTCATATATCCGGGTGGCCCGCCGCGTCCGCCCTACGACATCACCGGATACACTCTGGCCTTCCAGATGGGTGTGCAGTTCGACCGCATTCTGGACGGTTTTGACGGCCCGTTCGAGAAGATCGACGGCCTGCTCAAACCGCCCGCCGGCCATGTCTCGCAAACATCGGGCCCGGCGGGCTACCTGCTAAGCCATCAGGTGAACGACGCCTTCACCGGCACCACGCGGCTGCTCGCGGCCGGTGAAGAAGTCTACTGGCTCAAGCAGCCGCTCACGGCCAACAACAAGACCTACCCGGCCGGCACAATCTACATTCCCGCCAAAGCGTCAACCCCCGCTTCGCTGGAAAAGCTGTCGAAGGAATTGGGCCTCAATTTCGATGCAGCCGCGGTCAAGCCGCAAGGCGAAGCGCTGAAGCTCCGCCCCGTGCGCGTGGGCCTGTGGGACCGCTATGGCGGTTCGCAGGATTCCGGCCAGATCCGCTGGATGCTCGAGCAGGCTTTCCCCACGCCTTATGAGTTGGTCTACGCGCCGACTCTCGATGCCGGCGACCTGAAGAGTAAGTTTGACGTGTTGATATTCTCGGGCGACGCATTGCCCGGCGGAGAAGGCGGTGGACGCGGCGGACGGGGTGGAGGCGGAGGACGTGGCGGAGCCGGTGGCGCGGCTGGCGCAACCGCCGCCGGTGGCCGTGGAGGTCGAGGCGGCCGTGGAGCACAAGCATCCGGCGTCCCCGATGAATACAAGAACCAGGTCGGCAGCGTCTCCGCGGCCACCACGGGGCCGCAACTGCATCGCTTCGTCGAAGACGGCGGAACCCTGCTGGCCATCGGCGGCTCTACCGGCTTCGACCACTACTTCGGACTGCCATTGAGCAACGCTCTAATCGACGCGTCCGCGGACGGCGAAGGCGGGCGGCTCCCGACGACGAAGTTCTACATCCCCGGATCGGTGCTGCAGGCCAGCGTGGATAACACTTTGCCGATCGCTTATGGTTTGCCGGACAAAGTGGATGTCTTCTACATGAACAACCCGGCGTTCCACCTTCTGCCCGGAGCCGCCGAAAAGGGAACGCGCCCCATCGCATGGTTTCCCAATGCGGAGCCGCTGCGGAGCGGTTGGGCCTGGGGGCAACAGTACCTGAACGGCTCGGTGGGCGCGGTGGAAGGCGACGTAGGCAAAGGTAAGATCTATCTGTTCGGCCCTGAGATCACTTTCCGCGCGCAGCCCCACGGCACCTTCAAGTTCCTCTTCAACGCCATCTACCTGGCCGGCGCGACCCCGGTGACATTGCCGTAACCGCATGTAGGACAGGCCTCCGGGCCTGTCCTCTTTCTCGCCCTCACGCCCAATTCAAAATCACCTTCCCCGAATTCCCCGACATCATCGCCTCGAATCCCTTCTCATACTCCGTATAGTGCAACCGGTGCGTGATCACCGGGCTGATGTCCAGTCCCGATTGCAGCATCACGCTCATCTTGTACCAGGTCTCGTACATCTCGCGGCCGTAGATGCCCTTGATGGTCAGCATGTTGAATATCACCGTCCGCCAATCGATGCTCATGTCTTCGGATGGAATGCCCAGCATGGCGATCTTCGCGCCGTGGCTCATGTTGGCGATCATGTCGCGGAATCCCGCAGGGTTGCCCGACATCTCCAGTCCCACATCGAAGCCCTCCGTCATGCCGAGCTGTCTTTGCACGGCGTCCAGTTTCGCCTCGTGTACATTCACCGCCATGGTCACGCCCATCTTGCGCGCCAGGTCCAGGCGATACGGATTCACATCCGTGATCACGGTGAAGCGCGCGCCGGCGTGCTGCACCACGCCCGCGGCCATAATGCCGATGGGTCCCGCGCCTGTGATCAGTACATCCTCGCCCAGAACGGGAAACGATAGCGCGGTATGCACGGCGTTGCCGAACGGGTCGAAAATGGCCGCGACATCCAGGTCGATGCCTTCGTGGTGCCGCCAGATGTTGGTCATCGGCAGGGCGATATACTCGGCGAACGCGCCTGGCCGGTTCACTCCTACGCCCTGCGTGTACGCGCACAGATGGCGCCGCCCCGCCAGACAATTACGGCACCGGCCGCAGACCACGTGGCCCTCGCCGCTGACGATATCGCCGCGGAAAAAATCGTTGACGTTCGAGCCGACCTCGACGATCCTGCCGACGAACTCGTGCCCGATCGCCATCGGCACGGGAATCGTACGCTGCGCCCATTCGTCCCACTTGTAGATATGCACGTCGCTACCGCAGATGCCCGTGCGCAGCACCTGGATCAACACGTCGCTGATCCCGATCTTCGGCGGTTCGACCTCCTCCAGCCACAACCCCGCTTCGCGCCTGCTCTTCACCAATGCTTTCACATACACCACCATAGCAATTGAGAGAATGGAATCGGTGGCGAAGCGGCTTCTACTTTTTGCGGCGACCACGGGTTACCAGATCCGCGTCTTCGCCGATGCGGCGCGGCGTCTGGAAGTCGATTTGACGCTCGCTACCGACCGCTGCCATATCCTGGAGGATCCTTGGGGCGACCGCGCCATCCCCGTCAAATTCGACCGCATCGCGGCGTCGCTCGAAACCTTGCGCGGCCTGCAGTTCGACGGCGTCGCGGCCGTGGGCGACCGGCCGGCGATGCTTGCCGCCGAAGCCGCGCAGATGCTGGGCGCGCCGTTCCATCCGCCAGAGGCTGCGCGCGCCTGCAATGACAAGTACCTCGCGCGGCAACTCTATCAAGCCGCGGGTCTGCGCGTCCCGCAATTCTTTCGCGCGCCATTCACTGACGATCCACACGCACTTGCCGCCCGCGCGCCATATCCCTGCGTTCTGAAGCCGCTCGGACTTTCCGCCAGCCGCGGCGTGATACGCGCCGACAACGCCGCCGAATTCGTCGCCGCATTCGACCGCATCCGCAAGATCGGAGAGCGCTACCTGCAAGTGGAGAGCTACATCCCGGGCCGCGAGTTCGCCATCGAAGGCCTGGTCACAGCCGGCGAGTTCCAGCCCATCGCGATATTCGACAAACCCGACCCGCTGGAAGGCCCATTCTTCGAAGAGACCATCTACGTAACGCCGTCGCGCGAACCGGACCACGTGCAGCGCGCGCTGCTCCAGACCACGGCGCGCGCCGTTCGAGCGCTAGGCTTACGCCACGGCCCGGTCCACGCGGAGTTGCGCCACAACGCGGAAGGCGCCTGGATGCTGGAAGCCCACGCGCGCCCCATCGGCGGCCTGTGCGCCAAAGCCTTGCGCTTGGCATTGTGGGGCGGACCCCCTGGTCCGCGGCCGGCCCCCTGGCCGGCCAGCCCGCAGCCCGATGAGGCAAATCCCGGCAGCGAGAAACGGGTCCAGGGGGACCCGTGCGGACCAACCGGTCTGCCCTACGAAGAGCTCATCCTACGCCACGCGCTAGGCGAAGATGTCTCCCAGTTCCGCCTGGCCAACGGCGCATCCGGCGTAATGATGATTCCGATTCCCAAAGACGGCGTCTACCGCTCCGTCGAAGGCCTCGCGGAGGCGTCCGCCGGCGTGGATGAGATCATCGTCACCGCCACGCCTGGACAGCGTCTCATCCCTTTGCCCGAAGGCTCCAGCTATTTAGGATTCATCTTCGCCCGCGGCCATTCCTCGCAAGCCGTCGAAGCCGCGCTACGCAAGGCGCACTCCAGCTTACGTTTCGATATCGCCACCGCGCTCGAAACCTTCAGGTAGGCATCGATGACGAGTTTACGCACTTGGCTCTCGCGTTCCGCCGCACCGGCTATCGTCCTTCTCTGCGCCGCATGGTATATCCACGACAGCTTTCTCGACCAGATGCCCAACGCCGGTCTCAGCGATTTCCGCTGCTACTACCTGGCGGCGCAGCGCGTGGCGCACGGCGAGTCGCCTTATCTCGCGGACGGCTATCTGTATCCTCCCCTGCTCGCCTGCCTCTTAACGCCGCTCGCGCGTTTGGACTACGTCCCGGCGCGCTGGGTCTGGTTCCTCTTTTCGCACGTGTGCCTCTTGGCCGCCGCCTGGTTGATCTGGCGCCATCTGGGATCGGACCGGATCGCGGCCTGCATCGTCGCAGTCGTATGGGCGCTTGGCGCCGCCGCGGGCGAGGCCTTGTCCCTGGGCCAGATCGGCCCGCAGTTGACGCTCCTGCTGGCGGCAGCTTACACGCTTGCCGGCCGCCGCCAGGGAGCCTGCATCGGAACCGGCTTCGCCCTGAAACTGATCCCCGGAGTACTATGCGCAATCCTGGCCTTGCGGCGCGATTGGCGCGCGCTGTCTGCGGTGTTAGCTACCGCGGCGCTTTTGCTGGCGGTTCCCTGGGCGATCCTGGCATGGTGCCTCTCCGGTCCCAAAGCGCCTCTGCGGCAGGATTATCTCGCCGGAACGCCCTCCGTGCTGAGTTGGTCGCTGCCCTCGGTGGCCCTGCGGATATACGAGCCCTTACCGCGCGGCGGGCCTATGCCCAACGACTGGATCACTGGAAACGGCCTCCCCGGCCTTCGGTTATCCGCCGCCCAGCGTCTTCTTTCGGCCGGCGTGTCGCTGGTCACATTGGCGGCCGGATGCCTGGTCCTGGCCGTCGCGGTCCGCGGCAGGCTCAGTTCCCGGCAGGTTTCCCTGGCCGGCGCAGCGATCATGGCCTTAGCCCTGGCAGCCTCGCCGGTGTCGTGGACTCACTACCAAGTGATGCAGTATCCGGGGGTAGCGCTGCTTCTAGGCTATGCCGCCCGGCGCAGGCTGTGGTGGCTGGTGGCGGCGGCGTTGGTCTGCGGGGCGTTTCTTTATCCGGTGCCGGTGGCCGTGCTCAGGGCCTATTACATGCGGAGTAACAGTTGGCCGAACTCGCCGGAGGTGATGTACTTCTGGACATCCATTTCGCCCATCGCTTCGCTGGTTCTCTTCGGCTTGATGACGCGCGAATTGCCGCGCGTGGATGCCAAGCGTCCGCCAGCCTGAGAGGAACCGTCAGCCCTTCGCTTTAGGCGCCACGAAGCCTTCCGGCAACGCCGACCCCTCGCCGAAGAAGTAACTGTCCATCTGCTGGATCAAAAACTCCTGCGCTTCGGCCGTGCCCAGGTTGAGCCGATACTCGTTCATGAGCATCTTCATGTGCTCCACCCACATCTTCCACGCCTCTTTGGACACGTTCTCATAGATCTTCTGTCCCAGCGGATGGCCTTCGAACGGAACCTCGTCCAGACCCTCCATCTCTTTCTGAAACTTGGTGCAGAAGACCTTGTGCGCGCCGGGGCGAATGGCGTTGTTAATTTGATTCAGGCCGCTTTGTCCGTGTCCACATCCCATGCAACCATGTTACGGCACGAGCCCCGCCGCTGTCAGCACGATTCGGCGCAGTTCCGACGGGGCCGTGACCCTGAGGAAGCGGGATTTCGCGAATCCGGCGCATTCCTTCACAGAATATCCAGACCCGCCGATGAGTACTTTACAACGCTTATGAAACACATAGAAGTAATGGAAGAATGCCAACGCCCGGCAGCGTCCACGCCGCTGCAGGCCAGATGCCGCGTCTTGCTGGTAGACGATTGTCCCGACACAGTGCGCCTGCTGCAGGCCTACCTGGCCGATCCGGGGATCGCCTTGACCGTTGCGAACAATGGCCGGGAAGGAATCGAGGTCTTCAAGCGGGCCGCGCTGCCCTTCAATCTGGTCTTCATGGATATGGAGATGCCTGAGCTCGATGGCTACACGGCCACTGCGGCGATCCGGAGCTGGGAAACCGAAAACCGCTTGCCGCGGACACCCGTTGCGGCCTTAACCGCACTCTCGGACGTCACCGCCGCCAGACGCATCCTGGCCACCGGCTGCGCCCTGCATCTCTCGAAACCTATCTTGCGGCAAACGTTGTTACAGGTGGTACGCCAATACGGCGCGCCCAGAATGCCCGCGCCTGAGCTGCTGGCGGATTTCATCGTCACCTGCCGGAGCGAGTTAACCTGCCTCGTGGACGCTCTCGAGGCTTCGGACCTGGCATCCATCGCGCGCACCGGCCGCCGGATCAGGTCGTCGGGGAGGGCTTGCGGCCTCTCGGCGATTTGCGAGATCGGCGCCAGCCTGGAACAGGCGCCAAACCTCGGTGCGGCGCTCTACGGAGTGGAAAAGCTGCGATGCTGCCTCAACACCCTGGACGACTCTCGAACTCAAGGTGGAACCGAATCCGTCGTTTCCGGCTCTCGCGAGAGCATCGAAACTCAGGTGATACGCGAGTTGCTGCCGGCATACATCGCCAGCATGCTGGAAAAAATCAGCCAGATGATTTTAGCCTCCCAGGCTGGCGACTATGAGCGGATTAAGATGATCGCCAACCAGTTGAAAGGCACCGGCAACGCTTTCGGCTTGCCGACGGTATCGGACGCGGGCGCGGCCATCCGCAGCGCTTCCGAAGAAGCCGACGACCTGGCTGTGGCTCGCCATCTCGCCAGCCTGAGCGGATTTCTCGGCAGCTTTGCGCCTATTGCGCCTGAAAAGCCTTCTCCGGCGGCGGCTCGTTGAGCTTGGTCCAATAAAGCCCGAGCGTCTTGATCGTCTCCCGGAACTGCTCGAATTCCACCGGCTTTTGGATATAGCTGTTGACGCCCAATTGGTAGCACGCCACCATATCCTTCTCTTCCCTGGAGGAAGTGAGCGCCACCACTGGAATTGGCCGGGTCTCGGGCCTGCTCTTGATTTCCCGCAGCACTTGCAGGCCGTCCACTTTGGGTAATTTCAAGTCCAGCAGGATCAGTTGCGGCGGATGGTCGGGCGAGCGCTCATTGTAGGCTCCCCGGCAGAACAGGTAATCGAGCGCCTCTTCCCCATCCTGGACTACGTCGATGTGGGTCGTGAAGCTGCACTTCTGCAGCTCCCGAACGGTCATCCTCGCGTCGCGGGGGTCGTCTTCAACCAACAAGATTGCCATTGAGTTGCCAGTCATGATTTCCTTTCGTGTCTTCCAGGTTGCGAGCGGCCGCCAGATTGAAGAAGAATGTAGCTCCCTTATCCAGTTCCGCTTCGGCCCAAATGGCGCCGCCATGCTTATGGATGATCCTCTGCACCGTCGCCAGGCCTACCCCTGTGCCGTCGAAATCTTCCTTGCGGTGCAGACGCTGAAACACCCCGAATAGCTTATCGGCATATTTCATGTTGAAGCCTACGCCGTTGTCCCGGACAAAGATCGTGGGTGATCCTTCCCCTTTCATTTGTCCGACTTCGATCACCGCCCGCTTGCGCGGCCGGGTATATTTGACGGCGTTCGAGAGCAGGTTGGCGAACACCTGCTTCAACAGGCCGGGATCGCAATCGAGATACGGCAAGTCCCCGATTTGCCACTCGATATCCCGATCCGCGATGTCTCGTCTAAGGTCTTTCCGGACTTCTTCCACCAGGGAATTGAGCCCGGTCACCTCCATGGTCAGTTCCTGGCGACCCACGCGCGCTAAGGCCAGCAGATCGTCCACCATGTGGCCCATGTCCTCGGCGCTATCTATAATGTCTCGCAGGTATTCGCGGGTAGCGGGCTCCGTATCCGCCCGCAGATCTTCGGCTAACAACTTGGAGAAGCCTTGAATGTGCCGCAGCGGCGCCCGCAGGTCATGCGCGATGGAATAGGTGAAGGCCTCCAGTTCCTTGTTCGACGCGGCCAGGTCGGTGATGCCGTCTTGCAGTTCCCGGTTCAGGCCTCTGATCTCTTCCTCCGCCCGCTTGCGCTGCGAGATATCGCGAATGGAGCCCGAAACCAGCGTCCCTTCCCGAGTCTCGAGCGGACTTAAACTGATCTCGACCGGGAATTCGGAGCCATCGCGGCGCAGGCCATACAATTCCAGACCCGCCCATATCGGACGCGAGCCGGGTTCCATCAGGAAGCTATCGCGGTATCCGGGCTGCTGCCGGCGAAAGCGTTCCGGTACCAGCACTTCAATGTGGCGGCCCAGAAGTTCTTCGCGCTGGTAGCCAAAAAGCTTCTCCACCTGCGCGTTGACGAGCACGATCTGGCCTTCTCCGTTCATCACCACAATGGCGTCCGGCGCTCCTTCCAGCAGTTGCCGGAATCCCTCCTCCGCCTGTTTCCGTGCGGAAAGGTCGCTGTTGATTTCCAGTATCCCGAGAGCGTTTCCCCGCTGATCCTGCTGCAAGACCTTGCGGCTGGCAACCGTGACGCGCGACCCGTCGCGCCTGGTCTGGGTCAACTCCCCTTCCCATCGTCCGTCCCGCCGGACCGCGGCTTCCACTTCCGCAAGCGGCTGCGGGAACTCTGTCTGCAGCAGCGTATAAGTGATCTGTCCCATCGCCTCCGCGCTGCTCCAGCCATAAATCAATTCGGCCCCCCGGTTCCAAAAACGTACTTCGCCCTCAAAACTCCGCGCGATAATCGCATCGTGAGCGACATCGAGAAGGGAAGCCTGCTCCTGCAGCTTCGCCGCCAGCGCCCTCAATTGTTCCTCAACCCGTTTATGCTCGGTGACATCGCGAATGGCGCTGGAAACCAGCGTGCCTTCCTGCGTCTCGAGCGGACTGAGGCTGATCTCGACCGGGAATTCGACGCCGTCGCGGCGCAGGCCATACAATTCCAAACCCGCCCCCATCGGCCGCGAGCGAGGCGCTGTGAAAAAGCCGTCACGGTGTCCGGGGTGCCGGTGACGGAAGCGCTCGGGGATCAACATCTCGATCTTGTTGCCCAGAAGCTCGTCGCGCTGGTAGCCAAAAAGCTTTTCCACCTGCGCGTTGACGAGCACGATTTTGCCTTCACGGTTCATCACCACAATGGCATCGGGCGCACTCTCCAGCAGCTGCCGGAATCTATCCTCCGCCTGTTTGCGGCCGGTAATATCGATGTTAATCTCGAATATGCCGACCGGGTTCCCCCCTTCGTCCTTCTGCAGAACCTTCCGGCTGGCAACTATGACGCGCGATCCATCCCGTCTGGCTTGGTTCAGCTCGCCTTCCCATCGTCCGTCCCGGCGGATCGCCGCTTCAATCTCCGCAATCGATTGCGGATACTGTGTCTGCAGCAGGGTGTGGGCAATCTGGCCGATCGCCTCAGCCTTGCTCCAGCCATAAAACGCCTCCGCGCCGCGGCTCCAAAAGTGAATCGCGCCGCCAAACTCCCGCACCACGATCGCATCGTGAGCGATGTCGAGGAAAGACGCCTGCTCCTGCAGCTTCTGCGCCAGCGCCTTCAGTTGTTCCTCAATCCGCTTGTGCTCGGTGACATCGCGGATGGCGCCGGAAACCAGCATCGCTCCTCCAGCCTCCACCGGGCTGAGGCTGATCTCGACCGGGAATTCAGAACCATCGCTACGCCTGCCATACAAATCCAGACCGGCGCCCATCGGCCGCGTGTGCGCGCCCGCGAAGAAGTTCTTGCGGTGTCCTGGGTGACGCTGGCGGAAACGCTCGGGCACCAGCATCTCGATCTTTTTTCCCAGCAACTCCTCGCGCCCGTAGCCGAAAAGCTTCTCCATCTCGGTGTTCACCAGAACCATGCTGCCCTCCTGGTCAATCACCACCACAGCGTCCGGCGCCGCTTCCAGAATTTGCCGGAACTGGCGCTCTGCCCGGCTTAGCGTGCGGACTCCTCGGAACACGAATCCGGCCGCAACGAACATCGTGAGGATGGAAAGACCCGCTAAGGTGATCGCTACCGGCGCGAACCCGCTCGCCCTTTTCTCGCGTCCCGCCAGTAGCTGGTTCTCCTCCCTTCGCATTCCATCGATAGCCCGTTGCATCTCATCGGCCAGCCCTCTTCCACGCTCCACCAGGATTCTCGCTCTCTCGGGCGAATACGCGGAGCTATTGCGCTCAGCGGTCAGATCTTTTTGAAAGGCGAGAAACTCGGGGATGATGGGGTCGAGAGAGCCCACTCTGATCAACTGCCGCGGGTTATCCACCACCAACTCTTTGAGGCGCCGGACGCTGCTGTAGAGTTCCAGAATCGTGGCTTCACGAGGCGCAAGCATTGCGGAATCCCCGGTCATGGCGTAGCCGCGCCCGGCGTTTTGCAACCGCGTGGCATTGAGCGAGACCTCGGTGAGCAATCCAAGCACCTGGTGGGTATGAGCCACCCAATAAGTGGCTTTGGTCCCCTCTACAGTGGTTCGATACTGCACCCACGCGAGCGTGAACAAGATGGCGACTGCCAGAAGGATGGTCAGGCCGATTTTGGCCTCAAGCGACGATTTTATGGACTTCATGTTACGCGCCCGCCGGTTTCGGACAGGCTGCATGGGCAGATTTAGGCATATGCTTAGCTGTGGGTATAGTGCAATCGGCCCGCGATGTTCTCAAAAGAAATCGTGGGGTAGGCCCATGGACTGCCGCGTCCCGAGCCGCTCCGAGCGCTCGGCCCACCTGAAAGTCCCCTCCGCCGGTTCCTTCACAACTCCCACGGCCCCCAAGCCACTGTAGAAAACTCAAAACCGGCCGATTAGTAAGCTGACGGCTTTCCGGCTCGATGGGTCAGCGGCCAACGTTCCAATAGCAGGACTGACGGCCGACGATGGCCTCACCGTCCAGGGAGTCAAAAACGGCAATGAAAATCAGTATCCTGTTCATTGAAGACAGCCGGGCGGACGTCATACTCTGCCTTGCGGAACTACGGAAGGCGGGTTTCGAAGTTCGTTCCCAAACGGTTGAAAATGAGTGGGATTTCCTCGAGCAGCTCCGCACCGGGACCTACGATATCATCATTTCCGATTACAAACTGCCGAACTGGAATGGCGGCAGAGCCATTGAGCAGCTGCACAAACAGGGCTATGATATTCCGTTCATTCTCTTAACCGGCTCGCTCGGGGAAGAGAGGGCCGTGGCATGCATAAAGATGGGGATGGCCGATTATGTTCTCAAAGATCGCATGGCTCTCCTTCCGGCCGCTGTAGTGAAGGCGCTCGAAGTCCAAAGGCTGCGCGAAGATCGCAAGCGCGCCGAGGCCCGGCTTGAGGCGGCCAAACAAACGGCGGAAACGGCCAATCGCGCCAAGAGCGATTTCCTCGCGTCCATGAGCCACGAGATCAGGACGCCTATGAACGCCATCATCGGCATGGCCGACCTGCTGGCCGAGACGCCCCTCAACCCGCAGCAATTACAATATGTGAATGTATTCCAGAGGGCCGGCGAAGATCTGCTGAAACTGATCAACGATCTGCTGGACCTCGCCAAAATCGAATCCGGGAAGCTCGATTTCGAAACCGTGAGCTTCGACCTGGACGACGTTGTCGTCAAAACCATCGATTTGCTGTCCGGCCGCGCCCGCGCCAAGAAGCTCGACCTGTCGTTTGCCATTGAGCCCGGCACGCCCACTCGCCTCATCGGGGACCCGAATCAACTCCGCTCCGTTCTGACCAATCTAATCGGCAACGCGATCAAGTTCACCAGCGCCGGCGCCGTTAGTTTGACGGTAGGGCTCGCTGCGCCCTCGTCCGGGAAGCCTTGCGTGATTCAATTTGAGGTTGCCGACACCGGGATCGGGATCAGCGCCGACAAGCTGCCGTTTGTTTTTGACAGCTTCACACAAGCGGATTCTTCCATCACCAGGAACTATGGCGGCACCGGGCTGGGCCTGGCAATCTGCCGTGCGTTGGTTGACAAGATGCAGGGCGCGTTGACGGTTGAGAGCACGTCCGGCAGCGGCAGCACATTCCGCTTCACGGCGGCGTATGCCTTGCAAGCCGGTCGGGCTGAAGCGCCGTCCGCGCTTACCAACGCCGATCCGCAGGGCGGGCGAGTCTTGCTGGTGGGCGAAAATGTGATCGACCGCCTCCTGGTTCGCGAACCGTTAGAGGGCTGGGGCATCTCTGTCGTGGAAGCCGGCGGCGCGGAAGCGGCGCTGTCTCAGTTGCTTGAAGCGCAAAGAACATCGGTTCCCTTCCAATTGCTCCTCGTCGATCACCAGGCGCCCGGCATGGACGGATGGGCCTTCGCCGCCCGGATCAAATCCATGCCCGCTTTCGCCGGTCTCCCGATCGTGATGCTCACCTACGAGGAGCGTACCGCCGCGGCCCACCGTTCTCGCGGCTTGGGCCTTACGAACTACATCCTGAAGCCGGTTCGCCGCGGCCAGTTGTTCGAAGTAGTTGCGGATGTCCTTGGGCCGGTGCGGAGCCTAGCCGGCCGCGGCGCCGCCGGGAGTGGCGGACCTTATCGGATCCTGCTGTGCGAAGACTCGCAGGATAATGCGTTCCTGATGCGCGCTTACCTGAAGGACGCGCCTTATCTGATCGAACACGCGTGGGACGGCCAAGCCGGCGTGAACCTGTTCCGGACGGAGCGCTTCGACGTAGTGCTCATGGACCTTCAAATGCCCGTTCTCGACGGCCACGCCGCCACGCTGCAGATGCGGAAGTGGGAGGCCGCCTGCTCACAAAAAGCGACTCCGATTCTCGCTCTTACCGCCCATGCCTTCAAGGATGCCGAGGACCTGTGCAGAGCGTTGGGCTTTACTGCGTTTCTGACTAAGCCAATCCGCAAAGCCAAGCTCCTGGCAGCCTTGGCCGAACATTGTGCCCCTACCCAATGTGAGGAGCCGGATTCCGATCTGCCGCCCGAAGTTCTGGCCCTGGTTCCGCAGTATTTGGAGGGCCGGATTCAGGACCTGCAGCGCCTTAGCGACGCTTTGACGGCAAAGGATTACCAGACTATTGGAGTGATTGGTCACAAAATGAAAGGCACCGGCGCCAGTTTCGGATTTCCGGAAATCGGCATGGCCGGATCACGGATCGAATCGGCCGCCAAGGAAGGCAACGACGACAGCATTCGACTCTCCATCGGCGACATACAAAAGGCCATTCAGAAAAGGTAGTGGGGCAGCCAATACTGGCTGCAGCCGGCTTTCAGCCGGCTCATGCGTGGGGGGCCTGGCCGACCCTGACAGCCCATGACGGAATCAGCTCGGGAGAGGCGTGAGGTTGTTCTTATTCACTTTGTGACGAAATACCGATAACCGTCCCACTCCGGCGCCGCACTCTGGTCCGGACAAGCCCGGAGGAGCGTCGCACCGGCATTCGCCAAGTCATCCTCGACGGTCTCGCGCGGTACGCCGTACATCTCGAGCACGAACGGATCGCGGCGAATCCGCCTCCTCAAAAAGAGGTTGAGCCAATATCCAAAACGGCTCAGACGCGATCGGGAACGCAATTTGGAAGGCGCCTGGAAAACCGCAATTCCTCCGGGCCGGAGCACGCGGACGAACTCGGCGATGTACGACCGCGCGTATTTTTCCGGGATGTGCTGCAACACGATATTGGAGTAAATCAGGTCGAAACTTTCGGGGCGTAACAAGCTCAGGTCACTGCGATCGTTCAACAGAAACTGGCATCGGCCGTTGGCGAGATTAAGCCTTCGCGCCGCTTCCAGCATAGAAGGTGCGATATCGATGCCGGTCACGGCGTCGAACCACTCTGTCAACGCGACGGTCAACCGTCCGACGCCACAGCCAAAATCGAGCGCCGCAGACCGGGACTTAGGATGGCCCATCCCTTCGAGCATTCGCATTAAGTCCCTGACTTCATCCCTCCCAGTGGCAAAGAACTCGTCCGCACTCCAACCGCCATGGCGCTTTCGCGGGTCGCTGAGGATAGCCCAAAACGGATCGACTTGGCCGAGATGATTCCACTGCCACTGTTGTGCCCGCAATTTCACTATGACCAATTCTATCTCCGCGCCTCGTCCGCCTGCCCGCGCGATTCGTTCACCATGAATGCACCCGGTTCCCAGATTTGGCGGAATCGGGAGCGGCTGAGCCCACCTCCCGGCTGGGGGACTGCGCTTACCGGGGGACTTAGCGGGGGATCGCAGCCCCGCGCCGGTTGACTGCAACGTAAGAGCGTCACTAACCGTCTGATATGCTGAACCATAGCCAGCCACCATGCGCGCGCGAGTGCTGTTTTTCGGCCTGTTGAAAGAGATTGTGGGACGCGCGGCGGAAGACGCCGAGTTCCCCCCAGGGGCCGATTTGCGCGCCGTTTTCGAATGTTACGCGGCGCGGTTTCCCAAAATGCAGCAGATGGCGGCCAGCATTGTGGTAGCGCGGAACCACGAGTTTGCCGCGCTTTCAACGGCGTTGACGGACGGCGATGAAGTCGCCTTTCTGCCGCCGGTAAGCGGAGGCGCGGATGCAGCCCTCGAAGCGTACGCGCCCCTCGAAATCGAGGATGGCGGCCACTATTTTGCGCTCACGCTCGAGGCGATCGATGTCCGTTCGCTGGTGGCGCGGGTGCAGACCGGGGCTGAAGGCGCGGTGGTGACGTTTGAGGGCACGGTTCGGAACAACACCAAGGGCCGGCCGACGCTGTGCCTGGATTACGACTGTTACGAACCGATGGCCTTGAAGACGATGGCGCAGATCGGGCGCGAAATAGCCGCCACGTACGCCGTGACTCGCGTGGCGATGGTACACCGGCTGGGGCGGATGCTGGTGGGCGAAGTGAGCGTGGCGGTGATTGTGGCCGCGCCGCATCGAAAGCCGGCGTTCGACGCAGCGCTCGAAGGCATCAACCGGCTCAAGAAGCTGGTTCCCATCTGGAAGAAGGAACACTTCGTGGATGGCGAGGTGTGGGTGGAAGGAGAGTGGGACCGCAATGTACCGGTGGCCGGTTAAGCTCGCGTGTCTCGCGGCCGCCGCGTTTTCGGCCGCGGTCGCAGTGGCCCAGTTCAAGGTGGATGTGCGCCTGGTACATATCGTGGCCACCGTGAAGGACCGCACAGGGAAACTGCAGGGCGGTTTGCAGAAGGAAGATTTCCTGGTCTCGGACAATGGCGTGCCGCAGGAGATCAAACTGTTCGAGCGGCAGACCGATCAACCGCTTTCGGTCGCGTTGATGATCGATACCAGCGGGTCCACCGCCAAGGATTTGAAATTCG
>JBEKNN010000050.1:0-37957 GCA_049522755.1 Bryobacteraceae bacterium | reverse complement strand
CGGACGATTTATCTCTGCAATTGCCATCGCCGGCTCTCGAATCCTCGGCCACCGGCAAGTAGTCGACCTCTATCTCTTGAAACTGGCGGCGAGCCACGGCGGCGTTTCCGCCACGCTGGACGGCGGCGCCGCTGCGCTGGCGAAACGCGAGGCGGCGCCAGTCGTTCTGGTGGTTTGAGGCGCAGTCGCTCGGCTCCCAAACCGGCATTCACTCATACCGCAGGCAAACAATCGGATCCAGATTCGCCGCGCGGTTCGCCGGATAATATCCGAAAAACAATCCCACGCTAACCGAAATCGTAAAGCCCAGAATGACCCACAACGGCGAAACGAACGCCGGAATCGCGGGCAGCGCCGTTCTCACCGCGAACGCGATTAGCGCGCCAACCAATATCCCAATCACCCCGCCGATACACGAGAGCGTGATCGCTTCCAACAGAAACTGAACCCGGATATCCGCCTTGCGCGCGCCCACGGCTTTGCGGATCCCGATCTCGCTCGTCCGCTCGGTTACCGAAATCAACATGATATTCATCACGCCGATGCCGCCCACCAGCAATCCGACGCCGCTGATGATGCCGGTGAGCAGCACCATCGCGCCGGTAAGTTGATTCCACAATGAGCTGAGAAAATCGGGCGACGTGATCTCGAAATCGTCCTCCGCGTTATGCGGCACGTGACGCTTTCGCCGCAGCGCCTCTTCCACTTGATCCTTCATCGTATCCAGCGAAAACCCGGCATTGCTCGCCACCGCGATGAAGCGCTCGCGAATCTCCGGGAAGCTCTTGCGAAAATTGCTCAACGGAATGCAGGCGAATTGATCCACGCCGAAGCTCGAAAAAAGTCCCTGGTCGGGCTCGAAGACGCCCACCACTTCATACTGCCGCCCGTTCAGGCGCACCGGCTTACCCAGCGGATCCACTGAGGGAAAAAGCGAATCGGCGATGGCGCGCCCAATCACAATAACGTTGCGCGCGTGCTCCTCGTCGTAAGCCGAAATGAACCGGCCCTCGGCCACGGCGAACAGCGGGAACGCGTTGATGTACGCGGGCTGCACGCCGCGCAGAAAAAAGCGCTCGACGTGCTCGTCCCCATATCGAATCTCATCCACCTGATCGTTGAAGTTGATGCGATTCGCGAACACAGTCGCGTAGGAAACCGCCGGGCTGGACGCTTCGATAAAGGCTGCGTCCTCGTCTTCCAGGTATTTCCTCACGCGGATTTTCGCCGGCAGCCGCGCCGTATTCTGAATCGGCGGGATGCGCGTGATGAAGAGCGTATTCGACCCGAGCCGCTGTACGCGCTCCTTGATCTCGCCATTCAGTCCGTCGATGATCGAAGCGACCGCGATCACGGTGGTCACTCCGATCACGATTCCGAGGATGGTCAGCCCCGATCGCACCTTACGCGCCCGCAGCGTATCGAGCGCGACCGAGAGGTTTTCAAACACCTCGTGCCGCGTCATCCCGTCTCCGTTCTCAGCGCGGTCACGGGATCGAGACGGGACGCTTTGCGCGCCGGATAGATTCCGAAGAACAGCCCGATCGCCGAGCTGAGGACAACGCCAAGCAGCGCGACCCAAGTCTTCACGGAGGCCGGAAACGAGGTCAGAGTCCGCAGCGCGAGGGCGCATCCGAAGCCGATCGCGATGCCGATCGCCCCGCCAATCAGGCATTGCAGCAGGCTTTCCGCCAGAAACTGGCGCAGAATATCCGATTGGGTCGCGCCCAACGCGCGGCGTACGCCAATCTCGCGCGTCCGCTGCGTTACGCTGACCAGCATCACATTCATGATGACGATTCCGCCCACCACCGCCGAGATGGAGCTCACCATCACGAATACCGCGAAGAACGAACCGCTGATGCTCTGCCACAGCTCGATATAACTTTGCGACGTGCCGATGAAGAAGCTATCTTCCTTGCCGGGCGGGTCGTGACGGCGCGACCGCATGATCACGCGCGCTTCGTCCTGCGCGGCATTGAAATTCTTCTCGCCGCCGGACGCTTTGATTTCGAGAGTCAGGCTGGACCGCGAGCCGCGCACCTTCAGATAAGTCGTCAGCGGAATAATTACGAAATTGTCCTGATCCTGGCCCAGCACCGAGCCCAGCTTCTGAAGCGTCCCAATCACCGTGAACTCCAGGCTGCCGGTGCGAATGTTGCGGCCAATCGGATTCACATCGGGGAAGAACTGATCGACCAGCGAGGCGCCGATGAGACAGACATATGCCGCATGTCTGTCTTCGCCCGGCGTGAAGTAGCGCCCGAGGTCCAGCGTGCGCGTGTCGATATCCACCATGTTGGGCGTGTAGCCGATGATGGATGAGTCGTCCGCCTGTTTGTTCCGATACTGCAACGAAAGCGTGCCGTTGGCGGAAGCGCCCACTTCCTCGCACGCGTTGCATAGATCGGCCACAGCCTGATAATCGGAGACATCGATATTCTTGTTCTTGAGCGCCTTCACGGCAACCGTGAAATCGACCACCGCGAACGGCGTCTTCGCGAGACGGAAGACGTTGGTCCCGAGATTGGCGATCTTCTGCTCGACATATAGATTCGCGCCCTGCACCAGCGTCATCACGGTGATCAGCGTGGCGACGCCCATGGTCAGGCCAAGCCCCGTCAAAGCCGCCCGCAGCTTATGCGCGCGGACGGCATCGACGGCGAGCCACAGATTGTCTCTAACGCCAAGCACGGAAACTCCATTGTAGGGGCTGGGAGTAGCCTGTGGAGTTTGGACACGCTACCGATTGAGGATCGGGAAATCGCGTGCGGATCGCGGCACGCCAAAGGTACTCGGGCTGCCGATGTTGGTCGCCGGCGGAGCGTAATTCGAGTGGTTCAGTGCGTTGGTAAACGAGGCTTCGAGGCGCAGGTTCCAGTCTCCCGGAACATCGTTCGGTTTGTCCCGCGTGAGACATGTCCGGCCGGTTCCGAATGGCAGTTGATAAATCCCGGTAATCAGCAGGCGCTGGCGTGGCGTGCCGACCACGCTGCCGCGGTCCGATGCCACATCGAATCGGTTCGCGACCTCCGCCGCAATAGGCCTCCTCAGGGCAAACACCGTGGGTGCGTCGCTGCCTTGCGCGTCGCTGATATTCTTCGCCCAGGTGTAATTCGCCTGAAGCGACAATGGACTGTGACTGAGACGCCACGGCCAAAGTGACATCCACACGCGAGGTCTGGCGGGCCGCCAGTTCCAGTTGTCCAACAGCCGCCGCGGTGGTGTAATGGCCGGGCTTGAGATTCTCGAATGCGAAGCACGGCGCGCGGCACTCGGCGGCACGTTTGGCGAGGTGACGCGCAGGCGGCCACGCTTGCGGGCCGTCGCTTCTCCGCTCTGGTCTCTCGTGCTATACAGTTGTTATAAAGCATATGAACACTCAGGCAGGAATTCGGATTATTGCGCTCGCGTCGGCATTGACCGTGAGCGTCTCATTCGCCGCCGATGGACCGCCCGCTTGGGCGTACGGCTTTCCGCAACCGGGCGCTCCTGCGGCTCCAGCGGGAGCGGGCGGCCGCGGCGCACAAGCGGCGCCCGACACCAGCCCGAAGCGCCTCGCCGGCAGCAACCTGGAGTTCACGCTGACGCAGATCCGCGACGGCTTCGGTCCCGCCGACTGGTTTCCGGGCGACCATCCTGCCATGCCGGATATCGTCGCGCACGGCCGCCGGCCCGACATCCGCGCCTGCGCCCTTTGCCACTATCCGAACGGCAAGGGCCGCGCGGAAAACGCCCCCGTCGCCGGTTTCCCGGCGGCCTACTTCATCCAGCAGATGAACGATTTCAGGAACGGCAACCGCAAGAGCGCCGACCCGCGGAAGGCCAACACGAACGCCATGATCGCGATTGCGAAGGCCATGACGGACGAAGAGATCAAGGCGACCGCCGAATACTTCGGCTCCATGCCGTGGACCCCGTGGATCAGGGTGGTGGAGACCGATATGGCGCCCAAGACGCGCATCTCCGGAGGGCTGTTCCTGGCGCTCGATGGCAACGAAAAAGAACCGCTCGGCAGGCGCATCATTGAGGTCCCGGAAAGCGCCGAAGCATCCGAGACCTATCGAAATCCCCGCTCGGGTTTCATCGCTTACGCACCGCCGGGCAGCGTCAAGAAAGGTGAGACTCTGGTGACTTCGGGCGGTGGCAAGACTCTCGCGTGCGGGGCCTGCCACGGCGCGGATTTGAAGGGCCTCGGCCCGGTTCCGGGAATTGCGGGCCGGTCACCGAGCTATCTCGTGCGGCAGATGTATGACATGCAGGCGGGTGCGCGCAACGGAGTGTGGACTCCGCTTATGAAGAAGGTGGTGAGCCAGCTCAGCGACGACGACATGCTGGAGATCGCCGCATATACCGCCTCGCTGAAGCCTTGAGGCGGCGCGTTGAGAAGGCCGGCAAGACAGGCCGGGAGGCCTGTCCTACTGCGCCGGCGAGTGAGCCATAGCTCGCTGAGAGTACTTATTCCACATCGCGGGATCGGATAGCATCTTGATAAAGATGCCGCCCACCACGCTGCGCGCCTGGAAGCCCTGCTGCTTTCCGGTCTTAGTGTCATACCAGTCAGTCAGCGGCACGCGCGTGGGAGTCTCATTGAGCCACTGATAGGCCGGCGCTATCAGCTTCTCAAAATCGGCCTTGCCGGGCGCGAGAGTCGCACTCCATACCAACCAATCCAGCTTGGTATAGTCCTTGCGGTTATCGAGCGGGATGCCGTACTGGTTCTGAGTCTTCTCGTAGAACGCGATTTCCTTTCGCACGATCTCCGCCGGGAACAGGCGCAGTCCCAGAATCTGGTCCCATACCAGATTGTATTTCTGGCTCCAGGTACCTTCCTTGTCAAACGCCAGGCGGTAATGATCTTCGTTGGCCGCGAGTGTCTGCCATTTGATGGCGAACTGCTCGGCGGTCTTACGGTACTCGGCGGCTTCCGTTTTGCGGCCGGTCATTTCGGCCAGCATGCTATAGGAGCCGAGCGCAAGAATGGCCTTGATGGAGAGGTTGGCGTTGTGCGCCAGATGGCCGGCGAAATCGTCCGTGGAGAGCTGGTTCTCTGGATCGAGCCCCTTCTCCTTCAGATAGTCCGCCCACTTCTTGAGCAGCGGCCAATACTTTTCGGCGTAGGCTGCATTGCCTTCCACCTTCGCCAGGGCCGCGACGATGATCAGCATGTTACCGCTCTCTTCGACGGGCATCTGATTCACTTCGGTAAGCTCGCCGCCGCCGTAGACCTGGCCATCGGCCAGCGGGTAAGTGCCCAGGTCATGCGGCGCGAACGGCCACTTCCAACGGCCGGTCGCGGCGTACTGCATGACAGGCTCCAGCTCGGCTCTCATCAGCTTCGGGTTGAACAGCAGCGGGAACGGCGAACCGGGATAGATCACGTCCACTGTCGAGATACAGCCGTTGCTGAAGTTCTCCTTAGGGAAGAACATAGGTGTTCCATCGAAATCCGCAGTCAGCTTATGCGCGGCCAGCGTCTGTCGATAAGCCAGCGCGGCCAGACGAGCGTATTTCTCGCCGCCAACCCTGGTCATGTCGGCCATCAGTTCTTCGTCAAAGGACTTCGAGCGCGCCAGCAGCGAGTCATGGTCGCGGCGCGCGGCGCTCAGCAAGGTTGCCGCGTCATCGCCGTTGCGGCGCCACCAGGCGCGCTGCCTGCGGTTGAATAACTCGATTGAGTACAGGTCGTCATACGCGATCATGGTGTAACGCGATACAGTTGTCGCGCCTAATTTGCCGAAGTTCAGGGATAGCGCCAGCACACTCGGACCGCCCCTCCGCGCCGGTCCACCGTCGGGAAGCTCATCCGAGTCAGGCAAGGCGCCGGTGCGCTCGAATGCTCCGCGAATACGCTGGCGCGATCCGATGGCAGTGGCGAGACCCTCCGGCTTATCTGAAGCAAGATAGAGGTAACCCCAGTCGATACGCAGATCGTCCCCGCGCCTCCCCAGAATCGCCTGCTCTTTCGACCCCATCCGCAGCACCGTCTGGCCGTCCACCTGGTTACGCGCAGTCTCCACGGACTGGTCACTCGCGTTCACCACCAGGTCCGGGCCGGCATCGAAATAGACGGCGGCCTCGTGCTCTTTGCCGTCCACTGAGACGATGCTCCATTCCAGGTAAGTGAGCGGCCTCGATAGCGCGTCCAGGTCGTCGGGCAGCGCCGGAGTGAAGAACGTGAGCCCGACCTTGACGCCCGCGCCGGTGAATTCGTAAATGGTGCGGGTAGGCAAGACCTCAAGCCTGGTCTGATCGAGAACGGGCGTCACCCGCTGCTCCCGGCCCATCACGCGGTACAACATGCCGTCGACGCGGACGGCCGCCGACAGGCTGTTCGGTTTGCCGGTCCAGTGCGAGGGGACACTGTCAGTGAGTTTGTCACTCATGGACCAGACGCTGAAATACGGGTCGTGCGCTATGAGGGGAACCGCGGGCGGCCGCTCCGGCCCGAGGCCCTGGGCCGCGAGAGGGATTCCCATCGCTATCAGAAGTGAGGTTGCAGAAACGATCGTCATTATGTCTCCGATTGTATTCCGGCCCGCGCCGGCGGAGGGCCGGACCAAGGCGAGCACGAAGATCATGTGAAATGGTCTATGGCAGCGACGACAAGGAGAAGATCGCGCGCCTTTGCTTCCGAATGACGCATTCCCGAAGGCGACGTGCGCGCTACTTCAGCTTGAGGACTTCGTTGAGTGAGCCTTGGCGGTAGCCTTCCAAGTCGAGCGTGACGTATTGGAAGCCGAGCGCTTTGAAGATCGCTGTCAGTTTGCGGCTCATATCCAACGTGAGCGCGCGTTCCATTTCATCGGTTGCGATTTCGATGCGGACTACTTCGCCGTGGAACCGGACGCGGAACTGGCGGAAGCCGAGCGCTTTCAGCTCCTCTTCGCCGGTCTCGACAGTCTTCACGTTTTGGATGGTCACCGGCGTTCCGTAGGGGATGCGCGAACTGAGACAGGCGGCCGCCGGGCGGTCCCAGGTGGGCAAGCCGGCGAGGCGCGAGAGCTCGCGGATCTCGGCTTTGTGGAGGCCCGCGTCGGCGAGCGGCGCGGCCACGTGGTGCTGCTTGGCGGCGTTCTGGCCGGGGCGGAAATCGCCCAGGTCGTCGACATTCACGCCGTAGACGATATGGCCGATGGCGCGGTCGCGGCCGAATTGTTCGAGGCGCGTGAAAAGCTCGTCCTTGCAATGGAAACAACGGTCGGCGTGGTTGCGGACGTAATCGGGATTGTCGAATTCGTTGGTATCGATGAATTCGTGCGCGATGCCGAAGCGCGCGGTGAAATCTTCGGCGTCGCGTTTGTGAGAGCGCGGGAACGAAGGCGAATCGGCGGTGACGGCGAGGGCATCGCGGCCTAGCGTCTGCGTGGCGGCCCAGGCGAGGTACGCGGAATCGGCGCCGCCGGAAAAGGCTACAATCACGCGGCGCATGGGTTTCAGGAGCTCGAACAGGCGCAACTGTTTCGCTTCCAACGCTGCTGACGTGACTGGATCTGCTATTTGCATTGCCCGGTTCGCAGGCCATGGGCCCGCGCCACTAACCCATTTTACTGTACCGGGAGGGTCCCCTGGCTGTCGTCGCTTGGCACTTCTGAATCCGGGAGCACCGAAGCGGCGGCGACCTTGTCGCCCTCTTCCAGCGAAACCAGCTTCACGCCCTGTGTGGAACGGCCCGCCTGGCGGATGGTGGACGATTCGATGCGGATGATCTTGCCGTTGTGAGTGACGATCATCAGGTCGGAATCTTCCTTGACGGAAAGGATGGCCACCACGCTGCCGGTCTTGCTGGTGGTCTTCATATTGATGACGCCCTTGCCGCCGCGGGCGGTGAGGCGGTAGTTTTCGAGCGGCGTGCGTTTGCCAAAACCGTTCTCTGAGATGGAGAGAATCAGGCCATCCTTTTCGACCACCACCATGCCGATGAGGTAATCGCCCTCGTCGAGGTCCATGGCGCGAACGCCGCGCGCCTGCCGGCCCATGTGCCGCACCTGGCTCTCGGCGAAGCGGATCGCCTGGCCCAAATGGGAGCCGAGGAAAATGTAGTTATCGCCGTGCGTGATCTTGGCGCCGATCAGCTCGTCGCCCTCATCGAGAGAGACGGCGATGATGCCGCGCGACAAGGGATTGTCGAATTCGGTGAGCTCGCTCTTCTTGATGACGCCGTGCTTGGTGACCATGACGATGAACTCGGAAGGCACGAAATCTTTCACGGGCAGAAACGCCTGGACGGTTTCATCGGGCTGAAGGCTGATCAGATTGGAAACGTGCTTGCCCTTGCCGGTGGTGGAAGCGTCGGGAATTTCGTACGCCTTGAGCCAGTAGACGCGGCCGCGCGTGGTGAAGATCAGCAGGTAGCTGTGGGTGGACATCACGATGAGGTGATCCACCACGTCTTCGGCGCGCGTGCCCATGCCGATGCGGCCTTTGCCGCCGCGCGTCTGGCGGCGATAGGTATCGACGGAGGTGCGCTTGAGGTAACCGCCGCGGGTCACGGTGATGGCCACGTCTTCGACGGCCACCAGATCCTCGAGATTGATTTCGCCGGTATCTTCGATGATCTCGGTGCGGCGCGGATCGCCGAAATCCTTCTGGACTTCCTTGAGCTCGCTGACGATCAGGTTGCGCAGGATTTTATCGGAGCCGAGGATTTCGAGGTACCCGGCAATGCGGCGCTGGATCTCGGCCAGTTCGTCGAGAATCTTCTGGCGCTCCATGCCGGTGAGGCGCTGGAGCTGCAATTCGATGATGGCCTGCGCCTGCTTTTCGCTGAACTCGAAACGCGCGATGAGAGAATCGCGGGCTTCGCGCGGGGCTCCGGAGGCGCGTATGAGCTTGATGACTTCGTCGAGGTTATCGAGCGCTTTCTGGAAGCCAAGCAACAGATGCTCGCGCTCGCGGGCTCGGCGCAGCTCATACTCGGTGCGGCGGCGGACCACTTCGATGCGGTGGTCGATGAAGAACTTGAGGCAATCCATCAAGCCCAGCTCGCGCGGCTGGCCGTTGACTATGGAGAGCATGATGATGCCGAAGCCGGTTTGAAGCTGGGTGTGCTTATAAAGGTTGTTGAGCACCACATCGGCCTGCTCGCCGCGCTTCAGCTCGATCACGATGCGCATGCCGTCGCGGTCGCTGTGATCGAAGACATCGGAGATGCCCTCGATGCGCTTCTCATTGACCATGGCGGCGATCTGCTCGAGCAGTTTCGACTTGTTGACCTGATAGGGAATTTCGGTGACGACGATTTGCTCGCGGTCTTTGCCGGTTTTCTCAACGGCCGCGCGGGCGCGGATCTTAAGATGGCCGCGGCCGGTGGTATAGGCGTCGAGGATTCCGCTGCGCCCGAGAATGAAGCCGCCGGTGGGAAAATCGGGGCCGGGCACCATTTCGAGAATCGTGGCGAGCGACGCTTTGGGGTTCTGGATGAGGTGGATGGTGGCGTTGACGATGTCGTTGAGGTTGTGCGGCGGAATGTTGGTCGCCATGCCGACGGCGATGCCGGAGGAACCGTTCAGGAGCAGGTTCGGGATGCGGGTGGGGAGGACTTCGGGCTCGACTTCGCTATCGTCGTAGTTCGGTTTGAAGTCGACGGTTTCCTTATCGAGATCTTCGAGCAGAGTGGCGGCGATGCGGGAGAGACGGGCCTCGGTGTAACGGTCGGCGGCGGGCGGGTCGCCATCCACGGAGCCGAAATTGCCCTGGCCTTCGACCAGCGGATAACGCAAAGAGAACGGCTGAGCGAGGCGCACCAGGGCGTCATAAACGGCGAGGTTGCCGTGGGGGTGATACTTACCCATGACTTCGCCGACGATGCGGGCGCACTTGCGCGTGGGCCGGTTGGGCTGGAGGCCCATTTGCTGCATGGTATAGAGGATGCGGCGGTGCACCGGCTTGAGGCCGTCGCGGATATCGGGAAGCGCGCGGCCCACGATTACGCTCATGGCGTAAGCGAGGTACGAACTGCGCATTTCGTCTTCGATATTGGTGGGAATTATGTTCTTATTGCCGCCATCGGAGCCGGGCGAACCGGGGAGCGGAAGTTGGCCTTGGGGTGGTTGGTCCTGATCTGCCATGTTGAGGTTAAGTACCTAGTATAGCAAGGTTTTAGGGCTTCAACCATTTCTGGAACAAGCGGACGATGGGTTAAGTAGCGCGATAGGATTCCTTATTCGGAATTGCTTTGGGCTGCCATCGCGTCGGGCCTATAAGTCGGCTAGCGCTTACCTGTCGATACCGTGCCGATTTATCGGCGTTTGCTCAACTTTCGGCATGCGTCCCGTCGGTGGCGCACTCGATTCCGGCTGAAACTGTCAAGCGACGGCCGCTGTCTGTCCATAGTTCGACATTTTGCCATCGATTGCAAATCAAATTCCTACCGTTACGGAGGCGTGTCCGCATATGGAGCACTTCGCCAACCTTTGACGGCAAGCGTCCCTGGAGCCGTAAGGGCGTCCCGGAAACATCGAGGTCCGGGCAATTCGCGAAAGTCAGTCTCGTCCGCCATTTTCAGCTTCTTGGCTGAGCATTTGGTAAGTCGAATGCAAGCGATTTTGAGCCTCGCCCTTACCAAAGAGGGTACGCGCTCGCTCAATTGAAATTAGGGTACGCGCTCGCTCAATTGAAATTATGGACGACCTGGACACAAATCGGCAACACATTCCGGATGCCTTAATTCACTGGACCACTTCCGCCGCACTCATCGCGTTCGGAGTAATATTCTTCGATGACGCATCGATTATGGGCCGCACCATCCTGGCCTTGGGTATCCTCAGCGCGGCGAACGAAGGACTGAAGTTGCGCGCCATTCGCACAGTGTCCAACACTGGCTACCGGTGGTTGAGACTATCGCTCGCAGTTGCCTATGTGTTGTTAGTGTTAATCGGCTTTTTGTTCCCGCCTTCCGGGACGTAAAGCAGGTGGTGGCGGCAATGGTCTCACGTTGCCCGCCGGATAAACGGGCGCTCGCCGGCAATCGACTGTCTGGTTTCCCTCAACCCTGGAGGATACGGGCAAGCTCTCGTGGGTTTGGTCCCAGCGCCAAAGACATGCGTACGAGCGGGCCTTCATTTTCCGGAAGTTTGCAATTCTCAAGCTGCCATCGTCGGCCCGATGGTGCGATCGGTTTGGCTTAGGCTTTCCCTCCGGGATGCCGCGCCCTCCCGAACGCGCCATCGCGATCATCCGGAATCGGCAGCGGCTCTGGTTGGGAACCGGGATGGCAATCCGATAGCTCAGCGGCGCGCGGCCAGTCAAGTAAACAGTCAAACTTATAAGTTTAACTTGCAAGTATGTCTGTTATTTTGATATCATGGAATTGCAATGCAGCGAAAGACCCTCGACGACGCCGTAAGCGACTTTAGCCAGGCCATCGGGCTATTGGTGCGCCGCGTGCGCGCCGCGGCCGCCTCGCAAGAGCTCTCCTTGACCGAGGCCGCCGTTATGGCGCGCCTCGCTAAAGACGGGCCTGCAACCACCGCCGATCTGGCGCGCGCGGAGAGCATGAAACCGCAGTCCATGGGAACAACCGTCGCCGCGCTTGAGGAAATGGGCTTGGTGGAGCGCAAGCCGCATCCAACCGACGGCCGCCAGGTGAACATCGTTCTGACCGCCAAAGGCGCAGCTATGCGGAAGAGCGCTAAGGATGCGAAGCAGACTTGGCTCGCGCAGGCCATCGCCCAACTCGACAAGCAGGAACAGGCCACCCTGTTCGCGGCCGGCGAGATCGTCAAGCGCCTGGTGGAATTGTGAGCAGGCGCCGAATCGGTTCGGATGCGCCGGAGGCCTGTCTCACGGGTGGTTCGATGTCGCACGCCTGGCGAGCGCTGCGGCATCGCAACTTCAAGCTCTTCTTCGCTGGTCAGAGCATCTCAGTGATCGGCACATGGATGACCCGGCTGGCGACAAGCTGGCTGGTCTATCGACTGACTCATTCGGTGCTGCTGCTGGGCATCGTCAGCTTCGCGGGACAGATTGTTTCGTTTGCGCTGGGGCCATTGGCGGGCGTTTGGGTCGAGCGCCTCAATCGCCGCAAGCTGCTGGTGTGGACACAAGCCGCCGCCGCCGTCCAGTCACTCGCCATGGCCGCGCTCACGCTGATGCATGTCGTCACTCTCTGGGAAATCATCGCTCTCGCCGCTTTGCAGGGCTTGATCAATGCGTTCGACATGCCGGGGCGCCAATCCTTTCTTGTACAGATGGTCGAAGATCGCAACGACCTCAGCAACGCCATCGCCATCAACTCCTCGATGGCAAACGGCGCGCGGCTGATCGGCCCGGCCATCGCCGGCCTGGTAATCGGAGCCGTCGGCGAAGGCTGGTGCTTCCTGGTGGACGGCGTCAGCTACTTTGCCGTGATCGCATCCTTGCTGCTGATGCGCATCCAGCCCATGAATGTCCGCCGTAATGGGAGCAGCATGCTGGAACAGATGCGCGAAGGTTGGGACTACGTGCGCACATTTCGTCCAATCCGCATCATCCTCCTGCTGTTTGCGCTTCTCAGCCTGATGGGCTGGCCGTACGCCGTGCTCTTGCCGATCTTTGCCGGCCAGGTGCTGCACGGCGGGCCGCATACTCTCGGCTGGCTCACGGCAGCCTCGGGGATCGGCGCGCTTGCCTCGGGGCTTTCGCTTGCGGTCCGCAAGTCGGTCGTCGGACTGACGCGCATGTTACAGATCGCGACCGCGATGCTCGGAGGCGCGTTGATTCTCTTTGGCCTGTCGCATACATTGTGGTTATCGCTTGTACTGATGGTATTGGTCGGCTTCGGCTTGATGCAGGGCGCATCCGTCAGTAATACGATCATCCAGTCACTCGTGCCGGAAGACAAGCGCGCTCGCGTGATGGGCTATTACACGATGGCCTTTTTCGGCGCCGCGCCGTTCGGCAGCCTGCTGGCTGGCATGCTGGCTCACCGCATAGGAGCGCCCCACACGGTCATCGTTACCGGCGCATTCTGCGTCGCCGGCTCGCTATGGTTCACGCTCAAGCTGCCGAAAGTCAACGCAGTCATACGGCCGATCTATCGGGAGATGGGGCTGTTACCCGCGCGCGACATAACAGCGGCGACGCTGTCACCGGCCGGCGCGGGTGGAATCGGGAGAACTTGACTATGGAATGGATTCACTACGCTTCTTACTTTCTGGGCGGCGCTTTTCTCGCGAATGCTATTCCGCACTTCGTAAGCGGAACCATGGGACGCCCCTTCCAAAGTCCATTTGCCAAGCCGCCCGGTCAAGGGCTTTCCTCATCGACAGTGAACGTGCTCTGGGGTTCGTTCAACATAGCGGCCGGTTACGTGCTCGTCTTGCGTGTGGGAGCGTTTGATCTTCGTTTCACCGGTCATGTTCTCGCCATGGGATTGGGAGCGATTTCCACGGCGCTAATGCTGGCGCGCAGCTTTGGACGGTTTCACGGCGGCAATTCTCCGGCGCCAGCGCAACGGAATAGCGGAGAAGGACGCGGGTAACGCCTCATCATAAATCTCGGCCGAAGGAAGAACTAATGCCTCTGACAAAACTCGATACTACCTCTGCCTTAATCGTGATTGACTTGCAAAAAGGCATAGTCGGTTTGCCGACCGTGCACCCTGCCGGTGAGATCGTCGGCCGCGCCGCCCAACTCGCGCGAGCGTTTCGCGAGCAAGGCCTGCCGGTCGTTCTCGTCAACGTGTCGGGCCGGGCTCCGGGCCGCACCGACGCCGGAATTCCCAAATTCTCGTTTCCGGCCGATTGGACCGAGCTTGTTCCTGAACTGGACCAGAGCCCCGGCGACCACATAGTCACGAAGCAGCGATGGGGCGCGTTCCTTGGTACAAGTTTGGATGATTACTTGCGGCAGCGCGGCGTGACCCAGGTGGTACTGGCGGGCGTCGCGACGAGCGTGGGTGTGGAATCGACGGCCCGCAGCGCCTACGATCTGGGCTATAACGTGACGCTTGTCGTGGATGCGATGACGGACCGGGACGCGGACGCGCACCGTCATAGCGTCGAAAAGATTTTTCCCCGGCTGGGTGAGACTGCCGCTACCGGCGATGTGCTGAAGCTGCTGAAATGAGCCGCCGTGGTGAGTGTGAGCGGCTTGAAGATTAGTGCACCGCGCGTTGGCGCCACCGTTCCCACCGTGGCGCGCCTCGTTTGGATAAGCTGGCTGTAGCGAACAAATATGCCATTACAAAACTTCGTTTCTCTCGGCCGTTCCGGCGTACGCGTGAGTCCCGTTTGTCTCGGGGCGATGACCTTCGGGGAGGATTGGGGCTGGGGCTCCGGCGTCGAAGAGTCGAAAGAGATTCTGGACCGCTACATCGGCCTGGGTGGCAACTTTATCGACACGGCGAACGGCTACACGAAAGGCCATTCTGAAGCCATTATCGGCGAGCATATCGGACGTCACTCTTCGCGCCGCGACCGGCTCGTGATTGCCACCAAGTTCCTGACCAACATGTACCGGGGTGATCCGAATGGCGGCGGAGCCGGACGCAAGTCGCTCATCTCGGCCTGCGAAAACTCGCTGCGCCGTCTCCAAACCGACTATATCGACCTCTACTGGATGCACTTCTGGGACCGCTTCACGCCCATCGAAGAGACGATGCGTGCACTGGACCATCTGGTGGCCGCGGGCAAGGTCCGCTATATCGGCTTCTCCGACACTCCCGCGTGGAAGGTGGCGCAGGCGCAGACACTAGCTGTTCTGAAAGGCTGGACGCCGCTGATTGCGCTGCAGTTGGAATACTCGCTGCTTGAGCGGACGATTGAAGGCGATCTGATTCAGGCGGCGCTGGAGCTGGGGCTGGGCGTCACGCCGTGGTCGCCGCTGAAAGGCGGGATGCTGACCGGCAAGTATACGCGCGAGTCGGTGAAGACGGTGACTCCCGGGCGCGGGGCGTGGGTGTCGCGAGCGTTCACCGAGGACGCGTTCCGGGTTCTCGATGTCCTGACGACGGTGGCGCAAGAGGCCGGGACCACGGTTGCGCGAGCAGCCCTGGCGTGGGTAGCGCAGCGGCCCGGCGTCGCGTCGACGATCATTGGCGCGCGGACGATCGATCAACTGGAGGACAACCTGGGCGCACTTGAAGTCAAGCTGACCGCCGAGCAGATCAACGCGTTGAACGAGGTTTCCCGGCCGAAGCTGAATTTCCCGAACGATTTCCTTGAAAACGTTAAGGCGTTTGGCTACAACGGTGCGACGATCGATGGCCAAGCCGCTCCCGTGAACCCGCTGTCACCAGCGACCGACGCGGAACGGTACTGAGATATAGAGACACGTTCTGCTGCCGCACGTATGAGTGGAAGAGAATCTACTTGCCAAGAACTGAGACCACGGTATCTATGGGCTTGATCGGGAACTTTGTTACGTCCTTCGAAACCGCGATTGCCCGTTCTACCCGTATGCGGGCGGGACCAATTGGCGCTTCTTGAGGGACCTTCAGTATGAGCAGTGCGATGACGCCATTCTGAATCTCCTGTCGGCCGCCAGCCAAAATGCACACAGAGGTTAGGGTCTTGTCGGTCTTGTCCTTCACCGCACAAGTTACCGATTTTCCGGCCTCCTTGGCTGCCGGGCCAACTGCGATCTCTTTGTCGATAAGGTTCAACTCGGTGGTTGGAATAGTGGCTTCCCATTGCAGAGCTGCCGGCTCTTTCCCTTGTGGCGACTTCAAAGAAATCTCGATCACCACCCGCGTCCCCCGGGATGCCGCCGCGGACGAGAGGTGCAGGCTCTGAGCGGAGAGCGTCGATGCCGGAAAGGCTGCCAGCATCGAGAGAAAACAGAGACGGCTGAAACCGGTGCGCTTACCAGCCCGCGAACAACTATGCTTTCGACTTGTTCTATCGGCCATGAAAAAGTCCTAGGTCATGAGCGGCTCATGCCTGGTTGAAGTTGGAGCCGCCGGCAGGGACGCCCTATGGTGTTGGGATGGCCGGCGCCTGAAATTGGTTTGAAGCAGCGCTCTCGCCGGAGCTACTGACAGCCGTGGTGACATAATAGTAGACCACTCCCGCTGAAACGGTAGTGTCTATGTAAGTGACACCGACCACGGGAGAAGAGGTCACTAATGTATAGAGTCCGTTGGACGCAGCAGCGCCGCTGGCGGAAGGTTGGGTTGGTATCCCGGTCGGCGAGGTGGAACGATAGACGTTATAGCCAGTTACGCCTGTCGAGGTGCTGGCGGTCCAATTGAGAGTTGCGTAATGGGCTACGGCTCCGAAACCTGTAGTGCATGTCCCGCCTAGCGCGGCATTGATTACCCTCTGAACTACGGCCGCATTGCAAATACCCTGCCCGCCAATATTGACGGTGCATGGCGATATACCGAGCGTCATGTTAATAACGGCCTGAACGTCAGCGACGTCAGCGGCCCCGTAGGGCGCCACGAAGTCACAGGCGCTGGTGCCTTGGGGCCAAGCGGCCACGGGCACTACGGCGAGTAGCCCGACCTGCAACGCCAAATGCCGGATATGAGAAGAGAAATGCACAGGGAATTGAACAGCCTTCAATATCGTTACTGTAGTATTGTATGCGGTCAGTGGCTACGAAGCAAGTTGCAGACAGCCAGGAAGCGTGGTAGTTATCATCCTGGAGGGATCGGTCCTGTGTCTTTTCTCACCCAACGGGCCGCGATCAAAGCCCATTTCCGCTGTCGGTTTAACGGGTGGCTTGGCCTTGGCTTCACACGGTAGCCCTCAAACCGGGCGCTCTCCAATTCGCCATCCTGTATGGAATCTAACATACCAAGTCCTGGAAATCGCCCCCAATTTCCGGCGTAAGATTCGCTTTTCGGAGTGTGGCACTCGACATGCGCGAGGTCGGGCAGGAATAGTACAGGAGTGAGAAAAGACCCACTCGGGATTGACTGGTGGCTGAGTGAAGAAATCTGACTGGACGGACCGAGAGTTACTGGCTGAGTTCTTCAGCCGTCCGATGCGATCCTCGATGAGTCAACTCCGCCACATCGTTCGTATCGATTTGCTCGGCTTCCCGCGCCGCATCGATGCTGCGTTGTCACGCCTTCGCCCTTCGCGCCGAATCGCGCACGTCGAAAGTCTTCGCCTGCAACACGCGGCGACAGTGCTGTGACTTCATCGGAAGCTGACGGCGGCGCCTTGCCGACGATTTCGCAGTGAGTACATCCTGGTTTTGAAATGCCGAACCAGTTTCCAAGCCCCTGCGGCAAGGGCGCGGCTAGTTTCCACTTGGGACTTCTCTCGCAGGCCGGGACAGGAATTGCGGATCGAGGGGCAACCGAGTCCATGTGACTCACGACACGCATCGCGTGGGCAGCCTGGGCGGAACCATTCCCGGCCGGCGCAATTCTGAAAAGGTAGGATGGCGCCGTCACAGCCAGACCAAATAAACTCAAGCCTCTGCTCAGCCGCCAGTTAGCGCAGTTAACCGCCGCCGCGGCGCCTGGGTTTCTTGGTCTCGCGCGCAATCATGGAGATAGGGGAACCCGCAACTTGAATGGACTCTTGGGCTCGGCAGTATTAGAGGCAGCCATCGGCCTGGCGCTTATCTACCTTCTCTTCGCGGTCTTCTGCGCCGCCGCGAACGAATGGATCGCCGCCCTCCTCGATACGCGCGCCAACATGCTGCGCCGGGGCATTGTGCAACTGCTCGATAGCAGCGCCGTCGCGAAACAATTCTACAGTCACCCGCTGATTCGCGCTTTGATGAAGGACGGCGAGCATCCTTCGTATCTGCCGGCCCGAGCCTTCGCCCGCGCGGTAATGGATATCGCCACGCCGCTGCACGCGGGCAGCATCTCCTTCGAGCAATTGGAAGAGGGCATCAAGGGGATGCCCGATAGCGGCGCAAGGTCGTCCTTGCTCGCAGTGCTCCAGGCGGCCGGCCAGCGCATTGAAGACGCCCAAAACGCCATCGAAGGCTGGTACAACGACGGCATGGATCGCGTTTCCGGATGGTATAAGCGCCGCACGCAGCTCTGGACGGCGCTGGTGGCCGCGACCATCACCGTCGCGGCCAACGCCGACACCATCCGCATGGCGCGCGATTTCTGGCTGGAGCCGGCGTTGCGTGGCAGCGTGGCGATGGCCGCGATTTCCGGTCATGCGGTGCAAGCTGTGGAGCCCGTTCTCGGCTGGAGCGGCGTGACGGATTGGAACAATCCCGCTGCCTGGCTGGCACGCGTGGCGGGCTGGCTGCTAACTGTGGTCGCGGTGTCGATGGGAGCGCCGTTCTGGTTCGACGTCTTGAACAAGATCGTCAGCGTGCGCGGCGCAGGCAAGGCAGAGAAGTAGCTGTGGGGCGGCTTCCCGGATTGTTTATGCGCCGGGAGCGGTTGCGCGCGCGGACAGGCCGGGAGGCCTGTCCTACTATTGCACCATGCCAGCAACGGTGGTCCCGCCGAGCGTAGTGATGCCCGTAGCGTCGTGTTTGAAGTATGCGCCGCCGGTAAAGGTCACGTCGTAGACCACCAGCCCTACCGAGGACGTGGAGGTGCTTGTTCCGTTCGAAAAGTTGAGCGCTGTATGCGGAAGATATATGCTGCCAGTGAAGTTCGCGCTTACGCCCCCGGCGAAAGCAGAGGTGGTGGTGCTATTGTTTGCCAGAGTGGTGAGACTCGGGTCCTGGTAGTAAAGCAGCCCCGCCATACTGCCGCTGGTGGGGGCCGAGAGCGACAACGACTGTATGCCGTTACTGAACGTGATCCCTTTGTAAGTAGTATTGGTTCCGGTGCTGTAGAAGGTAACTCCGGTTCCGCTTACACTCGCGACGCCTCCGCCGGGGCCAATGCTCATGCCGCCGCCGTCGAGAATATATACTCCGGGGTTAAAAGTTATTGCGTTTACGCCGCCAAACGTGATTCCTCCGCAATACACGCCCGGGTTCAGGGTATAGCTAGCGTAACTGCTCTGCGAGTAATTGGTATAGTCGCACACATAGGTGGACGTGCTGGTGTGCGCGCATCCCCCGGCCGTGCCATAACTGCAAGCATAGGTGCGGCCGTTGATAGCGCTGCGCTGCAAGGGCACCTCTCGCGAGATGAAAGGGTCGAGGGCGGCGGGGCTGTTGACCGTCGGGGTGGGCGTAATGGTTCCCCCGTTGGCGTCGCTATAATTTCCCACCACACGGATGGCGGTGGAATCGAGCGCCGTAAGCGTCGATCCGCCGGTGACGCTCAATGCGGCGGCGCCGCTGGAGTTGATCCAGAATCCGCATTCGCTTTGGACGCTTACGCCATTGCTGGCGTTGAGCGACGGGCTTAAACTCGGGTCGAGAACATACACGCAGTCTCCGGCCGGGCTGGAGATTACGCCCGCCGTGGAGGACGCGGCGACGGTGCTGCTGGTGCGGCCGGCGATCACCGCAAGAAACGTGAGCGGCACCTGCTCGGTGACGCGCGCGGTGATGTAGTACGAAGTGGCAACGCCGCTCGCCGTGGGCGGATTCCCAATGTTGGTGGCGATGGTCACGCTTTGCTTCCCGGTGGCCTTAAATCCGTTCTGCCACGCGTAGAGGCAGGCGGCTTGAACGTCCGTCGTTGCCGCCATGGGCGGCGTCAGATTGGTCGGGCATGCTGTAGCGGTGGCCTGGCAGATTACGGCGCTGTTAGCGGTACAAGTAGTCGGCCAGGTGCTGTTACTAGTCATCGCGGACCGGATGCCGCCCATCGCCGCCGATTGCGCCGCTTCGAGACATGCTTCCTGTCGCCAGTACGCCCAGCCTAAATCCACCACCAGCCCGATGAGCCCGAACGATAGCGTCAACGTCATGGTCATGAACAACGCGGCCTGTCCTCGCTGGCCTGGGCGATTCGATAATCCTGTGAGCATGTCTGAAGAATCCTGCGCTTAGTATCGGAGAAAGACCGGGTCGGACAATAGTTGTCAAAGGGCAGCTATCCGCGATTGGCCACCGCTTCGCTGATCGAGCACGCCCCCGCTGAATGGATTCAGCGTATCGTCTCATCGAGCAAGGCTTCGGGAATGGCGGGCAGAGGATCGATCGGTCTCCCGGCCGCGAGTTACCTTTTGGCAGCGGAGCCACCGTTGTCTTCCGGCAACCCTGTTTTACCCGAAGGGCGCACCCGGAATTCAGTGAGAGCCGGGCTATTCCCGGGCCGCCGCTTCCCGGTAGATCTCCAGCGCTTCGCGCGCGGTGCGTTCCCAACTGAAACGCGCCGCCTGCGCATGCCCGCGGCGAACCAATTCGGCGCGCAGCGTTTCATCGAGCAGGACTTCGCGAATGCCGCGCGCGATATCGAAGACGTTTTCCGGGTTGATCAGCACGGCTGCGTCGCCCACCACTTCCGGCAAAGAGCTGACGTTCGAAGTAATCACCGGCGTTCCACACGCCATGGCTTCGAGCGGCGGCAATCCGAAGCCTTCGTAGCGCGATGGGAACACGAACGCCGCGGCCGATTCGTAGAAGCACCGCAGCGTCTCGAAGGGCACGAAACCGAGAAAGCGCACGAGCGGTTCCACACGGCTCTTCATCACCGCCTGGCGGACCGCCGGATGCTGCGAAATGGTGTCGCCGATCAGCACCAGGTGCAGGTCTTTGTACGCCGGATGGTCCGCCAACTGGCCGCGCAACACCGCAAACGCTTCCACCAGCCGCGGCACGTTCTTGTGGCGGCGGACATTACCGGCGTAAAGCAAAAAGGGATACTGGATCTGGTAGCGCTCGAGGATGCGCCCGGCCTCGTCCGCGTGACGCCCGTCGTGCTGGTAAAAGCCCGGGTCGGGCGCATTGTAGATGCGGCGGATGCGCTCGGAACGCACCCCCATCAGGTTCTGTACGTCGCGCTTGGTGGCTTCGGAAACCGCGATCACGCGGCGCGCGCGCAACAGGCCGCGGCGGAAGCGGTAACGCCGCAACTGCATCCTCAACCCGGACCGGCCATCGTCGAAAAGCAGGTTGGCCATATCGTGAATCGTCACCACATAGGGCCGCATCAACAGCAGCGGAACGCGATTCAGGGGAATGTGGACCAGGTCGGGCGCGATGCCATGCAGGAACAGCGGAAACGCCACGTGATCCAAAGTTCCGCGATCGCTGTGGGAATAGACGGCGGCATGGAAATTCTCCGGCAGGCCGGCGAGAGTGCGAACGTCGCCCGCGCCGCTGACCAGGGTGTAGCGATTCTCGCGGTCGATATTGCTTAGCGCGTGGACCAGGCTGCGGATATATGTGCCGATGCCGAAATCCCGGATGCGCCGGGCGTCAATGGCGATGTGCAGCGGCATGTCATGCCTGGGGTGGGTGGCTCAAACCTGGGTTGGTCAAACTGGGGCTGCTGAAACTGGCATCGCGCTTCCAATCGTAGAGCGGGAAGCGCGCCGTGAGCGCCTCGACCTTTTGCCGGACGTCCGCCACGGCTTCTTCGCTCGCGATGTTGCCGAGCACTTCGGCGATCAGCGCGCCGGTCTCGCGCATCTCCGGCTCGCGAAATCCGCGCGTGGTGACGGCCGGCGAACCGAGGCGGATGCCGCTGGGGTTGAGCGGCGGGTTGACGTCGAACGGAATCGCGTTCTTGTTCACCGTAATGCGCGCGCGGTCGAGCGCTTTCTCCGCTTCTTTGCCGCGCACGCCCTTGGAAAATACGTCGAGCAGCAGCAGGTGGGTATCGGTGCCGCCCGAGACCACGCGGAAACCGGCATCTATCAAGGCTTGCGCCAGCGCGCGCGCATTGGCGACCACCTGCTTCTGATACTCCACGAAATCCGGCTGCAGCGCTTCCAGAAAGCAGACCGCTTTAGCGGCGATCACGTGCACCAGCGGTCCGCCCTGCGTTCCGGGAAAGACGGTTTTGTCGATGGCGGCGCCGTATTGTTCCCTGGCCAGAATCAGCCCTGAGCGCGGCCCGCGCAGCGTCTTGTGAGTGGTGGAAGTGACGATATCGGCGTACTCGCACGGGTTGGGATGCAGTCCCGCGGCCACCAGTCCCGAAATGTGCGCCATGTCCACGAGGAATATGGCGCTGACGGCGTCGGCGATTTTACGGAAGCGCGCGAAATCGATGATGCGCGGATAGGCGCTAGCGCCGGCGATGATCATGCGCGGCTTATGCTCATGGGCCAGACGCTCCACTTCGTCGTAATCGATGCGCTCGTCTTCTTTGCGCACGCTGTACGGAATCACCTGGTATGTCTTGCCCGAGAAATTGAGCTGGTGCCCGTGCGTGAGGTGCCCGCCATGCGCCAGGTTGAGGCCCATGATCTTATCGCCGGGCGAGAGGACGGCGGCGTACGCGGCCTGGTTGGCCTGCGACCCCGAATGCGGCTGCACGTTGACGTACTCGGCGCCGAAGAGCTGTTTGGCGCGGTCGCGCGCCAGGTTCTCGGCCAGGTCGGTAATCTCGCATCCGCCGTAGTAGCGCTTGCCCGGATAGCCTTCGGCGTACTTGTTAGTGAAGACGCTGGCAGTGGCTTCGAGCACGGCCTCCGAGGTGAAGTTCTCACTCGCGATCAGCTCAAGCTGCGAGTGTTGCCGCTCGGCTTCGCGCTCGATCAGCGAGTAGACTTCGGGGTCGGCTTCGGCAAGCGGCCGACGCATTCTTTCCAATGCTGTCATGGAGGCTCCAGGTGAGAAACCTCAATCTTAGCGCACGTAACGGGAGACAGCGCCGCGCGCGCGATTAATCTCTCAACCCGGGCCTCGACGGTGACCGTCAGTGCCGCCGTTCCCACCGAGAGTTGCAGGTTACCGTGGCTGAGGTAGTGGCATGCACGGTGATGCCACTGTCGGTTTTCGAGGCAAAGCCGCTGACGGTGCAGACACTGAGTGAGTGCCGGCGTGCAGCAAGGGCACGACTCATAAGCGTTAAAACACGCACCGAGGTGCAGCCCTGACAGTGCGGGCACATCCCAGAAAGTTCGGGGACCCGATTGCTGGAGGTTAGGGCTGTTCGCGCCAGCAATTCGACCAGTTTCGTCGGACCTGCGGAACCCGTCGCCATATACCCCGGAGATTGAGGATCAGGAAGTTGGGCGGGATCGGCGGGCTGCTCTTGAACCCACTTACCGATTCGCGCGCAACCAGTCCGTGATCACCGTCGAGAGATCTATGAAAGTTAGTCTGTCGGTTTCGAGCTCGGCTTCTCTACAGATTGTCGGCAAGTCGACCTGGAACCGACGGTAGTGCCCGATAATTTCGCCAGCCCCCGCAAGGCCCTGTCGCTTCGAAGTCGCCTGCAACCAGTCCCTGACAGCGCGAATCGCCCGCTCAGGATCTCCTCCGTGCGCTCGGATATCCTGACCGGAGATGTCGGAGATGAACTGTCTGTAGCGGTACTGCTCGCTGTCCAAGATCAAGTTCGCTTGTTGCTCTGGTTCTCCACCCCGAATCGCTTGCAGCCGAGGAAAAGGCCAAGCTCCAATGGCATATTGAAACGCGGCAGCCCAGTAACAGTGTCCAGCGTCACCGTGGAGAGATCGTTTATGCCGTAGCGGCACTCTTCGATGATCCGCTGGATCTTCGTGAGACGAACTTCGCCGGCATCGTCATCTTCCAAGGAGCAGCGGGCCACGAAGCCGAGGTCATAGACGGCAAAGACAATAGCACTGAAGATCGGTTGGTAGCTGTCAAACGGACAGTTGATGAAAACGTGTGTGCTCTTGACCCGAGTGCTCACCGGGAGGAATCGGACTGCACGCGCTGAAGCGCAACCTTCCCGACAGCCCGGCCGATCCGTTTCGCCGCACGGCTCCTCCTGGGCGGATCTTGAATGGGAGTCATCCCGTATGTGTCGCGCTCGCGGATTTGCCCCTTCCGACCATGGATTACAAGCTGGCCGATCGACTTGCTGCGAATGGCCTGTAGTGCCGCTGCGATCGCTTCCCGCTGACTAGGATAGGTGTGGCCATTCGCGCCTTCACTTTTGACTTCCCACGCTCCATCGGAAGAAAATACATGGACGGTTCTCGTTGCCATACGCCTGTTTCTATTTTACTCGACCGCTGATGTCCAAGCGGCGCGGGGTCGGTCCATGCGATTCCTGTCGCGAAATCCCCTTCACACCAGCAAATGCCCAAGAGGTCCGACTCCGGGAGGTCGCCGCCGAGCAACCGGGATTAGGTCTAAAGTCCGATGCCGAACCCTTGGCACTAGCCTAATTCGAAGGCCTATTAAACGGTACGACATAATACGCCACGCGGTCGGCGGTCACGGTCCGGGATTCACTGGTCGCCGTTTCCTTCACCGTGACAGCCGCCCACGTCAATGCGGTTCGCCGTGCGCTCTTGGAACGCCTCCATACAGAACTAACTCGCCATGCGAGCTTAGCCTACCGCGGGCTTCGGCGGCCCTTCCTTGATCACGAGATCGAGCGCGGCATTGAATTTTCCCATCTCTTCGTAGGTTCCGACCGTCACGCGAACCATTTCCGGCCACTCCTGCCAGACGCGGCCGATCATGACTTTATGCGACGCCATGGCCGTGTTTACCTGCTGTCCGGTCATGCCCTTCACCTCCATCATGAAGAAGTTCGTGCCCGATGGGATGTATCTCACGCCGGCTTTTTCGAGATGTTCGAAGGCGAGATCGCGATTCTTCTTGTTGATCAGCAGCCGTTCCTTCATCAGGCTGGGACCAACCTTCATGCTCGCCGCGGCGCATGCAGTCGCGGTGACGGGCATAAAACCCGAGCCGCCGAACTCGCGGACTTTACCTACCAGGTCCGGCCGTCCATAGGCGGCGCCGGCGCGCAGGCCCGCCATGCCATAGATCTTCGAGAAGGTCCGGAGCACAACGATATCCTTGTCGGCTTTAACCAGATCGGTAGACATGTTCTCGGGGCCGGCGAAGTGGACATACGCCTCGTCGATAATCAGTACGGCATCCTTCGGCTTGTTGGCCAGAATGTACTCCAGGTCTTTCCGCGGCGTAAGAGTGCCTGTGGGGTTATTGGGGTTGCAGATGTAGAAAGCGCCCGCGTTCGGATCGGCCGCGATCATCGCTTCCACATCGTGCGAATAGTCTTTCCGCAGCGGCACCTTAATCGTTTTTGCGCCGATAAAGCGGCCTGCGCCACTGCCATAGCCCGGGCCGCCCATCACCCAGCTTCTGGTGGGCGAAGTGAACGCGGCCGCGCAGTTCGCCAAGGGAATACTCGAACCCGGAAACGCGACCACATGGTCTTGCGGAACGTTCTCGGTGCTGGCAAGCAGGGAGTTGAACTCGAGGTTGTCACCCTGCGGCGAATAGCGCCAGCCCATGGGCGCCACTTTGTAAAGAGCCTCCAGGCCTTCTTTGCAAGGGCCCATCGGGTTCTCGTTGGAGGTGATTCGGACGACCTCCGGATCGTAAACGCCGCGTCCGGCGCCTCCGCCTCTGCCGCCACGGCGCACGGCTGCGGCTGCCGCAGTCTGCTGCTCGGCCTGTTGCGCCAGGGCAAATTCATTGAAGAACGGAATAGCCGCAGCGGCCCCCATGGCTATCCGGCCGATTTGCCGGCGGGAAAATCCTCGTTCACTTAGCGATTCGGTCAGTTGAGGCGTAAGCGCCATTGGTTGAATCTCCTGGAGTGTAATCACTCGTGTCTGCAAAAGTTTCTATGGTTGGACGGGGCGCCGGAAGGCGTCACCCATTCAGAACTGGGAGCTTCGAGCCTCCAAAAAACGCAAGGTCGCGACGTGGCGGGCGGATTGTAGCTTTTACACGAACTAGCGGGATGATATCCCTGAAGTGCTGCGCATGTCAAGCGAAAACGGCACAAGACTGGCACAAAACAGTACGCCGGCTAAGCCGAGCGGGCCAAATGATCATAAACTAGCGGACAGGCAAGGATGCCTGTCCCACAAAGATGCTCTGGAGCAAACTCTTCATCCCCACGCTACGCGCGAATCCGGTTGGCGAGCCGCCGGGCCGCCAGTTGCTGCAGCGGGCGGGCTATCTGCGCGGAGCCGACCGCTGGCTTTTTCTCGCCCGCCGCAGCCTGCGCAAGATCGTCGAAATCGCGCGCGCGGAATTCGACGCCGCCGGCGCGCAGGAAATGCTGCTGCCCGATAGCGGCGCCTTCGAAGACGTTGCGCGAGAGATCCGCAGCTATAAGCAGCTGCCGCAAATCTGGTATCGCTTCGGCGCCGGTTTGGAAGCCCGAGCGTTCGGCGTAGAGCCGGCCGCCCTGGATGGTCTCTGCCGCCGCGTGCTGGACCGCTGTGGCGCCGTGTACGCGGCCACGGAAGGCTCATTCGCCGCCTGGTCGGAAGATGGCGAAGATTCCATCGCCCTGTGCGCCGCGTGCGGCTATGCGGCGCCGCTGGAGTTGGCGCTGGCCCAAGCCTCCACCCCGGCCATCGACGACCCCGCAGGCGACCTTACACCCGAACAGTTCCATACGCCCGGCCGCAAGACCATCGCGCAAGTGGCCGAATTCACCTGCTTGCCCGAGAGCGCGCAGATGAAAAGCCTGGTGCTGGTGGCTCACGACGCGCCCATCCTGGTGATGATCCGCGGCGACCACCAATTGAGCGAGGCGAAATTCGCGGCGATCGCCGGCGACCCGCGCTTCCGCCAGGCTCGGCACGCCGAGATCTTCGAATGGTTCGGCGCCGCAGCCGGTTCTCTGGGGCCGGTCGGCGTCCGCAACATGCCGATCTGGGCCGACCGCGCGCTGGCCGGACGCCGCAACATGATTGCCGGCGCCAACCGCGACGATTATCATCTGCGCAACGTCACCGTGGGCGAAGATTTCGACGCCGCGTTTCATGACCTGCGCCAGATCGCGGCCGGCGAACCGTGCGCTCACTGCGGCGCCGCGCTTGAGGCGCGGAAGGCCATCGAATTGAGCCGCTTCTCTGCGCCGCGGCCGGCGCGCGATCTCCACATCACGAACGCGGCGGGGGTGGAGACGCCTGTGTGGATGGCCGCGTGTAGCATCGCCATTGAGCGCATCCTGATCGCCGCCGCGCAGGCGGGTTTCGATAAGGACGGCCTGATTCTGCCGATTGCCATCGCACCGTTCGACGTAATCGTCACGCCGGCGAACATCGGCGATGCGGCGCAGCGTAACGCGGGCGGGGCGATCTACCAGGAGTGCCTCGCGCTGGGCCTCGATGCGCTGCTGGATGACCGCGACGAGCGGCCCGGAGTCAAATTCAAAGACGCGGATCTGATCGGCGTTCCGTTTCGCGTTACGGTCGGGAAGAAACTGGCGGAGGGATTGGTGGAGATTGTGGAGAGGAAGACGAAGCAGGTGACGGATACGGCGGTGGCCGACGCACCAACCGCCGTTCGAAAAGGCTGACAGGCCGGGAGGCCCGTCCTACTGGCCGCCGCCGCGGGCGCCACGTCCGCCTCTGCCTGCCGGCGGCTCGACGAGCTGATAGCCTGCGGGTACCTGGAAGAGGCTCGGGTCGGGCTCGGCGCGGTTGATGTTGACCAGCCGGGTAATCTCTTCGCCGGTGCGCGGGTCGCTGTGGCGTGTCATCACTTCGACCTGGAGATCGGGCGAATACCAACGCTCGGAAACGATCTGAATCGGCCGGTCGTTGCCGATCGCGCCGGCTTCAATCGTGCTCGTCCGCCGTTCGCCTTGCGCCTTGACGCCTTCCATGGTCTGAGTTCCCAGGGATTCCTTATTCGGGGTCATGGTGACGGTCTGGCTGTTCACGGTAAGGCTGGCGGTGTTCGGACCGTCCGTCATCGACTGCGTGAGTACCACCGGCATGTCCTCGCCGCTGCGGCCGCCGCCGGGGAACACCGCCGTGCCAGTCCGTACGGTAATGAGGCCGCGGCCGCCCGAGTTCCCCGATACGGAGACCGTCATTTTCCTGTAGGTCATATCCTTCGTGTTCAGCATGTAGCCCGCGCCCGAGTTCGGGTCCATAATCGAGATCTCGTCGGGGAGTTCACGGCGTACGCGGCCCAGGCTGTCGCGGTAGATGGTCACCTGATGCTCATTGTGGATGCGCGTGCCGTCGCCGAGTGTTTGAGTGGTCTCCGTGATCTGGTCGGCCCGATAGGGGGCGTTCTTCACGTTCGACGTCACGCCGCCCACCATGCCGATGACCTTTATCCTCATGTTGCTAATCTCGGCGTTCAAGTCCTCTGCCATTTTCTTTTGTATATCCGCATCCTGCGCCGCCGCCGCCAACGCGAACAGGGCCGCCAATATTGCCGTTCCGTAGATTCGTCTCATTCGATTCTCCTCAGATTCACTTAATCGCCCGAATGGCGCGCGGGCGCCCATCGGCATCGAAAATCACGTCCGCCTGCACGCCTGTGCCATCGAGCGCCACGCGCATCACTACGCCCGTGTCGATAGGTTCGTCGTCCAGCGCCAGGTAATACTGCACAGCCGGCGGCTTCACGCGCCTTGGGCTCTTGGCCCGCGGCGGCGATGACAGCGCAGGCCATGGGCCCGCACCACTCGGCGCAACCGCTTGTTCCATAATTTGCCGCACGGGCGCAACGTGCGGCGCGACCATCGGCTTCGGCGCCTCAGCGCGCTTGGGAAGCAGGACAAACGCCAGCGCCGCCGCGGCTGCCAGCGCTAAAACTGCCGTGGCGACCGGACGGGCTACTTTCGAGCGAGCCGGCATAGCGAAACGCCGCTGCACCGGAGCCGATACCACGGGCCCAACTTCCAGCGTTTCCATCAGCGCCGACACCCTCGCCGCACGTCCGGCCAATTCGTTGTATCGCGCGTGACATTCGGCGCAGCCGCCCACGTGAACCGCAATTCGCGTCATTTCGTCGGGCGGCAATTCACGGTCCAGATAAGCTCTTAACCCGCCTTCCTCCAAGCATTCCTTCATATCCCCTCTCCATGACGGGCGCGGAACTTCCGTTCGAATTCCGCCTCCGCCCGCGCCAGCAGCGTGCCGATAGAACTCGCCTGCACGCCCAGCGATTCCGCCAGCTCGCGATAGGCCAATCCATCCGCCCGCAGCAACAGAAGCTGCGCGTCGCGCGGCTTCATCTCCGCCAACACCGCCTGCACGCGCGCGCGGCGTTCTTCGCTCAGGATCCGCTCCAAGGCGCAGGCCGCCGTAGCCGACCGCAGACTTTCCACGTGGGCAGCCTGTTCATGCTGGCGCCGGCGGGCGTTTCGCCGCAACGCGTCTAAACCCGCATTGGTGGCGACGCGGTAGAGCCAGGGCGTATGGCGCTCGCTTGGCAGGCTAAGACATGCCCCACCCTTCGACAGCTTGCAAAAAGCGTCGGACGCGATCTCTTCGGCCTGTCCGCGGTCACCCGTCAACCGCGCCAGCATCGCCACCACACGGGGATAATGCTCCCGGAATAGCGCATCGAACCAGGCCGGCGCGCGGCCGTCCGTTTCGGCCTCCGCCGGACTCAATGCCAGTTCCTTCGCGGGCTGCACAACCTTTAATACGATCTCCATCGCCTTTTTGTGACAACTGTGGCGCGGGCCCATGGCCTGCGGTTCCCGAGCCGCTCCGAGCGCTCGGGCTACGTCCTAACCAATCAACCCGAGATTGAGACTAGCTTAGTACACCGTTTCATAAATGCGGTTGCGTATTCCAAGGATTCCGCTCCCTGACGGTCGCGGCTCCGATCAGAGCCGCGCGCGTCAGCAAGCGATGTTTCGATACGTTGGCGAACTTCTGAAACGGTGTACTTGGCAATTGGCACAATGGAAGGGATGATCAAATGCCGCAACCTTACCCGCCGCTTCGGAGAGTTCACCGCGGTCGACGGCCTTTCCTTCCACGTGGCGCCGGGCGCCATCTGCGCGTTCCTGGGCCCGAACGGCGCCGGAAAGTCCACCACCGTCAAGATGCTTACCGGTCTGCTGGCTCCCACGGGCGGCGAGATTGAAGTGTGCGGACTCGACCCGCGTACCAACCCCATCGAGCTCAAGCGGCGCATCGGCGTGCTGCCGGAAGATCTCGGCCTGTTCGACGATCTCACCGTGGAAGAGCATCTGGAACTCACCGCCAGCGTTTACGGCGTAGCCCGGCAGGACGCGAAAGGCCGCATCGCGCAACTGCTGCGCGCGCTTAGCCTGGAACACGGCCGGCGCACCTTCGCCTCCGCCTGCTCGCACGGTATGCGCAAGAAGACATCCTTCGCCATGGCGCTGCTGCCTAATCCGCGCGTCCTGTTTCTGGACGAGCCCTTCGAGGCCATCGACCCGGTGACTTCCAAGATTATGCGCGACCTGTTGCAGAGCGCTTCGCGCCGCGGCATCACGGTGTTTCTGACGTCGCACATTTTGCCGGTGGCCGAAGAGATCGCCACACAGTTGATCATGATCCGCAAAGGCAAGATGGTGTGGGATTCGCCCGCGTCCGAGCTGCCGCAAGCACTCGAGCAGCACTATTTCGACCTGGTGGAATCGCCGGTGGTGGAGGATCTCGAATGGCTCGGACCGCCGCGATCCTAAGGGCGCTGGCCCAGGCCTTGCGGCGCGATCAGAAATCCATCGTCGCGATTGTCGGAAACAACTTTTTCATTGTTACCGTACTCATGCTACAGAACGCGGGCGCGTTTCTCGACCTGATCCTCGGCCTGATTCTGCTGTTTACGTTGAGCACCGACCCGCTGCAGAAGATCCCCGCATCGCGCCTGGCACTCTGGCCGCTGGAACGGCGTGAGCGATGGATATTGCGCGGGGCAAGCCCGTGGGTGAATCCGGTGACGTGGCTGATCGGCGCCGGCGCGGTGTGGGTAGCGCGCGGCAAGGTGACCGTGGGGCTCTGGGGGCTTTGCGGCGGTCTGATCGCCATAAGTTTCATACTCTCGGCGCTGCCCATCGCGCCGCGCGCCAGTGTGTGGCGCCGCATACCGCGGTTCCCAGGGCCGCTGAATCACTTGATCCGCAAGAACCTGCGCGAGATGCTTTGCACGCTCGATTTTTATGTGGCGCTGCTGCTGAGTGCGGCCGTGTTGGCATACCGCGCGTCGGGTATGAAACTTCCGGCTGAAGCGCTGATGCCGATTACGTTATTGGCGATGGTGGCGCTATCGAGCTACGCCCAGTGCCTCTTCGGATTGGACGGCGAGAGCGGCTTGGAACGCTACCGATTGCTGCCGGTGAGCGGGTGGCAAGTGCTTCTGGCCAAGGACGCGGCGTTCCTGGTGCTGGCGGTGCTTGTGGCGCTTCCGCTGGCGCCGCTGGCGGGCTTGGGCGCCGCTCTAACGGCGTTGGCGGTAGGTCACTACGCGACGGTGAATCATCGGCGCGAGCAGATACGCTGGCGCTTCTCGGCGGGCGCGCCGGTGGTGGAAGGGCTGGTGCAATGCGCGCTAATCGCTATGGCCGGGTCGTCGGTGGGACATAGCGGGTGGATGATAGCGCCGTGCGTGGCGGCTTGGGCGGGGTCGGTGTGGTGGTATGGGAGGGAGTGGGACGGTGCGGATCGCTGACCCGGGGCGGTCAGCACATCAATTCCTCGCAGACGCAAAGCCGTCGTCACAGCGCGCGGCACGTGAACGCCCATGTAAAACGCCGGGCTCAAAGAGAACGCTCCAGATCAATCGACGTGCGCCGGAAGTCTGGGTCGGACGCTTGGACAGCCAGCGTGTCGGCCTCTTCAAGGCAATGCCGCCGCCCGCCGAGCGTTCCAAACGCAACAGCTCTGCCCATCGACGGGTGGTCCTGCCGGGGCGTGTCCTGGTTACGTTGGGTGTGCCTCGCAATGGACGCATGAACCGTGTATGATTCCACAGTAGAGAGACGTGTCGGCCAAATTCACAGTCGGTTAAGCAAGCTACGGGAGATTGCATGAGCATCAAAGTGAAATTGTTCGCGGTATCCGCATTGGTCGCTACCACCGGATTGACTTGGGGTCAGCAGCCTCCGGCGACCGGGGTCGAAGGGCGGGGCGCACCCGGAGCACCCAATGGAGCCGCTCGGGCTGGTCGCGGAGGCGCCGGTTTCGTGTCCGCTCCCACGTTCGACAAGGAGCCGCCTGTGCTGCCGGCTAATTTGAAACCCGGCGGGGTGCTGATTTTCTCCAAGACTAATGGATTTCGCGACGATGCTTCGATCCAGGCTTCTAATGCGGCGCTCGCGGCCATCGCGCACGAGCGGGGGTGGCCGTTCTTTATAACGGAGAACGGCGCGGTCATGAACAAAGACCAGTTGGAAAAGTTCAAGGTGGTCGTGTGGAACAACACCAGCGGCGATACGCTGACCGCGGACCAGCGAACGGCTTTCAAGACCTGGATGGAAAACGGCGGATCTTTTGTGGGCACTCACGGCTCCGGCGGCGATCCCGTCAACAGCGGTCCGGGCCGCACTTCGGCGGCGGACTGGAAGTGGTATGTGGATACTTTGATCGGAGCGCAGTTTGTCGTTCACTCATCTATACAGCCCGGTGACATTCACGTGGAAGATTTGAAGAGCCCCATCACAAAAGGCCTCCCTGCGCTCTGGCATCGCGCGGAAGAGTGGTATTCGTTTGCCGATAATCCTCGCGCCAAGCCGGGCTACCATATCCTGCTGACCGTCGACGAGCAGACTTACACTCCCGGCCGAGCCACCATGGGTGCGGACCATCCCCTCGCGTGGTGGCATTGCGTGGAAAAGGGCCATGTCTTTTACTCGGCGCTCGGTCACGCCGCATCTATGTACTCCGAGGAGCTAATCATTCAGCTTTATAGCAATGCGATATCCTGGGGGCTCGCCGAGAACGGCCGGTCGTGCGCCGCGGGGAAGTGATACCAACCTTTGGCACTTTGAAGACGCAGTGCAAACTGGTTCCTGGATGCCCCGCCAGAGCGTCAAAGCCCGATTCATCGAACCGATGCTGCTGCAGTACGCGGAGAAACTGTCTTCGTGTCAATTGAAGCTCGACGGCTTCCGGGCCGTGCCGTTCAAGACCGCCGGCTGCGTCCATCTGCGGTTCGCGCAATGACAAGGATTTCAGCGCGCTGTATCCGGCCATCGTTCAGGCGCTGGCGGCGATGGCGAATGAAACGGCAATTGACGGCGAGAACGTCGCCTTGGAATCGGGGCCATCGTTCAACGCCCTCCAGAATTACGAGACCGCAACGCTGATCTATTATGTGTTCGAGGCGATGATCCTCGCCGGCACGCACACGCAGAAGGACAGCCTCCATCAGGCTGAAAATCGCCGCGTTCGCGCCGAAATCGCGGACCCGCTCAGGCTCGTCCAGCCCAAGAAGAGGTGCGGTATGAAGGGCAAATCGGTCATCTGCGGCACTCCCGGTTTACTGCCTGCGCGAGGACACGGTGCGAACCTGTGAATTACTAGCCGAAGGCTTCACGAATTCACCGTGGAACCGCGAGAATCAGGGACCCAACTCCGACTGGCCCGGCACGCCTTTGACGCATGGCTCCGCCGCCCCGCTGGATCTCCAGCGGATATGGCGCTCAAGACAGATTGAAGGAGATCCTGGGCGACGTGGCGAGAGGCGCCGCCGGAATTGTTGGCGGCGTGTTTCGTATTTATCGTCGGCCATTCTCAGAGACCAAACAAGCGGCAGAACTGCACCGACTGGTTGATAAGGATCGCGGCGGGGGAGCTACGCGGGCGTGCGCTCGACACTCGATGACCGGGGCAGCGCGTCGAGGGCGGTGCGCGCCCGGCTCCAGGCCGCGTCGATGTCGCGGCGATCGAGCGCGACCAGCGCAGTTGCGGACTCGCGGATCGCATCCGCTTGTTCCGACAGCACCAGACGGCACGCGTCTGGAAGCCGCAGTGCCAGCCGGCAGATCGCATCGAGCTGGCGAATCAGCACAGCGGGAGTTGTCGCGGATGCCTGACGGATCTGATCGAACGCGAGCTTGACGAGGCGATTAAGCCGCACCGGCGGCATCCACACCCGGAGCGTGCTGCCCGTGTCGTACCAGTTTCCCTCCAACGGGGGTCGCTCGGCGAGCGTGAGCAGCGCATCGGCGAGCCAGTCGACGCACGCGACGCCGGTGAAGGTGTCGTTGACCGCGGGCGAGAGCGCACGGATCGCAATCTCGACGATCTGCGCGATCCCGAACTCGCTGTCTTGGGTGAGCGTGCGATGACTGCCTATGCTGACGCCACGGTCAACTGCCGCCTCAAGCCCGCGGGCGTTGCCGGGCGGGACGACGGCCGCGAGCGGCTCGCCGCGGAGTACGAACTGCCCTGGTCGGAACTTGAGCACGATCATTGCGTCCGCCGCGCGCGCGGCCGCGACCAGGGCGCCGTGATCGACGTGCTGCAGATAGCCGCTCTTCGGGCACGACACGATCATACCGGTCTCGGCCTGGCGCAGAATCACAGCGTCGTCGGGGGCTGCGCCGGCGCCCTCGCCAGGGCCGGACACGTGCGCGCCTCCCGCCGCGACGTACAAGTCGTCGGCGATCGCGGCGATCATGTCGGGGTTCTGGATCGATCTCGCGACCCGATGGCTGTAGTAGACAAGGAACCCGAAACTGAACACGACGAGCGCCCAACTGGTGATCAGGGATATCTGCGGGATGAACGACGACTGCGCATCCTGATGGGTGACGAGGAAGACCAGGCAGATGTACACAAACGTGCCCATGAATAGGCCGATCGTGGCCTGAGTGACCCAGTCCTGGAGGAACCTGTAGAGCAGGCGCGGGCCGAACAGCGTCGAGACCATCGACAGCACGAGCAGCGCAACCGAGAATATCAGCGCGAGCACGGTCGCGACCGCGCCCATCATTGCCGACAGGATCGCGCGCGCATCATCGATACTGCCCATCGTCAGCCAGGACGGGATGTGAATGATGCCGTACTTGTCGAGGATGTCTGGAATCAGGGTAATCGCGAACAGCGCGGTCGCCGCGAGCGAGAGCTGCAGCGGAATACGCCACAGGTTAATGTCGCGTTGCGAGCGGAGCTTCGTCGGTCGCGTGGCGGACATCCGGCGTGAACCTTCAGGCACGACGCTCCCGATGGGCGCGCTGGCTGCCGATTCGCCGGCGCTCGACGCAGGATTCGATATCGGCAGACCGTTCGCGGCGCGCGCATTGCGGCGCCCGTCGTGGCTTGTACACCGTCACACCCTAAATCATACCCCTCCCGAATCATCTGCGATTGGGACCCGCCTCCACACTGCTCCAGGAGAAATGACTGCGGGCGCGCCAGGGCGTACGCCCTCGTTCGAAGACGCGTTATCTACCATTATCCGAAGGCGCGCCCGGCTGGTTTTCTAGCAGGTCGGGCGCGGCCCTTCATTGCACGGCGCGAGTATTGGCCTGCTCTATCTTCCCGTCCTCTGTCAGCCAGATCCTGAATTCCCACGCGCCCTTCGCCGATTTAACCGAATAAATATCCGCGCCGCCCGGTCCCACTCCCTGAAACGCGATCTTCTCGATCACGCCAAACCCCGCGACCTCAGATTGGAGCCGCGCCAATTGCTGATGGATCGGGGCGCCAGGACTCATCATCGCCTCGTCGGGCTTGCCATTGAATAAATCCTGAATCATCTTAGTGGCCGCCTGCACGCTGCCCGGCGCCGGCGTCTGGTCTTTTAAGCGTTTGGCGAAGGCCGCCGCTGCATCCGTAACCTTCTTTGCCGCGTCGTCGTCCATCCGCTGCGCTACCATGTCCCTGCCATTCTGGTGAAGCGTCAATTGACTTGCCTTTCCTGAACCGTCGTCCTTGGGAAACTCGATTTGCGCATCCACTACCTTCAGGAAGAACATCGTTTCCGATTGCGGAAAAATGGGGAACGCCGGCTGACCGTCTAACTTGGCTGTCAGTTGATTCCCGTCGAGAGCCACCACCATCGGCGTTACCGCGGGTCCTCCGCCCGGCATCCGGTACACTCCCACATAGCGGCTAAGCGCCTTGGAGTCAAGCGTGATCTCCTTCCGCTCGCCGGGCAGCGTTACCGTCTCGCCATGGGCTATCGCGGCTAGTTTTCCAGCGATATCGTCCGCTGGCCCATTCAGGTTCGCCAGAACCACCACCGTGAGTTTCTCGTCCGGGTAGTAATTGAGACTCGTATTAAAACCTTCAATCGCGCCGCCATGAGAGATCTTCTTATGCCCGCCGGCCGTCTCCACCATGAGGCCAAAGGCATAGTTGCTCTTGAACGGCGTGGTCATCTTATCGAGCGATGCCGCCTTTAGCACCTTGCCGCCGAAGAGTGCCTGCTCCCACTTCAGCAAGTCCCCGGTGGTGGAATAAAGCGCGCCGGCCCCTTGCGGAACGGTCATATTGATGAAGCCGGCGTTCTCAATTCCGTCCCGACCGGTGGAATATCCGGATGCCCGATGCGGGATGATCGCGGCGTTGGAATCGTAGCCGGTATCCTTCATCCCCAGCGGCGTGAAAATATTCTCGCGCACGAACTTCTCGTAGCTGTCACCAGTTACTTTCTCGATCAGGTAAGTGAGCAGCACGTATCCGGAATTGTCGTAACTCCACTTCTCCCCCGGCTCGAAATCGAGCGGCTTGTCGCGGAAAAGAGCCACCAGCTTCGCCGACGTGGTGGCGAACGGTTCGATTTTAGGATAGTCCGGAAAATGGGTGAAGTCCGCAACGCCGGATGTATGGGTCAAGAGATGAAAGATGGTGACTTTATCCCAAGCCGCGGGAGCATCGGGCATAAACTTCTTCACCGGATCGCTAACGCTCAGCTTGCCGCGCTCCTCGAGCAATAGGATCGAGGCCGCCGTAAACTGCTTGGTCACCGACCCAAGACGGAACTTGGTGTTGGGAGTATTCGGAACGTCCCATTCGAGGTTGGCGGAGCCATATGCCTTCGTGAAAAGTACCTGGTCGCCGCGCGCCACGAGGGCAGTCCCCATGTATTTGTGGTCGGCCACATAGGCTTGAACGATTTGGTCCATCCGCGCGGCATCCTGGGCCAGGCAAGGCACCGCCAGAAAAATAGTCAGCGCAATTCGGAAAAGCATGATTCGGTATACCGCGTTTTGTAGCCGGGAACAAGCCTCAAGCGGTCAGCCTGCCGTGAGAGTGTTATGGCGCGATATCGGTAGCGTCGCGGTTGGCTCAAACTTACCTTTGTGCAGTACGCTGCCAAAGTTTCTGAGGATCGCTGCACGCTTTTCGGGCAAACGCTGCGCGACCTGGTCACCAAGAAGTACGTGGGCAGCATTCCAGCAGATCCGATGACAGGTAGCGACTCGACTTGGCGCGCGGCTATGGAAGATCCGGCCAAGAGCGCGGATAGCAGCGAGCCGGGTATATTCGATGTGCATAGCGGCTCGGGCCAGCGGCGCAACTGTGGCCAAGCCGTCAGCGTCGTTCAGGGGCTAGTACCCAACGCTGAACCTTTGACAGGAGCCTTATGCACTGGTCCGCACAGCTCCCCCTAAACCCTTCATTTCTAACGGGATCAGGCTCTTGCGGCTAGTGGCAAGCCGGCTGCGGACGGGAAGTCCACCCTACTCTGCACGACACCTAATGGGCTTCCCGCGCATCTATATGGGTGGAAGATTGAATGGGAGGCCCAAAATGAAGTCGCGGCTTTGGTCATATCGGAGATCGTTTGCGGTTGGACTCGCGTTGATGGTTGCGGGCAGTGGCGCCGTTGTCAGTGCGCAGGCGCCGGTCGGTCCGCCCGCGGCGCCGCAGACGGCCCAACAACAGGTCTGGTCGCGGCAGCAACTCGACGATCTGGTGGCCCCCATCGCTCTCTATCCCGACCCCCTGCTCGGTCAGGTGCTGGCCGCTTCCACGTATCCATTGGAAATTGTGGAAGCTGAGCAGTGGTTTCAGAGAAACAGCGGCTTAACCGGGACGGCCCTCATGGACGCTGCCAAGCAGCAGAACTGGGATCCCAGTGTTCAGGCGCTGGTGGCCTTTCCCGAAGTGCTGGCGAGAATGAATCAGGATGTCCGCTGGACGACCGACCTCGGTAATGCGTTCCTGGCGCAACAGGCCGACGTAATGTACGCGGTACAGCGCATGCGCGCCTCAGCCCAGTCTAGGGGCAGGCTGTCGTCCTCCCCACAAGAAGCAGTGACTACTCAAACCGATAATGGCCAATCGGCGATCCAGATCCAACCAGCAAACCCGCAGGTGATCTATGTGCCGCAATACGATCCGATGTATGTTTGGGGACCGCCCGCGTACGGATATTATCC
>JBEKNN010000049.1:0-38154 GCA_049522755.1 Bryobacteraceae bacterium | reverse complement strand
GAGCCGAAATCGTCCACTGTTTTGACTATGCCGACGCCGAAGTAGGATTGCCAGAAACGATTTACCGTCACGCGAGCGGTAAGTGGATTGGCGCGCGAAGTCAGCCATTGGGCGAGACACAGGCGGTCGGCGCAGTCCGGTCCGCCGAGCGCCGCCGGAATTCCCGGCGTGACGTTCTCCCCGGGCGCGTCGTAAGCGCCGCGCTTCAATACGAAGGTGTCGCGCCGCGCGCCATCGGCCATCACCATCACGGTGGGGATTTGCTCGTAGAAGGCATCGCGCTCGGCTTGCGCCTTCTCCATTGTCCCGAGCGCCTGGCGGATTTCGGCGGGCGCGGCGGTGTCGAGGAACGCCAGATCCAGCTTGGCCTGCTGCGCTTTCGAACGCTGCGGCGCGGGTATGGCGGCGATATCCGGGATGGATTCTGTCACAAAAACGGCTGCGGCTTCCGCCGGGGGGAGGGCCCGCTTGTAAATGCGCGCGTCGCGAATGGAACCATCGAATTTCATGCCACCGCCGGCGCCCACGCGTATCGGCGTATCCTTCTTATGAAACGGCTCGGTATTCTGATCGAAGAGAATTCTGGTCTCTCGCGATTCCCCGTCCACGTAGATCCGGACCCCGGACGCCATGCGCTTTCCGTCGTAAGTAACCAGCACATGATGCCACTGGTTCAAACTTACGGGCTCGGCCGACTCCACGCGCCAACCCAGGTCGGTGAAACGATGGGTCAGGTGCATGCGCACGCGGCCCTTCATGAGGTACAGCCCGTGGCCCTGGCTTTCCATGTAGTCGTCGAGGCGGGTGAGAATAGCCCCATCCGGGGCGGCGGGTTTGATCCACGCCGAGTAGGTGAAAGGCTGCAGGTAGCTGAACTCTGCCGCGTCTCCATTAAACGTACCTGGGACTTCGGAGTGAAAGACCAGATCCCGGGCTGGGGTCCAATCGGCGGCGTGTCGAGCCTCCACAGATTCCCAATGCGTTTGCGCGGCGCGCAGTTGCGGCTCGAGAGCTTGGTACGCGCGACGGCTGGATTCCACCCCGGCGTCCAGGTCCGCCAGTTTTTTCTGCTGATCGGGCAGTGGGGCCTTCACAAAGGGCTCTTCGGGACCGTAGTTCCAGACGAAGCCGTGCTCGTTGGGCACCTGATTGAAGTACGCGAACAGGCGATAGAAATCCTTTTGCGCGATGGGGTCGTACTTGTGATCGTGGCAGCGCGCGCATCCGACGGTAAGCCCCAGCCAAACGATAGAGGTGGTTTGCGCGCGGTCGGCCACGTACTCCACCCGATACTCCTCGGGGATGATTCCGCCTTCGCCGGTAGTGCGGTGGTTACGATTGAATCCGCTGGCGATGCGCTGATCGAGCGTTGCGTTGGGCAGCAGGTCGCCGGCGAGCTGCTCGATAGTGAAGCGGTCGTAGGGCATGTTGCGGTTGAAGGCGTCGATCACCCAATCGCGCCAGCGCCACATGTCGCGCGCGCCGTCCGTCTGGTAGCCGTTACTGTCGCCGTAGCGCGCGGCTTCCATCCAGCGGAAGGCCATTCGCTCGCCATAACGCGGCGAGGCCAGGAGGCGATCCACCACGGTTTCGTAAGCGTTTGCCGAGGAGTCCGCGAGAAATGCCTGGACCTCGGCGGGCGTGGGCGGCAACCCGGTCAGATCCAGCGAAACGCGGCGGATCAGCAGGCGCTTCTCGGCTTCCGGCGAGGGGTGCAGCCCTTCGCGCTCCAACCGGGCAAGGATGAAGCGGTCGATGGGATTCTTCACCCACGACGCGTCCTGTACCGGTGGCATTGCGGGACGCCGCGGCGGGATAAACGACCAGAAGGGCTGCCATGGCGCGCCCTGCCGGATCCAGGCGCCCAGCAGTTCCATCTCGCGCGCGGTCAGCCTGGGTTTCCCGGAAGTAGGCGGGGGCATTCGCTCCAGAGGGTCATCCGAAGCGATGCGGCGCAGAATCTCGCCGCCCACCGCCTTAGCGCCGCCTTCGAGGTCGAAGCGGAGACCCGCCTGCCTGTGAGAGGCATCGGGCCCGTGGCAGGCGAAGCAGCGTTCGGAGAGGATTGGCCGGATGTCGCGACTGAATTCGACGCTTTGGGCGGAGAGCGGCGGAACCAGCAGCAGCGCGGCCAGCCAGCACCAGCGGTCTGCTCTCCTATGCATAAGGCAAACTTAGCATTCAGCGGGAACACAACTCAAGGGCGCCTGCGGCCCCGAGCCAATAATAAGCGCGCTGATGCCCAGTAGGCGCACGCGGTGGAGATCCTCGATACCCGCCTCGGTGAGGCCGAGAAATCTTCTCTCGTACGATGACTCTCGCCACTTGGCTGGCTCACCTGCGAACCGTTCCTCCGGCTGGCGTCTTCCGTCCGAAGCCGACACTTCGGTAAACTCTGCGCGACCAGGGATCACCTGGCGCTCAGAATGCTTGGTGCGCGACGACGGCTTGGCCGAAGTCCGAGACGGCGACAAGCCGTCAACTTGGATTTCTAAACGCCGCTCGTCAGGGCTCCCCAGCAAATGTGCCACACAGGATAACCGGTCAACCAGAGGCGTCATTCGTACTTCAAGGCGATAAGTGGGTCCGCGCAAGCGGCGCGGACGGCTGGCGGCAGCACGGCGGCAAGGGCAACCAGCAGGATGCTAAATATGGGAGCAGCCAGGCTCCAGAAATCGGTGGGCTTGACGGCGAATAACTGCGAGGCGGGGTAACGCTAGCCGATTCCCACAGTCTCCGCCGCCCCGGTGGGCGTCCGCGCTTGGCGTTCGATTTCGTCCCTCGGCGGCGCAGGTGGCCAGAGGCTGCCGGCCGGTATGGCATACATCGAAGTGCGCGCGCATCTGGTGACAATTTAAGCGCGTGGACCGTCAAGTTTCGTTGCCTCCTATGCGAACCGCGAACTCGCGGACCGTACAGAATCCATTCACTTTCTCTTTTTCAGGAAGCTGCGGTCTTGACCGTACTTGGTCACTGTGACCATATATAGTTAACAGCTTGGGGTCTTTTCGAGCGCGGCGGCGCTCACTCGTTTGGCCCTTAGCCGTTTAGATCCTTGGAATATTCCGTTCAGTGTTGTTCGGCCTTCTCATTGCTCTCACCGATGTTGTGATCCCTGTTTTTAAAGGAGAAGTGAAATGCTCGGCTTAGGTCTCGTCGGAACCCTCATTGTGATTGCTTTGGTTGTTTGGTTCATCCGCAGGGTGTGAGTAGGTACACGTTGAGAGCTCTCAGACACTTCCGCAGTCGCCAATAATCCACAACTAGATCGCCATCCTCTATCGTTAACTCCTGGGAGTTCGCTGATTTCCGCGTCCCCAGTTCGTTCGAAGGGTGGCGGCCCGTCCGTCGTTTTGCTCGGGGCTCGGGGCAAAGTGACGGAGTACCCGATGCGAGGCCGAACGTCAGAAAATGCGTCCGCTGACCAACTCCAGCGCCCTGCCCAAGCAGGACAACCGCAAGACTCGCAAGAAAGAGTACAGCCTTCCAAGACTGGCCATCGGCGATGTCTTGCTGGTCGGCAAGTTCAAGAACCGGAAAGCAACAATTACGGGTTTCACGTCGGATGAAAACAATCAACCCGTTGCACAAACCGACAAGGGCGAGCACAAGATCTTTAAGCCGCGAATCGCTAAACTGATGCCTGCGAAGCCACGGTGTGATGGCGGATTGGCGTAGGGCGGCCCTTCGATCCGCCGGCTCCGTCACGGAGTGGCGAAAGCTTTCCTGCGCAAGCGTCCGGCGACGGCGCTGCTGGTGCTGCAGCGCAGCGAGATTCTTCACGACCCCGCCGCGGCCGCTTCGCAAATCGGCGATTTTCTCGGCAGCCCACTCGCGACCTCGAAAATGGCCGCTGAAGTCGATCCATCGCTGTACCGCCAGCACGGGCTGCGCGAACGCTGAGGGAAGCGCTTGTCGCCGGTGAGCATTGCAGCTAGCGGGAGTCCCGCCAGTCACGCCACCGCCATGGCTTCGGTCACGCGCGCCCCCTTCCACAATTCCAGGTAAGGAGCCAGATCGCGCATCATCGCACGGAAGCCTTCGAGCGTCAGCGATTGCGCCCCATCGCTGACCGCCTTTTCCGGACACGGATGCACCTCTACAATCAACCCGTCCGCGCCAATCGCCACGCCCGCACGCGCCAACGCCGGTACCAGACTTCGCTTGCCGGTCGCATGGCTCGGGTCGAGAATCACGGGCAGGTGCGTCAATTCGTTCAGCACTGGAATTGCCGCGATATCGCACGTATTGCGCGTGGCGGTTTCGAATGTGCGGATGCCGCGCTCGCACAGAATCACGTTGGGGTTCCCGTGCGCCGTCACATACTCCGCCGACATCAGCAGTTCATTAATAGTCGAGCTCATTCCGCGTTTCAGCAGCACCGGCCGCCCGCAGCCTCCGAGCGACTTCAGCAGCGCGAAATTCTGCATGTTGCGCGCGCCCACCTGCATCACGTCGGTATACTCGGCGATCAACTCCACGTCGCGGTCGCTCATCACTTCGGTGACAATCGCCAGCCCGGTCGCCTCGCGTGCCTTGCGCAGCAGCTTCAGCCCTTCGCGCTCCAGTCCCTGAAAATCGTAGGGCGACGTCCGCGGCTTGAACGCCCCGCCGCGCAGCATTCGCGCCCCCGCCGCCGCCACGCCTTCGGCCGTCTCCATGATCTGCCGCTCGCTTTCCACCGAGCACGGCCCCGCGATAACGATGAACTCGCGGCCGCCAATCTCGAGGCCATTCACCCGTATGGACGACCGCTCTTTGCGGAACTCCTTGCTGACGAATTTATACGGCGCCGAGATCCGTACCGCGCTCTCCACCCCAGGCGTCGCCTCGAGCGATTCCAGACAAGCTGTGACGTCGCCAATGCCGACGACGCCGATCACCACCCGCCCCTCCCCTTCGATGGAATGGACACGATAGCCAAAATCGCGAATGCGGTCGCAAACGTGATCAATCTCGGCCCTGGAGGCATGGGGACGCATCGAAATAACCATGAGGCAAGTATACACCTGCTCCTGTCCATCTGGCAACTAAAGTCATATAATACAAAATGTTAATCGCACCACTAAGACAAGGTGTATCACGCTTTCCGAATGTACTTGCAATCGGACGGATGTCTTCCGCCGATGTGGTAGGCCCACGTCCCGCATAACTGTAAACTTCCTGACGCGAAGCGGTTCGTCTAAGGGTAATCCCCGCTTGCCGGAATCCCGAATTGCGCTTTAGATTTAGAACAATTAGGGGGCAACGATCTCGTGACAAGCTCACGAGTTTCCGTTGCTTATGTGATAGCGATAACAGATCATCCAGCGTAGCGAGCGTTCTAACTTGCAGTTACGACGTTCTAAAAAGGGTATAGGAAATCCATGAAGATTCGTATCTCGCTTTTCGCGGTTCTCTTTCTGCTCAGTTGCACGCTTTTCGCTCAAGAGGATACGGCAACCATCACCGGCGTGGTCACCGATCCTAGCGGGGCGCTTGTGCCCAACGCCACGGTCAAAGCGACTAACGACGCCAACAACGCAGTACTCACGGTGAAGACCAACGCGCAGGGCGTCTACGCAATCCCTTATCTGCAGCCCGGAGTTTACACGGTGGAATTCTCGGCCGCCGGCTTTGCCACGGCGAGACGGCAGCAGATCACCCTCCTGGTCCAGCAGGTCCTCAGTCTCCCGATGCAATTGACCGTCGGGCAGGCGGCCACCGAGATCACGGTTTCGGGGCAACAGGAGATTCTCGAAGCTTCCGACGCCAACCGCGGCCTGGTGTTCGACCCCACGCAGACGCAGGATTTGCCGCTCAATGGCCGCCAGAGTTATATGCTTCTTTCGCTCACGCCGGGCGTCATCTTCGGCCAGCAACAGTTCGGCGCAAGCGGGTTTTCAGGCACGCGCGCGTGGGATGTCACCAATGAATATAAGTTCAACGGTGCGCGCTCGGGCAATGGCAACAATGTATTCATGATGAATGGCATCGCCATCAGCGATAACACCAGCCAGTGGGACTTCGCCCCCAGCGTCGACGCTATCCAGGAGTTCAAGGCTGTAACTACTACTTATGACGCCTCACTGGGCCATGAAGCCGGCGGCGCGGTAAACACCACCATCAAGTCGGGCACGAATGTCTTTCACGGCACGCTCTACGACTATCTGCGCAACAGCGTCCTGGACTCGAATTACTATCAGTCCAATCTGGCTGGTCAAGCCAAGGGCCGCCAGGAAGTCAACCAATTCGGCGGTACGATCGGCGGTCCGGTGCGCAAGAACCGCGATTTCATGTTCCTGAGCTATGAAGGTTACCAGGAAGCCATTCCGTTCCCAGGCGCGGGAACCACCACCATTCCCCTCGATTTGCGCGGCGGGGCGAACTGGGCTAACTACGGCATCACGGTTTACGATCCACTTACTACCCACCCTTGCGGCAATCTCGCCACTGAGCCATGCAGCGGTTCGAACGGCTCCACTTACTGGCGCAACCCCTTCCCGGGCGACGTGATTCCCGAAAATAGAATTAGCCCGGTGGCAGAGAACATTTTGAAGTATGTCCCCGGCCCGAATACTGTAGGACAGGGCGTAGGCAATCTGAATAACAATTTCTTCAACACCAACAACGAGGGACGCTATTGGTACAACCAGCCGATCGGCCGGTGGGATCATGTTTTCAATGAGCGGGACAAGTTCTACGTGTTGTTTTCGGAATTTCACGGCTTTGAGTACCGGTCGACCAATGGCTTCGGTCCGCCAGTAGTCGGCAGCGGGAACATCGACAACAACCGCACCTTCACCGGACTTACTCTCGACGAGACTCACGTGATCTCACCTACCGCCGTTCTCGATCTCCGCGCCGGATTTTTCCGCTTTGTACAATTGACGCCGGGCTACACGGAAGAGGCGCAGTCCATCACTCCAGCTTCGGTAGGCATGACTGGGATGATTCACGCCCCCACTGTCACTACGTCGGTGATTCCCAACATCAACATAGGTGGTTTCGCCAGCCCGCTGTTCGGTTCAGGCAGTTATAGCTGGTCGCCGTATAACTCCTGGCAATTACTTCCCAGCCTCAGTTGGCAGAAGGGCAAACATTCGTTGCGCTTCGGTTTCGAGGTCCATTATGAAGCCAAGGGCAATGTTGGTCCGGGCAACGCCTATGGAACGCTTTACTTCGGCTCGGCCCTGGCCCAGCAGGCTTCCGATCATGCCTCCACCACCAATAACGGCGCCGACACTTACCTCGGTCTGGCGTCCTTTCTTATGGGTATTCCCAGCCCCTCTGGGACGAGTAACAGCTCCATCGATAACAACGCCAGCTACTATCTGACCAGGCCCATGTATGCCGGCTATATGCAGGATACCTGGCGCGTGTCCGACCATCTTACTGTTGACATCGGTCTTCGCTACGAAGTGCAGATACCCTGGTTGGAGAGGTATAACCGCCAGGCCTCGCAGTTCAACATCAACGAGGTCAACCCGGACAGCGGCGCGATTCTGGCGGCCTGGAATGCGGACGCCGCGACTTACAATGCCACCAACCCGAAGTATCCCTATCCCTCGGCGCCCCCAGCCATTTACGGAGTATGGCAATTCGCGGGTCAGAACGGCCTGCCGAGCCGAACGCGTTATACGGATTGGACCAACGGCGCGCCGCGAATCGGCTTCGCGTACCGGGTGGGCGACAAGACTGTGATCCGCGGCGGATTCGGCGTATTTTACCAGTCCGATACCGCCTACGCCAACTCTCAAACCGGCTTCAGCATCACTACGCCTTACTTGAGCACGTTCGATGGCGGCCTGCTCCCGTCAGCCTGCTCGAACCCGCTGGTAGGTGGCAATCCGTGCGCGAACGGCGCTCCCACCGGCCCATACTCAATTGTGGACCCGTTTCCCACGGGGTTGGCCGCGGCGCCCGGTTCGTCCGCGGGCGCGTTGGCCAATATCGGCAACGGGTCCAACAGCAACATGCTGCACTACAAGATTCCTCGCACTTATCAGTACTCGCTGGGAATCCAGCGGCAATTGCCGAAGGCCTTCCTGCTCGACGTTTCCTTCGCGGGTAACTACAACATCTATACCGACTACAGCCAGAGCTACGGCAACCAGCAAAACGCGGCCGGCATCGCTCTGCAACAGATGGCGATGAACGATCCGACATTTTTCAGCCGCCAGGTGCCCAACCCCATGTATGGCATTGTCCCCAGTAACTATAGTCTGGGATCTAGCACGACCGTCGCCGCATCGACGCTGTTCAACAACTACCCCCTGTGGGGAGGCTATACGCAGGCCGATGTGGCGGGCGAGACGTTCCGTTCCGACGCGCTCCAGGTGCGCCTGGAAAAGCGCGCCTTTGGAAACGCCGACAGCGCCGCGGGCGTCATGACGATCGTCTTTTCGTACACCTTGAACAAGGAGTACGCGCTGCTGTGCTGCATCGGCCAGAGCTGGCAGACCACTACCGCCGCTACCCTGGAATTGAGCCCGAACGGACAGACCGGCACGCTGGTGACGCACCAGCAGAATCCCAAACAGAACCTGCTCTACCAATTCGATTCCGCCAACCAGCCCGAAGATTTCGCCTTCAATGGCGTTTGGGATGTCCCCATCGGTCACAGCCGCAGGTACTTCAATGGCGTGACCGGGGCGGCCGACAAGATCGTCAGTGGGTGGCGTGTGGACTGGATCCTGACTTATATCTCCGGTAATCCCGTCAGCCTGCCGGGCGCCGAAAATTACTGCGGCCAGTACACCACCTATGCCGCCACCAGCGGTCCTTTTCAGCCTACCGGCGCTTTGCTGCCGCAGAGCAACGCGCATTGGTTCAACAATAACCCGCAGTGTTACCAGGCGTTCCCGGTGGATTCCATCAATAACGCTCTTCCGCCGCGCTTCTCGGGCAATGTGGAACAACCCACTGCTCCGCAATTGTCCATGGCCATCACCAAGACCACGGCAATCCGCGAACACTACAATCTGACTTTCCGCGCCGAAGCGTTCAATGCGCTCAATACGCCGATTCTCGGCAATGTTCAGAGCACTACGTTTACAAGCCCGGTATTCGGAGTGATTCCGCAAAGCCAGAATAATTTCCCGCGGAACATTCAGTTGGCGTTGAAGCTGTCATTTTGAGACAAGCCGATGTGCAAGTTTCCGCGGCGGCCTGGCGGAGACTAAGACGGAATAGCCGGCCGTTGCGCTTGAGAAGTTTGCGCGCTTTGATGCGCGCCCAGGAGAATAGGAATGAGACGAAGCACGCTTGCCGCAATCTTCATGTTGGCATTCGCGGCGCCGCTATTGGCGCAAAGCAGCACCGTCGAGCTCTTCGGAGGCTTCGGATTCACCATCGCCAACCCCGAGACCAACATCGCGAGACAGAATATGGATGGTTGGGTGGGCTCGGCGACGGGCTTTCTGAACCGCTGGTTCGGCGTCGGTGCGGAATTTTCCGGCCAGTTCGGGTCCATCCCCCCGCCCTCGGGCATCACGTCCCCCGATCTCAGCTTCAAGGAATATAGCTACGTCGCCGGCCCGCAGTTCCGCTTCCTCAACCAGGCGCGCGTGCAGAGCAGCTTCCGCCTGATGGTGGGCGGCGTCTTCGGACAGGTCAATCTGCCATCCACTGCGACCCCAGCGGCCATATCTCAACTCGGCGCGGTGGGATACCTGGGCTTCAATCAGACCAAGTTCGCCGCACTCTTCGCCGTTCCTGTGGATATCTCGTTGACCAGGCTGATCGCGATTCGCGTGGAGCCCGGGCTCTACCTGACCAACTTCAACCAATCCGGCCAGGGAAACTTCCGCATCAGCGTCGGCCCGGTGTTTCGCTTCGGCAAGCGGGAGTAACAAGGCAGCGGGATTAACCATATTGGATTCGTGGCGGGCCCGGTGGCGCAAAGGCGGGCCCGCCTTGGGGCGGGAGAATGCTGCATCGGGCGCCGCCCTCACTGACAGAGTCAAGGACTTCCCCCAACGGATGTGACAGCCCGCCTCGCGGCGTCGCGCACGTGTATCCACGTGTATGATAGTCGAATGCGAATACCAGCTTTCCATGTTGGGCGTTTCCCGGTTGGGCGATTCCCGGCGCTTGCGCTTCTGATCGGATTGGGGCTTGTGGCGCAAACGCCTCCGCCGCCGATCGACAACGACCAGGTGAAAGTCGTCAGGGCTTTAGACCAGCCACACAAAAAAGGCAGTATGCACGAACACAAACTGAACCGCGTGATGATCTATCTGCAGGCCGGCCGCCAGGACATCATTCAGCAGGACGGCAAAAAGATCACGCAGGAGTGGAAGGCGGGCGAGGTGAAGTGGAGTCCCGCGCGCGGGATGCACACTTCCGAAATCACCAGCGACAAGCCCGTCACCATAATCGAGCTGGAAGTCAAAAAGGAGGGCGATCCCAGCAAGAGAGGGGACGTTGCCCTCGATCCCCTCAAGGTGGATCCGAAAGATTACAAGCTGGAGTTTGAGAATAGTCAGGTCCGTGTGATCCGCGTGAAAATGCCGGCGGGGAGAAATGTCCCGTTGCACGAGCACGTTCTCAATCGCGTGGTGGTCTCTCTGACCGATCAAAACGGCAGTATGACGACGCCCGATGGACAGACCACTACGGCGGTGCACAATGCAGGCGATTTCAGTTGGGGCGGCCCGACCAAGCACGTGGAAAAGAACAACATGGACCACACGTTCGAAGCGGTGATTGTGGAATTCAAGAGTTGAACCAATCGCCCCGAAACAATGCTGACCGATCGAGAGAGACCAGTTCTGACCGATCAGACGATCTCCGCCCTGCGATCGCGGTTTCCCATTCTGCGGGAAAAGACGTACCTCTATAACTGCTCGCAAGGCGCGCTATCCGACGCCGTCGAAGACGGCATGCGCGACTATGCGGCAAGCTGGCGAACCTCATCCTCGCCGTGGGACGAATGGATGGAGGCGTACGAAGCGCTGCGCATCGAATTCGCGCGCTTCATCAACGCCGAACCGGATGAGGTGGCCATCGTCACCAGCGCTTCGGCGGGAATCAACCCCATCGCCAGCGCGCTCCAGTTCGAGCAGCGCAACCGCGTGGTGATGAGCGAATACGAGTTCCCAACCATGGGACACATCTGGCTGGCTCAGCGGCCGCGCGGGGCGAAGATTCAGTTTTTGGACGGCGTCGAAAACCGCGTTCCTACTGAAGCGTACGAGCGCGCCATCGACGAGCGCACGTCCATCGTCCCTGTGACCCATGTCTCGTTCCTCAACGGATTCCGCTCGGATGTAGCCGGTATCGCGCGGATCGCCCACGCCAACGGCGCGCTGGTGTTCCTCGACGGCTATCAGGATTGCGGCACGCGCCCGCTCGACGTCAAAGCGCTGGATGTGGATTTCTTTGTCACCGGTACATTGAAATACCTGCTGGGCCCGCCGGGTCTCGGATTCCTCTACGTGCGGCGTGAGTTGGTGGATTCGCTCACGCCCACGGTGACGAGTTGGATGTCGCAGCGGGACGTCTTCGCATTCCGCACCAAACACCTCGACATGTCGCCCGCCGCCCGCCGCTTTGAAGGCGGCACGCCGCCGATTCCCAACATCTATCAGGCGCGGCCGGCCCTCGACCTATTGGTAGGCACAGGAATGGAGAATGTGGCTGCGCAAATCGAGCGCCTGACGCGCGCGTTTCTGCAGGGCGCGCGCGATCTCCATATCGAGTCCAAGACCCCGGCCGATAGCGTAGGCCCGCTGGTAGTGCTGCGCTCGAACGACGCCGCGGCGCTGGTGGGCAAGCTCTCGGCGCGCGGCATTGTGACTTCATCGCGTCTCGACGGCGTACGCTTTGCATTTCACGTTTACAACTCGATGGACGATGTCCGTACCGCGCTGGCGGCGCTTGAGGAAAATTTAGAACTGCTGGTGCGCGCTTGTTGAATGCCGGCGGCAAGCCGGGCGCGACACCCGGGGCAACGACAGGCACAACGCCCGACCCAACGCCCGGCAGCATCGAGCAGAGCGAGCAACTCTCGCGGCAGCTCACGTCGCGTCAAGTGAGCATGATCGCGATTGGCGGCGCCATCGGCACGGGGCTCTTCCTCGGCAGCTCGCTGGCCGTGCATACCGCGGGCCCGGCAGTCATCCTGAGTTACGTGATCGGCGCAGCCATCACGCTGCTGCTGATGGGCGCGCTGTCGGAGATGGCGGTGGCGCATCCCACCGCGGGATCGTTCGGCGTCTATGCCGAGATCTATCTGAATCCGTGGGCGGGGTTCACGGTGCGCTATACCTATTGGGCGGCGCAGTGCATTGCGATGGGCGGCGAGGCGACGGCGATTGCGATCTATTGCCAGTGGTGGTTTCCGAACACTCCCAAATGGCTCTGGATTCTGGGCTTTTCCTGCGCGCTGCTCTATGTCAACGCGCGCAGCGTGGGCAGCTTCGGCAGCTTCGAATACTGGTTCGCCATGATCAAGGTGGTGGCCATCGTGCTGTTCATCGTGTTCGGCGCGTCGCTGCTGATGGGCCTCGGTCCGCGGCCCGCAATCGGCGTTTCCAACCTGACGGCGCACGGCGGTTTTCTGGCGACCGGCTGGCGCGGCATGTGGATGGCGATGGTCTTCGTCATTTTCAGCTACCTGGGCACGGAGGTGGTCGCGGTGACGGCGGGGGAAGCCAGGCAGCCTGAAATCGCGGCGCCGCAAGCCATGCGTTCCATGGTCGCGCGACTGATTGTGTTTTATCTGGGCGCCATCTTCGTGCTGGTCTGCATCGTTCCGTGGAATCAGATTCAGCCAGGCGCGGATGTCACCGCCAGTCCGTTCGTCAAGGTGTTCCAGTTGATCGGCGTACCGGCCGCGGCTCACATTATCAACTTCGTGGTGATCACCGCCGCGGCATCCAGTATGAACTGCGACCTCTACTTAGTCAGCCGCATGATGTTTTCGCTGGCGCGCGGCGGTTACGCGCCGGCAGCGTTCGGCGGCGTTTCCTCGCACGGAACCCCGCTGCCCGCGCTGCTGGTCTCCGCGGCGAGTCTCGGGCTGGCCATCGTGATCGCCCTGCTCTATCCCGACGGCGCTTATGTCTACCTGTTCGGCGTCGCGTTATTCGGCGGACTCTATGTGTGGCTGATGATCTTTGTCACGCACCTGTTCTTCCGCCCGAAATGGGAAGCCGAGGGACGGCCCCGCCTGCCCGTGCGCATGATGGGCTACCCGTACACTTCCATGCTGGGAGCGGCGGCGATTCTTGCGATTCTCGCGACCACTTGGTGGGTGGAGGGAATGCGAGTCACGCTGATCGCGGGTCTGCCCTGGCTGGGACTCCTCACGGCCGCTTATTTCCTGAGGAGCATGATACGGAAGAGAACATCCTGATCCGATTCATTTCGGCGCGTTATCGGGTGCGCTCAGCACGCCTTTGCCACGCGGAGGGCGGCCGCAGTTTTCAATCGACGCATTCCACTAATCGCTACCGCCCTGCCCCGGCTTCTCCAACAGGACATTTAGAAAATCCGCCACCCTCACAATCTGCGCATTCCCATATTTCCCAAGCCGTAGCAGGTCCTTATCGGCGGAGACGATGTAATCCGAGTTGGCGGCAACCGCGCATTCCAGGATGCGATCGTCCGGCGGGTCGTGCTTGATGACATCAAGCCTCTCAGTTGGCGTTACGCGATTCGTGAATGTGCGGAGTCTGCCGTTCCACGCGTGAATCAACTCACCCGGCCAGTCGAATTTCTTCCGCAACACGTTCATTGTTTCCGCGAGAATTTCATCCGATAGGTCGAGCCGGATGCGCCCGGCATTGGCCATCGCAAGAAGCCGCGCTGGAGGGCCGGGAAAGTTGAGCGCCGAAACATAGAAGTTGGAATCCGCAGTGACGCTGACCACGAATTAGCGGTTCCGCTCTGCGTTTTCCTGCCGGTATTCGGCAATCTTCTTTGAAACGTCCGCGGGCTTGAATCCGCGGGACTTCGCATGGGCATGTCCTTCGCCAAGGAGCTTTTGGAAATCCAGCGCATCACGCAGGGATTGCTCCGCGACTTCATCTGCCGTTTTGCCCTGCGCTCGGGCGACCGCCTCGATGCGCGCCAGCAAATCCTCCGGTACGTAAAGGTTTTTGAGCGTGGTCATGACTGCCTCTCTATTATTGTCCGCGAACCGGTCCACCGCGCCAGTTGCACGCTATTCGCCGTCCTGGCAGGTCGCCGCGCATTCTCGCCGAACGGCGCAGAGGCGCAGGCGCAACGCGCGCGTTGTCGATATCCTAATGTCCAAAATCCGAATTGTTTCCCTCGGGCGTTTTGCAGGCGAAGTTCGCGGCGTCGTCCGTGCTGCCCGTGCCCTTGTAAACGGCGACCTGCGGGTAAGGGCACAGCGGCCGCGTTCGAGACACGCTCCCCTGATTGCGCGATGCAAGGATCGAGCCCGGAGCCTTCCCGTTTTCCACCCACTGCGCCAGAGCGCCAAGGACGTCGAACTTGTTCGGCCCTTCGCCGCCGCCGCAGTGATTCATTCCGGGCGCCATAAACAGCCGGTACGAATCCGCGGTCTTGGCTGCATCGCCCATCTCTCTCACGACGCTACGGTAATAGTCGATGCTGTTCCGGGGCATCACCTGCTGATCCGTCCAGCCGTGATATTGGATCAACTTTCCGCCGTGAGAAAAGAAGGGCCTCAAATCCGGGTTGGTCGCGGAGAGCGTGCCTCCGTCGCGTTTCTGCGCCTTCGCGAAATCGCTGTCGAAGTTAAGCGTCTTGAAGTCCCAGTTCGGGTTTTCGAACACCACGTACTTGAAATAATCGTCCGCCAGCGCGATCGGTTTCGGACCACCTGCAAGGGTCGCCCAAACCAGTTCGCTGCCGCGCTCCATGGCGGGAAAGATTTGCGTCCCGGTGCGGGAATTCCTGGCCGGAGTATAGATCTTCCGGGCGGCATCCACTTGCGGACCGGTCAGGCAGGCCGGGCCGTCGGCGCTCTTGCACGCGAGCGCGCCAGGGTCGAAATGGCAGCGGGTCGGATCTTCCAGCACGCCATCCTTCACGCCGTCGAGCGCATCGCAGGCCTCCATCACGGCCTTATGAATCACCGGATACTTGGCCGGAGGAATGTAGCTTGCCGCATCCTCGAGCGTCGCTTGCGCCACCCAGATCCGTCCAAACATCATATTGTTCCAATTGTTGGTGGCCGCCCCCGCGGCGATGCCGTCATAATCGTCCGGATATCTCTGCGCTTCCATCAGCGCTTGCCGGCCCCCCGAGGAGCATCCTACGAAGTAGGAGAGCTTTGGCCCCGCGGCGTAGAAAGCCGCGATGATCGCCTTCGCGGTTACGGTCATCTCATGCTCGGACCGGTATCCGAAATCGATCAGCTTTTCCGGATGTCCTAGCGCGAAGCTGGCGCCGGGCGTGTGGTGGCCCGTGTCGGTTGAGCTCGTTGCGTAGCCGCGTTGCAGGGCCGCGGCCATCTCGGCTTCGTTGATGGTTCCCGCCCAGCCGCCATTTCCCACCGCCTCATAATTTCCGTTCCAGTTCGCCGTTGGCAGCCGGACTTCGATCCCGATATCGGAATCGCTCGAAGGCCGCAGCGTCGCCGCGACGCGGCAGTGGGCTGGAACCGCCCCTTGCGCAGGCATCGAGTCGGTCGCGGTAACGGTCGTGTGTGGAAGCGACAGCGATTTCAGCCGCTCACAGGGATCTTGCGCCAGCGCCGCCAGCGCCGGGGCCAGGAACACGACAAGCTTACGGAGCATTCGGGATACCTCCATGCGGAAACGTTTCTTGGATCATTTATACCCCAGTTCTCCCCGGTTTCGCATCGGCGCGCGCGGGTTCGTGGTTGGCGGGAATTAGTTGACAGAGTCAATGATTTAGTTGATTCTGTCAATATGAGCGTGGACGAGCTGGCGCCGCTGGTCGAAGCGGTGCGGCATTTCAACCGGTTCTACACCCGGCGGATCGGCGTGCTGCAGGAGGGGCTGCTGCAATCGCCGTTCTCGCTGGCCCAGGCGCGCGTGCTGTATGAGCTGGCGCACCGGGAAAATCCGGCCGCCAGCGAGCTGGCGAAGGATTTGGGGCTCGACGCGGGGTATCTGAGCCGCATCCTCAAGGGTTTCGAGAAGCGTGCGCTGGTGCGCAAGTCTCGCTCGGAATCCGACGCCCGCCAAAGCATTCTGTCGCTCACCGCCAAGGGACGGCGCGCCTTCGCCGTGCTGGATGCGCACTCCAGCGAAGAAGTGCGCAGCATGGCCGGAAAACTCGCGTCCGCGGACCGCGGGCAGTTGGCGGGCGCTATGCAGACCATCGAGCGGCTGCTGGACGGCGATGCCATCGGCGCGGCGCCGGCGGTTCCTTACGTGCTGCGGCCGCACCAGCCGGGCGATATGGGATGGGTGGCGCACCGGCATGCGGTATTGTACGCGCAGGAATATGGATGGGATGAAAGCTTCGAAGCCTTTGTGGCGGAGATCGCGGCGAAGTTCATCCGCAAGTTCGACCCCCAGCGCGAGCGCTGCTGGATGGCCGAGCGGGCCGGCGAAGTGGTTGGCTCGGTGTTCCTGGTAAAGCGGTCGAAGAACGTGGCGCAGCTCCGGTTGCTGCTGGTGGAGCCCGGCGCGCGGGGCTTGGGAATCGGGCGCCGCCTGGTGGAAGAGTGCGTCCGCTTCGCGCGGCAGAGGGGTTACCGCAAGATCGTGCTATGGACCAACGATCTGCTGACCGCGGCGCGGAACATCTACGAGCGGGCGGGCTTCCGGCTGGTGGAAGAGAGCCGCCACCACAGCTTTGGGAAAGATCTGGTGGGGCAGAACTGGGAGTTGGAGTTGTAGGGTTCCACCCGCAGCCTCGACCTTTTCCGTCCACCCCCTTGCGTTCGGCCTCCCCGCCTTAGAAACTAATTGACAGGAAGGTGAGTCTAAAGGGTATGCGCTACTGGGCCTATTTTGCCGCCAAGCTGATCGTCGTGGCCGGCATTCTTTTCGGCTCCCTGGCGTTGCTGAATCCGCTGGCGCCGCACGATTCCGACTCATCGGCGATTGAGCCTGATCGGAGTGCGTCAACTCCGCCGGCCGCCCCCGGTCCTAAGAGTTACCCGAAAGCCCCCAGGGTCACCCTGGAAGACGCCAGTGCAGCGGCCGCCCGGGCAAAGGCCGATAATCCCGCGGAGCCCAATATCCAAGTGGAAATCGTGCCGCCTTCCGGGAAGGACATAAAGGATGGCGATGTAGCGAAGCCTTCGGATAATGACGACAAGCTACGCGTGCTCGCTCCGCTTTCCCATGCCGGCGAGTATCTGGCGATTAACCTTGCGTTCATGGTGTGGTTCCTGTTTGGAGCCGGAATGCTCTACCTGATAGTGTACGACCAGCGGTACCGCTGCCGCGTCTGTTTGCGCCGCCTGCGCATGCCGGTGGAGACGGGCTCGCGGGGCTTCATGCTGCAGATGGGCCGCCCGCGCACCGAATATATCTGTCCCTACGGCCACGGCACCTTGAAGCAGGAAGAATTCCAGACCTCGGGACTGGAGAATCCGGAATGGACGGCCCATTCCGGCGACATGTGGGACGAGCTCTACGCTGCCAGCAAACACGCTCGCGACGACGAGTGAACCGCGTCCCCAAGTGGCGCATCGCGGCTGGAGTCCTGGTCCTGGCGGCTTTGGGCCTCTTCGCGGCGGTTCTCGCCCCAATCTATGTGCGCAACTTCCGGTTCCACCGGTTTGTGTCGGGCCTTACACACAACGTGGAAACCCGGGAACGCTCTGGCGATGCCCTGCTCGGCATGGTGGTGGCTAAAGGGCGTAGTTTGAGTCTCCCCGTGTCGGCGTCCGACGTGCAAATTACCCGAACGGGAGGCGAGGTGCGCATCGTCGTTCGCTACGTGGTGAAAGTGGATTTACCGGGCTACACGGTGGAACTTCACTTTTAGCTATGTGGGACAGGCCTCCTGGCCTGTCGTTCGAATTCGGCGCCCGTGCTTGCCAGTTGCCAGTCGGAAGCTCCCGTCCACTTCATGAGACAATCGAGATTAGTGCCCAAAAGAGAAATGAAAGTCCGGGTCCCGGCGAATTCGGGACTGGCGCGCTTCTTCCTGGGGCCGGTTGGCCGCTTTCTGGTGATCGCTGCGGCGCTCTTCACCATAGCGGTAGTCGGCGCGTTTGCGTATTTCTACGATCAATACTCCCACGTCGTCGCCGAAAAGCTGCACGTTCCCTTCGCCAATACCGCCAAGATCTACGGCGCGCCGGAATCGGTAGCCGTTGGCGATGCGCTCTCGCCGGCGGATATCGCCGCCCAGCTCCGCCGCAGCGGTTACACCGAATCGCACGCCAATCGCACCGGCTACTACCAGACGCACCCCAACTCCATCGAAATCTTCCCCGGCCCGGATTCCTACTTCGACCAGGAAGCCGGCGTCATCAAGTTCGCCGGCGGAAAAATCTCGCAAATCGTCTCCCTGCAGGACAACACCGCGCGTCCCGAGTATCAACTGGAGCCGCAGCTCATCACCAACGTTTCCGGCGCCAGCCGTGAGAAGCGCCGTATGGTGAAGTTCCACGATATCCCGCCGGTCCTGGTGCAGGCGGTCACTTCCATCGAAGACAAGCGCTTTTTCAACCACAACGGTTTCGACCCCATCCGCATCGTCAAAGCGGCTTATACCGATCTCCGCGAGGGCCGCAAAGACCAGGGCGCTTCCACTCTCAGCCAGCAGCTTGCGCGCATGTTCTGGCTCGATCAGGAAAAGCGGTGGACCCGCAAGCTGGCCGAGATGATCATCACGGTGCAGATTGAGCAGAGCCTCTCCAAGGAGGAAATCTTCGAGGATTACGCCAACGACGTACCCCTCGGCTGGCGCGGCGCCTACAGCATCCGCGGCTTTGGCGAAGCCTCCGAAGCCTACTTCGGGAAAGATCTCAGCCAGATCAACCTGCCCGAAGCCGCGTCGCTGGCGGGCATGATCCAGCGGCCGTCCTACTATCAGCCCTACAAGCACCCGGAGCGTCTCAAGGATCGCCGCAACGTCGTGCTCGGCCTGATGCGCGCCAACAATTACATCGGCGACCGGGATTACACACTGGCCAGTGAGGCGCCGGTCGCGGTGGCGCAGGGCGCGACGCAATCGGTGGAAGCGCCTTACTTCGTCGACCTGGTGGACGACGCGCTGCAAGCCAGGTTTCAGGATGCGGATTTTCAATCCAACGCCTTCCGCGTCTACACCACGCTCGATATGCGCCTGCAGCGCGCCGCCGCCGAAGCCATCCGCCTAGGTATGGCGAGTGTGGACGAGCAGATCAAGAAGCAACGCCGCTTCAAAGGGCAGACGCCGCCTGAGCCACAGGTGGCGCTGGTGGCCATCGACCCGCATACCGGCGCGGTCCGCGCGCTCGCCGGCGGTCGCAATTACGGCATGAGCCAACTCGACCACGTTCTGGCGAAGCGCCAGCCGGGGTCCATCTTCAAGCCGTTTGTTTACGCCACTGCCATGGATACGGGCATCGAGGGCGGATCGCGCATCCTTACCCCCAGCAGCATGGTGGACGATTCCCCGACCACCTTCTGGTTCGACGAAAAGCCTTACCAGCCCAGCAATTTCGAAAAAAAGTTCTACGGCGAGGTGACGCTGCGCGACGCTCTGGCTCACTCGCTGAACGTAGCTACAGTGAAAGTGGCCGAGATGGTGGGCTACGATAACGTGGTCGCCATGGCCAACCGCGCCGGCATGAACTACAAGATTCAGCCGACGCCCTCGGTGGCGCTGGGCGCGTACGAAATTACCCCGCTCGAGGCCGCCGGAGCGTACACCATGTTCGCCAATGGCGGCGTGTACGTGAAACCCAGTTTCATTTCGCTGGTCCGCTCGCAGGCCGGCAAAACAATTTACAAGGATAAACCGGAAACCAGGCCGGCGCTCGACCCGCGCGTGGCTTACCTGATGACCAGCATGATGGAGGAAGTGCTGCGCACCGGCACCGCCGCCGGCGTGCGCGCGCGCTACAAATTCAACGTTCCCGCCGCCGGCAAGACCGGCACGTCGCACGACGGCTGGTTCGCCGGATATACTTCGGAGCTGCTCTGCGTGGTCTGGGTGGGCTTCGACGACAATCGCACCATCGACCTCGAAGGCGCCCACTCGGCCGCGCCCATCTGGGCCGAGTTCATGAAGCGCGCCCTCAATTACCGCGAGTACAGCGACGCCAAGCCGTTCGTGGCTCCCGACGGCATCGTGACTATCGATATCGATCCGCTTTCCGGCATGCCGGCCACGTCCGCGTGCCCCAAAGTGCGCTCCGAGGTTTACATCGCCGGCACCCAGCCGGTGGGCCTTTGCCCGCTTCACGGCGGACGCCAGGGCATCACCAATATTGCCGGATGGGATACCGAAGAGGCCGCCCCCGCGCGCGTGGTTTCCCAGCCCGAACTACCGCCGCGCGCTACCGGCGCTCAGCTCGATTCGAGCTCTGTGGCCCGCCGCGCTGCGCGGCAGATTCCGCCCGATACTCCGGCCGCGCAGAAGAAGCCGGACAAGGACGCGGACAAGCCGCCCAAGAAGAGCCTTTTACGCCGCATCCTGGGTGTGTTTAAATAGAACCCATAAGGGGGGCCCATGGGTTTACAACCTTTCGCCATGATGCTCGTGGCAGGCCTCGGTTCCACATACGCGTTCGCTCAAACGGGGAGCGCGCTGGTGGACGGGACCAGAACTTCCACTCCGAATCCGGCTCAAACGGCTGAGAATCGCACACTTTCACCCGAAGAGCGCGGCGATATTTTCCTGGCGCGCAAGATGTACCGCGAAGCCATCGACACGTTCCGCGAAGGTTCTTCCAAAGATCCGGTGCTTCACAATAAGGAAGGCATCGCGTATCACCAACTGCTGCAGCTCGACCAGGCGCTGAAAGAGTATCAACTGGCGGTCAAGCTGAAGCCCGATTACGAGGAAGCCCTCAACAATATCGGCGCCATTTACTACACCAAGAAAAATTACCGCCGCGCCACCTCCTGGTTCACGCGCGCGCTGGCGCTGGCGCCGGACGATTACAAATCCGCGGCGGTCTACGTGAATCTGGGCTCCTCCTGGTTTTCGCGCAAGAACTACGAGCGCGCGCAGGTCGCCTTTCAAACGGCCGTGCGGCTCGACCCGGAAGTGTTTGAGCGCCACGGCAGCTTCGGCGTCATGATGCAAGAGCGCAACATTGAAGAGCGGGCCAAATTCCATTTCTACATGGCCAGGATGTACGCCAAGTCGGGCCGCAACGAGCTGGCGCTGCAATATCTTCGCAAGTCGTTCGAAGAGGGTTTAAAGGACAAGGAGAAAGCCACCGAAGCGCCGGAGTTCAATCCGATGCGCAATCTGCCCGAGTTTAAGGAGCTCCTGAAACTGGAGCCGCGTGTACTGTAGAGCCTTGTGGGACAGGCCTCCCGGCCTGTCTTCTTGGGATCGTTTGCAGACCTTCGCCGTTGTGGCGGCCAGACAGGCCAGGAGGCCTGTCTTACTCACCTGTGCCTTGCTCCTTAGTCTGGCCGGCTGCTCGCGGCTCATCCAAAAACGCGCGGCCATTCCGGAGCCGCAGCGCCTCGCCATTCTGCGCTTTGAAAACCTGAGCGCCAGTTCCGCCTCGGATTGGATCGGTCGCGCCCTGGCGGAAGTTCTCTCCGCGGAGTTGTCTGGCGCGCCCGGCCTTTCCGTTATTTCGACCGGCGAATTGCATTCCTTCGACCGCACTCTGGGCGCCCGGCCGATTTCCGCGCCCGGCATTTCCGCCGAACGCCCCGACGCTCTTGCCGCCGGCGCCAACCGATTGGGCTATGGCGAGTATTCGGTGCGCGCCGGCCGCCTCTACGTCCGCCTTTCCATCGAAGACGCGCGCACCGGCAGAATGGCGAAAGTGATCGCGGTTTCCACCGCCGCCAATGATGTACTGGGCGCCGCCGCCGATCTCGCACGCCAGCTCGCACCTCGCATCGAGCCTTACTCTACGCGTAATCTGGAATGCCTGAAAGCATATGCGGACGCCTTGGAATCTCACAATCCCACGGATACCGCCGCGAGCCTCGACCGCGCCATCGCGGCCGACCCCAACTTCGGTCCGGCGTATCGCATGCTCGCGCAACTCGACGCCCAGCGCGGCGACCACGCCGCGGCCCTCGCCGATCTGGACCGCGCCCGCGCCCGCGGCGATGCCATGGCGCCCATCGAGCGCGCGCGCATCGCCGTCGAAGCTGCCGTGCTAAACGGCGATTCCGCATTGAGGATGCAGGCGCTTGCCGCCCTCGCCAGGCTGGAACCCGCAAATCCCCGGACCTGGCAGACGCTCGCCGATACCGCCATGGGCCGGCACGATTACCGGCTTGCCGCGGATGCCTACCGCCGCGCGCTGGAACAGGAACCCGAAAGCGCCAACCTGCTCAACGAACTTGGTTACGCCGCCGCTTATGCCGGCGATTTCGACGCCGGCCTTGCCGCCCTCCGCCACTACCGCCAATTGCGTCCCAACGATGCCAACGCGCTCGACTCGCTAGGCGATCTCAACTTTCTCAGCGGCCATCTGCGCCAAGCTGAAGACCTCTATCTGCAGGCGAATCGGAGGGACCCTAATGTCCTCCCAGGCGGACCGGACGGCGATCTGTTCAAAGCCGCCATGGCCCGAATCATGACGGGCGATATCGCGGGCGCCGACGAGTTGGAAAAGAAATTCACCGATGCCCGGGCCGCCGCTCACGATCCCAGCGCGTCTTTCCGCGAGCTGCAATGGTTGTGGCTCACCGGCCGCCGCACGGATGCTTACCGCAAACTGGAGGCGCTGGCGCTGGCGTTGGAGCGTGCCTCGCCGAGCCCTGCTCAATCCCCCGATCGACCCACTGTCCCAGCCACCGGCCAAGCCGCCGCATCGCATGCCTACGCGGAGTTAGCGGTCTGGAGCCTGATGAAGGGGGACCGCACCGCCGCCGCGGCAATGGCGCAAAAGGCCGCGTCCCTGGCCACCGCCGCGACGGGCGCGCCCGCCGCGATTTCTCGATTTCTTGCGCAGCCTTCCGCGACCGCCGAGGAATGGTCGTCGCGCGCCGACCGCTTCCTTCCCAACCCGGCGCAAGACATGGTGAAGCAGCAAATGCTGGCCTATGCATTACTGTTCGATGGTAAAGTGAAAGCCGCCGCCGCCCCTCTGCAGCGGATCTACGACGCCACAGGCATCGCCGTCAACGAAGGTTTGCCCGTTCTGCTCGCGTGGACCCATATCGAAAACGGGGACTTCGACGCCGCCGCGCCGCTACTGAAACTGGACCCCGTGCCGCCGCACGCCGGCGTCACCACCTTCATGCCGCTCTATTTTCCGAGGATCTTCGAATTGCGCAGCATGGTGGCCGCCAAGGCAGGCAAGACGGAAGAGGCCAGGCAAAATCTGGACCTCTACCACAAGCTCTCCGGAAAACCGTAGGGCGGACCCCCCGGTCCGCGGCCGGCCCCCTGGCCGGCCCCGTTTCCCGCGCGAGCAGGCACGCCCACTACCGGCAATAGGGGTCGCGCCGCAAGTCGACTACGCGCACGTCGCGGTGATCGTCGCGCCGAGCCACTACCACGGGTCTGCGGTTGTAGTCGATCCGGCCCCGCTCCACCACCACGGGTCTGTGGTTGTAATCGTTGCGGTCCCTGGCCGCCGCCGGCTGTGCGAACGCAGCCACCGCAGTCAGCATCAATGCCATTAAACCGATTGTCCGTTTCATTTCTTTTCCCTCCGGCTGATAAGGCGTCCGCAACTGTCCGGATAGCGTAACTTTGTGTATTAGCTTCGCAATGAAGTTTGATCGCGCGAGTTGGCGCGTCCAGCTTCCGATCACTCGATGGCATTGGCTAAGCTTAGCTAAGCTCGGCGCGCCGCTGCCTGCTCATCCGACTCGCGCGTTTCCTGGATCGTCGATTTCGGCCCCGTCTCGCGCTTCACCCGTAGCCGCGGCCTCTTTCCCAGCGCAGCTTCCGTGCTTGCCGCATTAAACTAAATCCAAGAGCCCACCATGCAGCGTGAGATTCTCCCCATGTCCGCCGCCGACTGGCCCGCGGTTCGCGCAATATACGAACAGGGCATCGCCACCGGCAACGCCACATTCGAAAAATCCGTGCCCGCTTGGGAGACCTGGGACACCGCCCATCTGCCGCACTGCCGCTTGGTGGCGCATTCGGCCGGCGAAGTCCTGGCATGGGCTGCACTGAGTCCGGTCTCCAGCCGATGCGTGTATGCTGGCGTAGCGCAGGTGAGCATCTATGTCGCAGCCCGCGCCCGCGGACGGGGAATTGGCCTCGCGCTTCTGTCCGCGCTGGTCGAGGCCTCGGAGCGCGCAAGCATCTGGACACTGCAAGCCGGCATTTTTCCCGAAAACGCCGCCAGCCTCGAGCTGTTCCGGAAGGCCGGATTCCGGGTCCTCGGAACGCGCGAGCGGCTGGGACAGATGGACGGCTGCTGGCGCGATGTGGTTCTGATGGAGCGTAGAAGTCTAGTCGCCGGCGTTTAGGCTGTCTTCCAATTATTCGGCCCTTGGCCATAGGAAGCGTCTCGGATTCGAATCGGTGACATTCGCTGGCGAGGAGATAGCTCAGATTACTTCGCCAAATCTCCGCACCTCCGCGTTGGACCCCGCTCTCCCCCGGCCCCACACCCCAACCATCCAAACCACTTCCCCAAAATTGGCTTGGTTTCGTCAAATCCAGCCCACCCCAGTAGAATTACCCCAACTTGTGTGGAACTTCTTCGCTGCAACCCGGAATTAGCAGTAGTAATATACATCTAGCCGGAGCGGCCGGCAGAGAAGGTGATAGGAGAAGAATAGGATGAAGAAGCTCGCTTTTGTTGGGTTCTTGACAATTTCCGCGCTCTTGGCGCAGCCCCAGGGGCCACCTCCTGGCGGCCGGATGGGTTTTGGCGGCCGCGGGCCGGGCTTTGGACCAGGCGGACCGGGAATGCAGCGCACCGTGACCGGCGCGCCTTACACCGGCACCGAGGTTTCGACGCGTGCGCAGACGTTGTCCAATGGCACCGTGATCTCGCGCCAGGAACAGACCAATTTTTCCCGTGACAGCCAGGGGCGCGTGCGCGCGGAAACCACTATGAAGCATGCCGATGGCACATCTTCCACGCACGTCGTCATTCACGATCCCGTTGCCGGAGTGGTCCACAATATCGACGCGCAACGCAAGACCTCGAACGACATGACGCTGCATACTCCGCCTGCCGGACAAGGCCGTGGCCGCGGGCCGGGACAGGCCGCTGCCGGGCAACGCCGCGCCGACCCCAACGTAGTGACCGAACACCTGGGATCGCAAACGATCAATGGCGTTCAGGCGACGGGCACGCGGATCACGCGGACTATTCCGGCTGGAGCGGAGGGCAATTCGCTCCCCATCGTCTCGGTTCATGAAACCTGGACGTCGGACGACCTGAAAGTCCCGGTCATGGTGAAGACTTCCGATCCGCGCTTCGGCACCTCGCAGACGCAGTTGACCAACATCGTGCGCGCTGAGCCTGATTCCTCGCTGTTCCAGGTTCCCGCGGGCTACACGGTCACGAAGGATCGCGGCGGAATGCGCGGTGGGCCGCGCCCGAACTCTCCCGGCCAGATCCAGTAGACGTCTCCAATCTTCCCCTGCAACCGCCGCCGGCCCCCCGTGTTAGCACGGAGTAAGCCGCGCGGCGGTTTTCTATTGGCCCAGTGGCGCGTGCCCATGGTCTGCTGAGCACAGACGTGGCCTCGTCCAGGTTCGACTTGACAAGCGGTCTCGCCTACCGGCGCCGCCGGCGCCTTACGCCACGATGTCCTTTACGATCTCGCCTCGTACCTCGGTTAAGCGCTCCTTGCGGCCCAGGTGCAGGTAGCTCAGGGCGTCCTGATCGAGTCCCAACTGGTACAGCATGGTCGTGTGCAGGTCGCGGAAGTGGACCGGATTCTCCGTGACTTTGAGGCCGATGCCGTCGGTGGCTCCGTAGACCGTCCCGCCCTTGAATCCACCGCCGGCTACCCACATCGAAAAGCCCGTGTTGTGGTGGTCGCGGCCTTTGCTCTTTTCCGATTCCGGCGAACGCCCGAATTCGCCGCCCCAAAGGACGATCGTGGAGTCCAGCAGGCCGCGGCGCTTCAGATCCTTAATCAGTGCGGCGACCGGTTTGTCCGTCCAACTCGCCATCCTGAGGTGATTCTCTTCGATGTCGGTGTGCGCGTCCCACTCGGCTTCCGGACCGCCTCCGCCGGACACCACGCAGACGAACCGGACGCCTTTTTCCACCATGCGGCGAGCCATCAAGCACCTGCGCGCGTAATCGTCGGTCTTCGGATCGCCCACCCCGTAAAGATCGAGCGTCTCCTTCGGCTCCCTGGAGAGATCGAACACTTCCGGCGCTTCCGTTTGCATCTTGAAAGCCGTATCGTAGGCCGACATGCGCGCGGAAAACTCGGCATCCTCGCCCGGCGGCATGTTGGCTTCGTTCAACTGGCGCAGCAGATCGAGAGAACGCCGGCGCTGTTCCAGCGTTACGCCTTTCGGCAAATCCAGATTGAGAACGGGTTTCTTGCCGGGGCGGAACATGGTGGGCTGATAGATGGCGGGCAGGAATCCGTTGGTGTACATAGGCACGCCCGCCTCTTGCGCGCCGTGCGGGTCGGGCATCACCACATACGCCGGCAGAGCTTCCGCTTGCGAGCCCAGGCCGTAGATCACCCAGCTTCCCATGGCGGGAAATCCCGGGATGATGCGCCCCGTCATCATCTGGTATTGCGCCGCCGAGTGTACCACCATGTCTCCATGCATCGAGCGAATGACGCAGAGATCGTCGACGATTTCCGACTGGTACGGGAAGAGATCGGATACTTCGATGCCGGATTTGCCACACTTCTTGAAGGTGCGCTTGGTGCCGAGGATTCGGGAATTCGAATTGACGTTCTGGTATTGCACGTCGCCAAATTCCGCCGGACGCTTCTGCCCGTCCAGCTTATTCAATAGAGGCTTGGGGTCGAAGGTTTCGAGGTGCGACGGTCCCCCGGCCATGAACAGGAAGATCATCGACTTGGCGGGCGCATGGTCCGGGTTCTGAGGCGGCTTGGGGGCGAGCGGATTGAATCGGGCGGCACGGGCTTGCTCCTGCGCGAGCATCGAAGCGAAGGCAAGCGAGCCGGCTCCGCAAAAGCAATTGGTCAAAAATTCGCGGCGGTTACGGTTGTATCGAATGTGTTCCGGCATTTCAGTTCACGCAGTTAGTTCACGTACATAAACGCGTTCAGGTTAAAGAGATCGAGCGCCAGTTCCTTCAGGCGTACGGGATCGTCAGGCTGTTCCTTGAGGAATTGCAGCGCTAGAGTTTTTTCCTTGACGGTGGGCGCGCGGCCGGCGGCCAGCCGCCAGGCGAGGTCGATACGCGCCGAATCCGTGGAAGCTTCCTTACGGAGTCGGTCAGCGAACGCTTGCGCCAAATCGTTTGAGATCGCGCCGTTCAGCATCTCGAGGGCCTGCGGCGCATGCGTCGATTGCTCGCGGCGCGCGCAGGAAAGCAACGTATCCGGCGCGTCGAACACCCCCATGAACGGAAGTTGGAGATTGCGCTTGTAGATCATATAGAGGCTGCGACGGTCGTACTCGGACTTATCGCGCGTCGCCACCCAATACTGGGGCCGCTTCAGCATCTTCACCAGGTCCTCGTCGATCGGAACCATGACGCTGGGCCCGCCGGTCTTGGGATTCAGACGATCCGAAATCGCCAGCATGGAATCCCGAATCTCTTCGGCTTCCAGCCGCCGGCGGCTGAATTTCCAGAGGAGCGCATTTTCGGAATCTTTCTCCATGGCCGTCTTCTCGATGAGCGACTGGCTGGACTGCTGGTAAGCGTTCGAGAGCAGAATCATCCGATGCAGCGGCTTCATTCGCCATCCATTCTCAACGTATTGGTTGGCGAGGTAGTCGAGCAGATCCGGATTGGAGGGCTGCGCGCCCATGCGTCCGAAGTCGTTGGCCGTCGCTACAATGCCACGCCCAAAGTGATATTGCCAAATCCGGTTCACCATCACGCGCGCGGTGAGAGGATTCGCCGGATCGGCGATCCAATTGGCCAGCTTCAGCCGCGGCTTCGGGATGTCTACGGGTTCTTCGGGCGTATCCTCAGGCATCAGGATTCCCAGCGGCCGCGCCCCAACCTTCTCCACCGGCTGCTGGTAATCGCCGTGGAACAACGTGAAGATGGGGGTCGCCTGGCTGGCATCGTCCTTGACGGAATAAAACGATGGAAGCGGCGGGGGCAAGCGGTCTTCCACATCGTCTAGCTGCATGGCGAGAGTGGCCTTCTCATCGTCGGGGGCGCGGCGCATCTTCGACTGCAGCGCGTCGATTTCCCTCTGAACCGGCGCGGCCTTCACCTTCCAGGCGGCCTGTTCTTCCTTCGTGGCCTGAATGATGTCGTCGGCTTGCGTTTGTGCGAAATATCCCATCAGCCGGTAGTAGTCCGTCTGCCGGAAAGGATCGAACTTGTGATCGTGGCAACGCGCGCAACCCACGGTTACGCCGAGGAACGCGGCGCCGACAATATTCGTCGTCTCGACCAGAACTTCGTTTCGCGAACTGGCAACCTTCTGATTGCCCGCATTCTTCCGGAGAGGTCCCAGGCGGTTGAAGCCGCTGGCAATCAGCAGCGTTTCGTTCTTCGGATCCATCTCGTCGCCGGCGAGCTGTTCCCTGACAAAATCGGCGTACGGCTTGTCCGTATTGAAGCTGTGCACTACGTAGTCGCGATAACGATAGGCGTCCGGCCGATGGGTGTCGTACTCATATCCGTCGGACTCGGCGAAACGAACGACATCGAGCCAGTGACGGCCCCATTGTTCGCCGTAGCGCGGCGAATCGAGAAGGCGGTCGACCACCTTTTCCCAGGCCTTGGGGGATTTATCCCGCACAAAAGCGTCGATTTCCTCGGGGGTGGGCGGCACGCCATGAAGATCGTAGGTGACGCGGCGGATCAGAGTGGCGCGATCAGCCTTCGGCGCGGGCTTCAAACCGGCTTTCTTGAGACCGCTCAGAATGAAGGCGTCGACCGGCGTCTTCACCCAGGCTGCATCGGCCGCGGAGGCCGGGGCTGGAGGCACGGCGGAGCGCCTCGGCTGAAACACCCAGTAGCGGCGCTCGGCGGGCTTGTACGTCCCCAGCGGCGCGACCGGCAAGTCGGCGGCCACGGCGACGACGGCAACCGCAACGACGATGTAAGGAAAAAGCTTCATGTGCGGTCGATGCTCGTGTTAAACTTTATCACCTTGTGAGGGCGAAGTCACCATTCTTAAGGTGGGTAAGAGGGCGGTATGGAGCGTGAATTCGAGGGTTCGGAGTCGTTGACAAGCTCCGGCCAGGCCCGATTCGAAACGCGTTCACACGAGTGTGAACGCTGCACGCAATGAGTGCGTGCGCCACGATTAGGTTCGCCGGCAATCAGAAGGCAATTCTGAGCACGCCCTGCAAAGTTCCGTTCTGCCCATACCAGTTGCTGTAGGAGTATCCGGTGGTGCCTGGAAACTTCCCGAAAAGCTGCGGGCTGGTGAGGTTCACAGTGTTATTCGCGGTGTCCAGCCAGACAGTCTCCGGGAACAGATTGCTGGCGTCCATGCGCACGGTGAGCTTGAACTTCTCGAACGCCCACGTCTTCGTAAGTGAGTACTGCGGCCACCATACCCATCCGGTGCGCGCAATGCCGCTGCCTGCGTTCCCTTCGGTAAAGGCGGCCGGATATGAGAAAGCACCGATATTGTAAAAGGGGTTCTGGTCCGCCTGCGGAAAGACGTTGGGACCAATGGAGTAATTCGAGACGTTGATGGCCTGGCCCGGTACAATGCTCAGGCCGCCCTCTCCGGGAAGGTATTTGTAAGGGCTTCCGGCGCTGCTAAACGTTACCGGAAGACCGCTGCGGATGCTCTGAATGGTGAGGAACGTCCACCCTCCGACGATGAAGTTTAGCACCCCGCTGTGGTTGACCCAGTGGCGCCCCTCGCCGAACGGCAGATTGTAATTGATCTGATTCACGAACTGCAGTTTCTGGTCGGTTGTCGCCAAAGCTTTGGTCAGCGCCCAGTCGTAGTATTGATAACCGCTTCCGGCAGTTCCCGTGAGATTCTTGCTCCAGGTAACCATGAAGTTCGCCGAGAACCCCGAAGCGAACCGGTGCTCCAGCCGGGCGATCATGGCGTGATAGGTGCTATGGCCCGGATTACTGGTTTCGCTGATGGTCCCAAACTGTGGATAGGGCAGATAAGCCTGACTGTTCGCATACACCTGGTTCAGCAGGGTAGTGTTCGTGGAATTGTATATGGACAGCGGGAGGGTGTTGATATTTTCCGTTCCGACCAGATGCACTCCTGCCGATCCCTGATACAGAAGCTCGGCCAGATAGTTCTGGCGGAATTCGTATTGGAAGCCGCCCGACCATGTCATGGTATATGGGTTCAACAGGTGGGAATCGAAGAGCTCAGTATTCCGCGTGCTGTAGTTCGTTCCGTTGAACAGCGCGGTTCCCTGCGAAGTTATGCTGTAGTTGACCGGCCCCGGGCCCTGCGACAAATAGAAAGCCGGGTAAGGATTTCCGGACACCTGCTGCACCACCGACGTCGCGACGTATTCATCCTGACCGATCTCGGGTACCAGGTCCTGAGTGAACATCCCGAACGACCCGCGGAATACGAAGTTCGGCTTGAAGTTCCAAGCCATGCCAACGCGCGGCGTGAAGTTGTGCGTGTTGGCGCCGTAAAGTCCGCTTTTAGGATGGATGATCCCGCCCATCAGGCCGCTGACCGGATCGGTGACAGTCGCGCTGAACTCCGAGTTCAGGCCATACTGCGTGTTCGCCGGCGTCTCCAGGCTATAGCGAAGGCCGAGTGACAGCGTCAGGTTGTGAGCGACTCTCCAGTCGTCCTGCGCATAAAACTGATTCAAATACCAGCGGGGCAGGTAATCGGACAAGAGCGTGGTGAACGTCGCTGCCGACACCGCCCCGAGTTCAAAGGATGCAAAAGAATTGCCGGTGTTCGGTTCGCCGCTCGATCCTAAAGGGGCGCCGCTGAGGTAGGAGGGGAACGTATAGCTGCCGGATGGCTGCACGGCTGTGATATCGTTCTCGCGCTGGCGGATCACCTGGTACCCGAACTTGAAGGTATGCAGGTCGTGATTCTTGGTGACGTTATCCGCCAGGACAACATCTTCGTTGAGGGTACGGGACGACCCGCCGGGGTTAGCCGTCCACGCGACCGAGCTGCTCCCGGAAGCGACGAACCCGGGGAAGGTCTGCGGCCCGACGCCGGGAATACCGAGTGTCTCGGCCCATCCCTGATTGGCGGTGGTGGCATAGATATCCTGGTTACGCCGGTTGTACCCGATCTGGAGCTCATTGATCAGCGTCGGGCTGATGGTGAAAATGTAGCCCAAGGCGTAGTTGTGCAGGTCGATGGGCTCGGGCAACCCGAAACCGAAGCCGGTATTGTCGAATATCCTGCCGTCTGGAGAGAAGAGGATATTGTTGCGGCCGCCGATTTCCCGAAACTTGTTCCACATATAGCGGACGAACAGCTTTTGCCGGTCACTGATGTTTTGATCGATTTTCCACAGATAAGCCTGGCGGTCCGTGAGGTAGATATTCCCCGAGAGGTAGTTGTTGGTGGGGCCGGTGGTAGTGAATGTGGAGGGGAGATTGGGCAGGTTGTAGGGATTGAGTGACAGGAACTTGGCGGCTACCGGATCGAAGCGGTTCAGTGGGATGGTGTTGTTGGGAAACGGCGTGGCGACATAGCCCGTGCCATTGGCGCAACTGGCGGCCGCGCAGGTGATGGTCTTGGGATCGTAGATGGGCTGCCCCAAGCCGGCGAACGAAAAATTGCCGTTCACTTCGTCCTGCGTGGGAACGGAAACCGTCGCGTTATTGGTTTCGTGGTCGTAGTCAAGACGCCAACCCAGAAGGAAGAAAGTCTTGTTCTTTCCGTTGTAGATTTTCGGAATCACCACCGGTCCACTGAGAGTGGTGTTGAAGTTGTGATACTCGAACGGAGTGTTAGTCGCGCCCTGGTTAAAAATCTGCCGGTGGAGCCAATCCTTGTTGATATAGCGCTCCTCCGCGGAGAAGTGCAATTCGTTAGTCCCGCTCTTGGTGGTAAGACTGTAAGTGCCGGCGGCCGAATGCCCGATCTCGGCCGGAATGCCGGTGGTAAACACCTGAGCCTCTTGTAGGGTATCCACCGGAGGAGTGATCAGGGTGCTGGTATCTCCTAGAACTGTCCCGAGCGCCTGCTTGGAGGTAATTCCATCCAGTGTGACGCCTAACTGCTGCTCGGGCTGGCCCAGGATATGGTAAGTGCCGTCGTTATTGGCCTGTGAGCCCTCCGAGTAGTACATGAAATGCTGCGGCTTGGATTGCGGAATGGGAGTGTCGTGGATCTCTTTGGTAACCGTGATGCTGCCGACGACCGCCGAATCCGTGCTCAGAAGCGGCGCCTGCGCCGTGACCACCACGGTATCGCCGACGGCTCCAACCTCCAGCTTTACGTCGACGCGCGGCGTTTCACCGGCATTCAATACCAGGCCAGTCTGCTCATACTTCTTGAAGCCGGGCGCCTGCAAATCGAGCCGGTAGTTTCCCTCGTTGATAAAGGGCAAGTAGTACGCGCCATCGGCGTTAGTGACGCTGTGGGTGACCACTTGAGTATCCACGTTGGTGAGAGTCACGGCGACGTTAGGGATTGTCGAGCCGCTGCTGTCGGTGACCGTACCGACCAACGTCGCGGTGCGAAGATCCTGGCTGAAGAGGAACGTTGCGATTGCGAACAAGGCGATGAGACACACGGTAACTTGGCGCATTTTACCCCTCCACGACGCCAACGTGGCGTCGAGACTATGAGAAAGCTTATATCACGTTTCCGCGCGCCGCATCCCACACTTTGGTTGGGTTCGCCTTTTCTTCGATATCACGCGAGTCTTTCCAAGACGAAAGTCCGGGTAGTGGGTCAGTTTGAAAATTTAACAACTTGACTTCGGCCAGCGCCCTGCGATACTGAAAGCATCATGCTTGACCGATCAAAGAAACCCCGCGATCCGCGTCCGCGAGATCCCAACCAAAGAGCATTCCAGATACTTCTTGAGGCAACCGGCCAGCTTCCCAAAACCGAACCACCAGCCGAACCAGCCAAGAATCCCCACGCCGTTGCGCTGGGACGCATGGGCGGTCTGAAAGGTGGCAACGCCCGCGCCGCTGCCCTCAGCCCGCGCAAACGGTCCCAGATCGCCGCTAAGGCAGCAAAGGCACGATGGGAAAAGAAGGCATGAATCAGTAATGTGGACATTTATATTTCCTCCTGCCTCCGTTATCCTCGATGATGCAATTTCCTATAAAGGAATTACTCACGACGCTATATCCGCTCACGGGTGGATCGCTCTTATCAGCGTCTTTGTCAGCGTCTTTGTCAGCTTCATGACGATTGGATGCGCTACACAGAGAAGGACGCCGCTCTCTCTTTCGCCAAAACCAGAACCCGCCGACTTCATCAAAACGATTGCCAAGATTAAAGAGTCTATAGCGCCCGTCGTCTGCGTTCATCCCAATCCGAATGTACCGAACGAATGGATTTTGGATTCCGTAGAAGGAACAGCTTTCTTCCTGCGAATCGACGGTACTTTTGTCACTGCTGGTCATGTCGTTCGAGATTTCACCATCCCAACAAGAGCGCGCCCGTGCCAGCGCTCGGCTATCTACCTGCCAAATGAAGGTTGGCAATCTCGGGTAACGGACTTCAGAGTGAGGTATTTTTTCTTCATTCAAACCGACTGTACAAGAGACGAAGCAATTGATATAGCAATATGTCGATCCCCTAACAACATCAGACAAGAACTTGGTAGAGATCCTGTGCCAGTCGTTCTCAATACGGTCTTGCAAGAAGATGGCGTTCCAGCGGCGTTTAGTGGCTTTCCTCTCAATCTCGTGCTTCCTCTCACATCCCAAGGTTCCGTTGCGGCCTACCGTGGCACTACCGATGACCAAGGGCCTCGCGAACTCGTAATCGATAAAGGTAATTGGGGAGGAGCTAGCGGCAGTCCCATTTATCTTGAAGATGGAGCCGTAATCGGCATCTTGCTCGAACGTGGGATTGGAGAGAGCGCTGGTATTACCATCGGTAGGCCAGCATCGTTCATTGAGAGAATGCTGTCCACTCGCCATTAAAGAAAAATAAAGCAGCATAAATCCGCATTTGCCCCTCCTTAACATTTCCCTTTTTCTACTTGACTTTTTGCTTGACCGTGCTAGAATGGACTCATGAACAAGCTAGACACGGCCAAGAGAACTCAGATCGTCGCGGCGCTCGTGGAAGGTTGCTCGATTCGCTCCACGGTTCGCATGACTGGCGCTAGCAAAAACACCATAGCGAAACTCTTGGTAGAGCTTGGCGCGGCTTGCGCGGAATACCTCGATAAGACCCTTGTAGACCTTATTTGCAAGCGGATTCAGGCCGATGAAATCTGGCAGTACGTTGGAGCCAAGCAAAAGAACGTTCCAGCCGCAAGACAAGATGAATTGGGCATTGGCGATGTGTGGACATGGGTAGCAATAGACGCTGACTCGAAACTTATCTGCTCTTGGCTCGTTGGCAAACGCGACCCGGCTTGCGCCACGGCATTCATTCAAGACCTTGCGGGCCGTCTTGCTCATCGCGTGCAACTTACTACTGACGGCTTGAAAATGTATCTGACGGCTGTTGCGGACGGCTTCGGCGAAGATATCGATTATGCGCAGCTTGTTAAAGTTTACGGCATCGCCGATGAAGGCGAGAAACGGTACAGCCCGGCTGTATGCACGTCCTGCGAGAGTCATCCTATTACTGGCAACCCCGATCCTAAACACATCAATACTTCATACATTGAACGCCAGAACCTCACGATGAGAATGTCTATGCGACGCTTCACGCGCTTGACTAACGCCTTCTCAAAGAAACTTGAGAATCACATTGCCGCTATCGCGATTCATTTGGTCTATTACAACTTCGTGCGGATTCATCAAACACTCCGCATCACTCCTGCGATGGCTGCTGGTGTCACTCATCGGCTGTGGTCGCTTGAGGATCTAGTCAATCTCTTGGGCTAAGATCGGTGATTGCCATTGGCCTTGGTTTATTTAGCCAACTATCTCGCATGTGTCTAGCCTGAACAGTAAATGCGTGAAGCGCATCATCGAATGTCTCAAGCGGGCGGTCTTCCATTACATGCCGAAAGAATAAACTCTGCGAGATAACAGCAAACGGAAATGCCCACTCTTCGAGATGTTCAATAAGTGGATCAGTGTAAAACCTTCCAATGCTACCATCATGCCGTAAGCTTATGATCTGAGATGCGCCACTGCATCCAGGTACGTTCTCTTTAGCCAATTTGAGCATGTAAGCTGCGAGACATAAAATGCGGCGTTCGCTTAGAGATCCAATAAATGATGGGCCGATTATATGACGTGCGAACGTATCGCCGATACCGATAGCCGCGAAATGTTGAACCTTCTGTAAGGAATGTTCGTTCGATTTATAAAGCTCTACTATACCTACATCCCCCATTGCTTCTGATTTCACGACTCGGGGGATAACAGCCAAAAGCCAAAACGGCAGACCATAGTCTTCAGGATAGCTTGGATGCTTGAACACGAGACGCGTATATTCTTTGTCTAACACGTCCTCGATGACGGCCAATGCGTCTTTAGTTGATGTGGATTCCAGTCTTGTTTTGCATTTCTGAATAGTCGCTAGCGCGAAATCTGAATTACCAGCAAAGGCGAATGCGCCAGCACTCCCCTTCCAATCAAATTCAACGATTTTTGGGCGATGCCCCTTCATTGCTCCCTTTTGTTCCTCAGTATCGGCACACAACAAGACACCATCTTTGTGCGCGAATCCGGCGGCAATCGTCATGCGGTTCTCCTTGGGCTTCCAAGGATATCGCATACGACGAAGAGAAGGCGGCATATATGGCCCGGTGAACGGCGCACGCCGATGCTGGAGTGGTTCAAAGCACATTCGCGTTGCGTTGTCAACGCCTAATGTTTTTCGCATTTTTCAAACTGACCCACTACCAAAGTCCGCGACGAAAGTCCGCCCGATGAGCGGCGATTAGCAGTGATATACTAGCTCCACTCAAACGGAGTCCGGGACGAAATCATGCCCAAACAGACCTTGCTAATCGCATCTTTGCTGCTCGCCGCTTTTACGGCAAACGGCCAAACGGGCGCTTCCACGCGCCTTCTCCGCATGCCAACTATCAGCGCGACGCAGATTGCTTTCGCCTACGCCGATAATCTGTGGATTGTGGAACGCGCCGGCGGCAACGCGCGCCGCCTCACCAGCTTCGCCGGCCAGACCACCAATCCGCATTTCTCGCCCGATGGCAAGTGGATCGCCTTCAGCGGAGAGTACGCCGGCAACGTGGACGTGTACGTGGTCGCCTCCGAAGGCGGCGAGCCGAAGCGCCTGACCTGGCACCCCGGCGCCGATACCGTGGAGGGCTGGACGCCCGATGGCAAGGCGGTTGTGTTCGCTTCGGCGCGCGCTACCTCCGCGCCCAGCGCGGCGCCGCGCTTCTGGACTGTCCCCGTCGAAGGCGGAGTGGAAGAGCCCATGCCGCTGCCGCGCGCCTATCAAGGCAAAATCTCCCCGGACGGGGCGCGCATCGCGTACCGCATGAACAATTCCTGGGACGAAGAGCGCCGCAACTATCGCGGCGGCCAGAACCGGCCTATCTGGATTGTCGATCTCAAGACCTATGCGCTGGTCTCGCCGCCCTGGACCGATTCGAAAGATATGGACCCGGTCTGGTCGGGCGATACTGTCTATTTCATTTCCGACCGCGATAGCGTGGCTAACATCTGGTCTTATGACACGAAATCGAAGAAGCTCGCGCAAGTTACTAAGTTTACCGATTTCGATGTCAAGACATTGGATTCAGGACCCGGCGCCGTGGTCTTCGAACAGGCGGGCTACGTGCATGAGCTGGACGTCAAGAGTGGCAAAGAGCACATAGTCAATATCACTGCCAACGGCGACTTCCCCTGGATGATGCCGCGCTGGGAGGATGTGACCAGCCGCATGACCAAGATCTCGCTTTCGCCCACTGGAAAGCGCGTGTTAGTGGAAGCGCGTGGCGAGATATTCACCGTACCGGCCGAGAAAGGCGATGTCCGCAACCTCAGTCACTCGAGCGGCTCGGCGGAGCATGAGCCGGCCTGGTCGCCCGATGGCAAGTACATTTCGTATTTCAGCGACCGCTCAGGCGAATACCGGCTGGTGATTGAGACTCAGGACGGCCTGACGCCGCCGCGCGAAATCTCACTTCCCAATCCCAACCATTACTATACGGCTTCGTGGTCGCCCGATTCGAAGAAGCTGCTCTACACCGATACCAACCTCAAAGTCTGGGTGCTCGACATAGCTACGGGTAAGGCTAAGGTAGTGGGCAACGACCCCTGGATGGTGCCCTCGCGCACGCTCAACCCCGTATGGAGCCCCGATTCGAAATGGGTGGCTTATTCCAGCCGCCTGAAGTCGCTCTATCACGCCATCTTCGTCGCCGATGCCGATACCGGCGAGAGCAGGCAGGTGACGGACGGCCTCGCCGACTCCGTGTGGCCCGTCTGGGATGCCGGCGGCAAGTACCTCTGGTTCTTCGCTTCGACCGACTTCGGTCTGAAATCGCAATGGCTGGATATGACCTCGTATGACCACGACGAGAACTTCGGACTGTATCTGGCGGTGCTCAAGAAAAGCGAACCGAGTCCGCTGTTACCCGAAAGCGATGAAGACCGCGGCGTTGGCAGCGTCCCCGCCGGTGGCGGACAGGGCGGCGGCCGTGGCGGCCGTGGCGCGGCTGGTGGAGCAACTGCGCCGTCCGATGGGAATCAAGCCGATGCGCCGGCGCCGGCCCCGCGCACGCCTGTCAATGTCCCAATCGATTTCGACGGCCTGGAGCAGCGGATTATCGCCGTGCCTGGCATCCCCGAGCGTCAATACAGCGAACTCCACGCTGGAGTGGCCGGCTCGGTTTACTATTTGGAATCTGCCGGCCGCGGCGGCAATGCCGAGGGCGCCGGCGGCGGAGCGTTACAGCGCTATCGTCTGAGCGACCGCAGAGCCGCGCCCTTTGTCACAGGCGTGGCCGCATACGATATCA
>JBEKNN010000048.1:0-38478 GCA_049522755.1 Bryobacteraceae bacterium | reverse complement strand
CGCCACAGGCCCAGCTCCAGCGCCGCGCCATGATAGAAATCGTCGGTGAGCAACTTCCCGCCCGCGTAGATACGCGCCACATCGCCTTCATACGCGATCCTGAGCATAGCGTGGTTAGCCGCGGCGGATGCATCCACTTGGATGGACCAGCGCGCCGCCCGCGAGAAATCCGCGTCCACCGGCGCCATCGCCACTTCTTTTCCCATGCGTGGCAGCGGAGTCATCCCGGGTTCGGCAAGCTGGTGCACGGTGGTATTCACCCGGGCTGGCTGCAGGGCCGCCGTAGAACGCTCAAAGATGCCGTCGCGCCCGGCCGGGCGGAAGCCATCCACGCCGTGAGCGATCCCCGGAAAGACGGCGAATGCTAGCCGCGACGGGTCGCTGGAGCGCAGCTCCATACGGTCCTTCGAAAACCAAACGTCCGCATCCGAGATCACCAGCCGCTCAATTCCCGCTACCGTGGCTTGCCATAAGTTGCGCGCCTGTTCGCGAGGCAGCACAACGATATCCGCGGTCTGTCCGTTGTCCGCGCTGACGTGAATAGCCACCGCGGCGCATGCGGTAACTCCATCGACGTAGACCGCGCCGCCCTCACTTCGGATGCGGCCGCCCGGCGCTTCAATAGTTACACGCGGCGTCTGCTGAAAGGCGAATTGCGGAGCGATTCCCGGCCACGCGAAGAACACGTACAGGTGTTGGTCCGGCAAGCGGCTGACCGGCTGCGCCGTGGCGTACGACAGTGTAGCGCCACCTACCGGCATGTTGACCGGCCAGAAGGTATAGGCGCCGCCAGGGATATCCACGGGCTGCCGCGGCACGCTAAGTTCGCCGCCGGCGAGTTTGACGCGCGCCTGGAAACCCTTGCGCTCAGGCAGCGCCACGCCCTTTTGATAATTCTCAATGAACAGGAATCCGCGCTCGCCGTTGCCGCGCATGGCAACGCGCGGCGTGACGGTGTCATCCCTTGAGCTGGGCTGCTGAGCGGGAAAGCTCGCGATCATTGGGGCAAGGTCCGCGCCGAAATCGTTCAGGAAAAGATGGACCGTTTTCAGATCGCGGAAGGAATCGCGCATTTGTCCGAACTCGCCCAGCGGCGCCTGAAAATCGTAGCTCTTCACGGGCAGATCGTTAGGATAATCGGTCGCCTGCGATTCCTGCAGCGTGGTCAGCTTGCCCTCCGGATTCGTGCCGCCATGGAACATGTAGTAGCCATAGAGTGTCACTCCGGAGCCGAGCTTGGCAATATCCACCGCGGCGATATCGGCGGCGCTCATCACGGGTCGCCGGTGGTAGGCGAGCGCCATGCCTCCACCCATTTCGGCGGTTAGAAATGGCCGTCCCGCGAAGCGCGCATCGATCTCCGGATGCGTCGATTTCAAATCCATGCCGACGTTCTCTTCACAGCGGATGGGCGTGAAGAAATAGTGCGGGCTGGGCGCCAGCGCGGCCAGTTGGCGATACCAGAAACCATCCGGATACCCGCCGAATACGGGGACCACATCGCGCGCCGGCACGTCGGCATTATCCCAGGCGGTGACCGTGTAGAACGGCGCGTCCATGCCCGCTTCCCGCGCCATTCGCCGTAGGGTGAGGATATGCTCCTCGCCCTTCCCCGGGCCATGCGAATGGTATTCGTTCTCGATCTGGACGCCTGCGATTGGCCCGCCATCCTTCCAGTACAACCCTTTCAACTGGCGGCCAATCTCGCCGTAAAAACGAGCCACGTACCGCAAATACGCGGGATCGTTTTCCCGCACTTTCGTCTTGGCCAGCAGCCAGTCGGGCAGGCCGCCATTGCGGACCTCGCCATGCGCCCACGGGCCCACACGCACCCACACGTAAAGACCGCTGCGCGCCGCCAACTCCACGAACTGGCGCAAATCGCGCTGGCCCAACCAGTCGAATTGGCCTTCGATTTCTTCGTGGTGAATCCAGAAGACGTAAGTGGAAACGACGCGAATGCCGCCGGCCTTCATCTTGAGCAACTCGTTCTCCCACTCTCCGGCTGGATAGCGGGAGTAGTGGAATTCGCCCATCACGGGGAACCAGGGCTTGCCGTCGAGAGTGAGATAGCGGCTGTTGATGCCGAGGGTGTGGCCATCGGGAGAGCGTCCGCCGGCTTCGAAGGGCAAGGCTTCGGGGGCGCTGGGAATGGCGCTGGCATCGATGTAGATGTTGCTGCGGGTATCGGGGGCGGGCGCGGCCGCGCTGTGCCGGCACGCGCAGAGAGCGGCCGCCAACACCATCAGGCAACCCGCCGATGCGTATCGGGAAAGCAAGAGAGTTTGAGTCTAGCAGCGCGGAGGGCTTGGCTAAATCCGACTTTGGTTGGAGTGCGGGGGGGGATAGGGGCGATACGGCGCCTCGGCGCGTGGACCGGCCAGGAGGCCCGTCCTACAAGTGTTCCAGGCCGCGCTGCAAGGCGGCGATTACGGCTTGCGTGCGGTCGCTTACGCCCAAGCGTTCCAGGATCACGCTTACGTGGCACTTCACGGTCGCCTCTGTGATATGCAGCGCCGCGCCGATATCTTTGTTATTTTTGCCTTGAACTAATAGCGACAGCACTTCACGCTCCCGCGGACTCAGGTCGGAATTCGGCGTGCGCGCGGCCAGACTGCGCGCCAGACCGGAAGGCAGGAATCGCTTGCCCGCGTACACCCGGCGAATGGCGTCCACCAGCGTGTCGTTCGACATCGCCTTGATCAGGTATCCGGCCGCGCCCGCGGCCAGCGCCTGGTGAATATCCTCATCGCCCTCGTAAGTGGTCAGCACCACGCAGCGCGCGCTGCCGTCTTCCTGCCGAATCGCCCGCAGCGCGTCCAGACCGCTGATGCCCGGCAGCCTCAGGTCCATCAAGGTAACGTCGGGGCGCCGCTCGCGGAATATGCGCACCGCATCTTCGCCGGATCCGGCTTGCGCGCACACCTTCATATCCGGCTGTGCGTCGATGATCGCGGCGATTCCCAAACGCATGGTGGGATGATCGTCCACCACTAACACGCCGAATTTTTGACTGGCAGTCATGAGTGCAAATCCATCCCCAGTTTTTCCGCGGCAGCCGAACGCACCGGCGCTTCGAAAACCAGTTCCGTGCCCGAGCCAGGCGCGCTGCGTAGATCGAATCTGCCGCCCAAGCGCTCGGTTCTCTCGCGCATACCCACAATTCCGAAATGCTCGTCGGCTACGGCCAGCGCCTCTTCCGGATCGAAGCCGCAGCCATCGTCGGCCACGCGCATGCGGATTTTATGGTCTTCGAAAAACACCTGCAGCCGCACTTCTTTTGGCTGCGCGTGGCGAACGGCGTTGTAGACGGCCTCGCGGGCCACCATCAGGATATCGTGCTCCACCGCCGGATCGAGCCTGGCCGGCGTGCCGAACGTTTCGAACCGCACCGGAACGCGCGACGCGTGGCTGGCCTGCTGCGCCATCCGGTCGAGCAGCGGACCAATCTCTTCCTCGAGCGGGCCAGATCCGCTTTGCCGCAGATTCCACACCGCGCGCCTGGCCTCATCCACCGTGACCCGCACCTGCGTGCGCGCGTGGTCGATCAATTCGCGCCGGTAAGCTTCATCCACGGAACCCAGCGCGGCGACGCCTTCGAGCAGCGCAGAAACGCCGGTGCAGCCCTGAATTACGGTGTCGTGCATCTCGCGCGCCACGCGGTTGCGTTCCTGCAGCACCGCGCGGAAACGCGCATGCACCTGGCGCAGCCGCAGCCGGTACGCCGCCAGCGCCATTGCCATTGCCAGCGCGCCGCAGGACGCTAAGAACCACGGCGTGCGGTACAAATGCGGCCGCCAGTCGATAGGCAGAGACGCTTCCGTGACGCTTTCCGGCATGTTCATCAGGAAAGCCTGCACGCGGAAGCGGTAATGCCGCGGCGGAAGGTTGGTGTAATACGCCACGCGCCGCCGCACGGCCTCCGTCCATTCGCGGTCGAAACCCTCCAGCATGTAGCGGAACCCGATACGCTCCTGCGAGCGCAGCCGGATGGCGCTGTAGTCGATCTGCAATTTGCCTTGCCCCGGGGGCGCCACCAGGGGCGCGGATCCCGGCATTTCGCGGCCATCCACCACGGCCTGTTCGATCACCACTTCGGGCGGCGCCTCCGGCCGCCCTTCGAGCGGCAAAATGCGCACGGGCCCGCGGTTGCTGGGGAACCAGATCTCGCCGCCAGCGGTCAAACAGCCAGCGGGAGACACTCCCCCGTGGATCTGCGTGGCCTCGACGCCATCCGAAAGTCCGTAGAGCGTAACCGCCGGACGGAATCCGGGATGGCTCGCGGCGCGGTCCAGATCGCTGCGCGCAACCGCCGAGATTCCATTCGGCCCGCTCATCCAGAAGACCCCGCGCGCATCTTCCAGAATCTGGTAAATGCTGTTGCTGGCCAAGCCCTGAGCGTTGCCGAAGCCGCTCATCTTTCCGTCGCGCCAGCGAAACAGGCCCGCGCCGCGCGTGCCGAACCATAGGCCGCCGTCCGCATCCTGATGGATCGCCCAGACCTTCTCGGAACGCAGCGCGCGAGCGACGTCATCCTGCACGAATGCGCCATTGCGCCAATGGCTTACGCCGCGTTCGGTGCCGATCCAGACATCGCCGGCGCGGTCTTCCAGCAGCGCGCGGATGCTGAAATAGGCGAGCCCATCGGCTTCGCTAAAATTGGCGATCGCGCCGTTATGCCACCGCGAAATGCCTTCGTCGGTGCCGATCCAGACGCTACCATCGCGCGTCTCAAGCAGCGCGCGGACGAAGTCGTTTACCAATCCGGCGCTCTTTTTATACTGCACTCGCTGCCCGTTCTGGATACGGAACGCTCCTTCGCCTTCGGTGCCGATCCACAGCGCGCCCGACCGCTCGCGCATCACGTTGCGCACGCGCACGCCGGGGAACGGCGGCGGCATCAACTCGGAGTGGTCTCGCCGCGCATTGATGCGGTAAAGATTGGTGCTGGCCACCCAGAGCGAGCCGTCCGCGTCGGGATAAACCGTGCCGAAATCCGCATTGGCCGTATCGGGCAATGGGAACGCATTCATCGCCGTGCGGCTCAGGCGCAGAAGCCCTGTCTGCATGCCCACCCAGATATTCCGCTCGTCGTCTTCGAACAACGCCAACACCGTGCCGCTGGGCGCCACATCCGCCGCGGTGATGGCCGTGAACCGGCCGCCGGCGTATTGCGACAATCCTCCGCCGATGGCGCCGATCCACAGCGCTCCCGCGCCATCCGCCAGCAGCGACCGCACCGTGTTGTGGATCTCCGGCGCACGCACGAAACGCCCGGATGTGACCCCGCCCGGCCCGCCCGGCCCCATGCGCTGCAAACCGGAAACCGTGCCCACCCAGATGGCTCCATCGCCGGTTTCCAGAATCGATTTGACGCGCGTTGCGCTGCCGCCGCCTTCCAGGTGAAATTCCTTGCAGTCTTCGACGCGGTTGTTACTCAGGCCGTTAAACAAAGAGATGCGCAGCAGCGTCGATCCACCCACCCACAGGTTGCCGGAGCGGTCCTCGTAGATGGCATGTACCGCGAGCGCGGGGATGCCGCCGGTTCCATCGACGCGGCGCAGGCGGTCGCCTTCCATGCGAAACAATCCGTCGTCGGTGCCCACCCATAGCGTGCCGTTGCGATCTTCGCGCACGGCGCGCACAAATTCGTTGGTCAGTCCCTGGCCGGCCGAATAAGCGCGAAAAACGCCGTTGTGGTAGCGCAGCAGCCCCATGCCGTCGGTGCCCGCCCACAGGCTGCCGTCGCGACCGGCGGTAAGGCAAAAGATGTTGTCCTGGCGAATCAGCGGCGTGTTATCGCGGTCTAAGACCACGAAGCGCGCGCCGTCGAATCGCACCAGGCCGCCGCTGGTTCCAATCCACAAATAGTGGTCGGGAGTTTGCGCGAATGCCTGCACGGTATTCTCCGGCAGGCCGTCCTGCATCTGCCAGACACGGCGCGTGTAACCATCCGGCAATTTTCGCGGAACCGCTCCGGCAAGCGGAAAAAGCACCGTAAGCAGCAACCCGGCTACCTGTGGCGAACGCATCCCCCACCAATCAGTGACGTATTCTAGCATCACTCGCGCGACTGACTCTCGATGAGTCGCGAGTCGCCAGCCTGGGCCGCGCTCTACTTACCGCGCTCTACTTACCGCGCTCTCGTTACCGCACGACCCGCTCATCCCCTTCCCGCTGCGTGACCCGTTCGCGGTCCAGGAATTCGAGCAGCGGGATGGCATACTTGCGCGAGATGCCGGTCCATTCCTTGAAGGCGCCCACGCTGAAGCGCTCGCCCTTCCGCGCCGCCAGCAACTGGTGTAGCCGGGCGATGGCGGATTGATGAAAGACCAGGTCGGCGCCGATTCGCACCAGCCGCCGCTCATGCAGAAGCTGCTGAAGCAGCGTGCGCGCGCGCGCGGATTCCACGCCCGAATGGGCCAGCACTTCGAAGACGGCGGGGGCCGCCAGACCGGCGGTCTCAAATGCGCGCTCAATGGCCGCTCGCGCCTGCGCTTCGTCTTCTTTGAGCGCGACGCGATGCGTCTTCAGCCGGGCGGTTTCGCCCTCCACGGCGATCTCTTTAGCGGCGGCCAGCAGCGCGTCGAGTAGGAAGGGCGGGGAATCGGGCAGCACGGCGCTACGTAGATCCTGACGCGGGATACCGGGCTGGAGCGGGTTCGCGCGATGAAAGTCGCGGATGGTCTGAACGAGCCGCAGCCCGGCCGCTTGGAACCAGGCCGAATCGATGTGCCAAGGGTCGGGTTGCGGGACGACGGTGAGCGCGGCTTTTTTGGCAGCGGCGGCGATCTGGCTTTCCATGAGGCCGGTGCGCGCCACCAATTCAGATAGCGGCGCGCCGTAGCGGGATTCACGCACCAGCAGGGCGACGCGCGCGGCGGCATCCGGCGACGATAGCGCGTCAAGGCGGGCCGCGATGTCATCCGTCTTGCGATAGCGGCGCTCGCCGATATCGATTACTACGCCGCCGCCGATAGTGGTGACCGGCGAAAACCGGCGGATGATGAAGTGGTCCCCGGGCAGCAGCAGGGCAGCTTCGCGCAAAACCAGGCGCGCGTAGGCGGTGGCGCCCGGCTTCAGAACGGTGCTGCCGAATAGACGCGCCTCGGCTTCGATCTCCGCTGTGCCGGAATGAAAATGCACGGGCGCGCGATGCTTCAGTGGCTTGGCGGAGGCCAGCAGGTGCAGGCGGCAATCCAGGTGGCGGACGGCGTGGAATTTGGCGGGTTCGGAGAGCACCGCGCCGCGCGCGAGATCGGCGGAGCTAACGCCCGCAAGATTGAGCGCCGTGCGCTGGCCGGCAGTGGCGCGCCCGGTTTGTTCCCCGTGGACTTCGACGCCGCGGACGCGCAAACGCCGGCCGGAGGGATACGCCTCCACTTCCCGTTCTTTCTCGACCGCGCCGGAAATCAGCGTGCCCGTCACCACGGCGCCGAAACCTTTCACTGAAAAGACGCGGTCGATTGGAAGGCGAAAATGGCCGGCGCCGTTTCGAACTGGCACGGATGCGGCCACGCGCGCCATCTCCAAACGCAGCGCATCGAGGCCGGCGCCGGTGGTGGAGCTTACCGGCATCATGGGCGCGCCTTCCAGAAACGAGCCGGCCACCAGCTCTTCCATTTCGAGCTTGACCAGCCCGATCATATCGTCGTCCACCAGATCGCACTTGGTGAGCACGACGATGCCGCGCGGGATTTCGAGCAGGCGGCAGATATCGAAGTGTTCGCGCGTTTGCGGCTTGATGGATTCATCGGCGGCGACGACGAAGAGCACCAGGTCGAAGCCGCCGGCGCCGGCGAGCATGTTCTTGACGAAGCGCTCATGGCCGGGCACGTCGACGAAGCCGAGGCGCAGGTTGGGCGTGAGCTGGAGATGCGCGAAGCCGAGATCGATGGTGATGCCGCGGCGTTTTTCTTCCTCGAGACGGTCGGCGTCGATGCCGGTGAGGGCTTTCACCAGGGCAGTTTTACCGTGATCGATATGGCCGGCCAAACCGACGATGACGTGCTTCATTCGCTGGCTATTATGCTACAGCGCAGGGCAAGCTCAAGCATGCCCCACCCGTGCGGCTCTGCCGACGAAAATATTCGCAGCGGCTGATGCATGTCACCCACGAAGTGAATCAGGCCTCGCGCGGCTGCACTGGCGACGTATTCGGATCGTGCAAGACTAAACACGACGCCAAAAGTTGTTGCGTTAACACCCTCAGAGGTAGCGCATGCTTTAGCTTGCCCCTGGGCGAGCGAAGGTCGCCGCGCGTCGCTTCGCGGCACACTGCTACACCCTACTGCAGCGCCTCATTCAAGACCCGCGCCAACCTGGCCCCCGCCTTCTCGATCTGTTCCCGGATCAGCGGATCGGCCTTCGCCTCATACTCGGCCGTGATCGTCACCGGCGCTCCCTTGTCCACTGTTGGCAGCTTTCCGTATGTCACCTTCACCGCCGCTTTATGCGACTGCTCCGCCCAATCTTCCACGCTCCCCTTCGCCCACTTCTTCGCGTGCTGCTCCGATTCCCGCTCGTACAGCGGGAGAAGTTCGTCTTCCTTCCCCATATTGCCCAGCAGCCCGCTATCCCACAAGGAGTGCAGGTTCATATTGCGCCCCTTATAGACCACGCGAACATCGTTGCCGCCCTTGTCTTTGTTATCTGAGTCGTGCAGCGGCTGATGCATATCTCCCACGAAGTGGATCAGGAACATCAGCGCCTCGCGCCGCTGCACTGGCGCCGTATTCGGGTCGTGCAACACTAATTCGAAATCCTCGATCTTCTGGATCACGCAGTCGCCCTTGGGGCAGTCGCGCGCCTTATCGAGGTGCGGCTGGTCGATGGGGATATCGATGTAGTGCCATTGCCCGGTCTCCGGCCGCGAGCGCCGGATCTCGTCCGGCCAACTTGCCACCGACGCCATGGTAACGTTCGGGCCTAGAATCTCCACCACCTTCGCATGCACCGCCGGCGTCAGTTGCGCCTCCGCGATGCGGGCGATCAGGCTATGTCCTTCGGGTCCCCAGCCAAGCGCGGGGATGGTCCCGCACAATATGATCGCCAATGCTCTCTTGCGCATGAACTGACAGCGTATCACGCACGCCCGCGATCGACGTGCCTTGCGCGTCCTGCTGATCGTCGTCTTCGCCGTACAGGTGATAGTAATAGGTCACCACGCCGCACGCCACCAGCAGCGCCAGCATAGCGCTGAACCATTTCAGGGTTTTGATATTCCAGGCCGATTCCTGCGCCACCGCCGAAGCCGTCGCCTTCACCGCGGCATACGCGACGCCCGTGCCCAGGCCCAGTTTCAGATACCACGGCATCAGATCGAGATGGCCTTGGCCGCCGATTTCGCTCCACAGGAAAAAAACCGCGATCAAAGCGACGAGGAATTGCGTAGTATAAGCGAGGCGAAGAATTGGCATCCGAAGCGTTCGCCTCTCCATACTACGCTATCCTGGAGTAAGATGGTTCAATCGCGGCCAGAGCGTTTCCGCTCATGGCGTCAGTTTTTCAATGCCTTCCAGTTGGCCATGGATTCCATCCGTGCGCACAAACTGCGGAGCTTCCTCACGTTGCTGGGGGTGATCATCGGCGTGGCCAGCGTCATCATGGTGGGCGCCGCGATCGACGGGCTAGGCGTGTATGCCGAGGCGAGCACCGCCAAGGCTTTCGGCTCGGAATCGTTCCTGGTGGCGCAGATCGCCGCTACCGGCCGCCTGAGCCGCCGCGAGTATTTCGATAAGGTCAAGCGCAACAAGCCGATGCGAATCGACGAGCAGCGCTTTCTGGAATCGATCAATGGCGACCGCGTGCTTTACAGCCCCTATCGCAACCACACTTCCGATCTCAAGCGCGACAACCTGATCTGCGAAGACACCACCGTCATCGGAACCTCTGCCGATATGGCCGATATCCGCGATATCGGCGTCGTCGATGGGCGTTTCTTCACCACTCAGGAGGACAAAACCCGCTCCTTCGTAGCCGTGATAGGCGACACTGTGAGGACCACGCTCTTCCCCGGCGAGACCTCGCCGCTGGGCGGGATTTTCCGTATCGAAGGCGTCGAATTCACCGTAATCGGCGTGGAAGAAAAGCTGGGGTCCGCCTTCGGGCGCGATCAGGACAAGAACGTCTACATCCCCGAATCCGCTTTCGACCGCATGTATGGGCCGGGTACGGGCTTCGCCATCTTCGGCCGTCCGCGGCCGGGCCTCGGCTTAACGCTTACGGACGCGCTCGATCTCACGCGCGTCGCCCTGCGCTCGAAGTTCCATACGCCGCCCGGGCAGGACGACAATTTCGATACTCTCACGCCCGACGCCATCCGCGGATTCATCGATCAACTGCTGGGAATGGTCGCTGCCATCGTGGTGCCTGTGACCTTCATTTCGCTGGTGGTGGGCGGCATCGTGATCATGAACATTATGCTGGTGAGCGTGACCGAGCGTACGCGCGAAATCGGCCTGCGCAAATCGCTGGGCGCGCGGCATGGCGATATCATGTGGCAAATTCTGATTGAAGCCACCGCGCTGGCGATGTTAGGCGGCGGCATGGGCGTGGCGGTGGGCGCCCTGGTCACGCTGGCGCTCGGGCGCATCTTCGATATCTCCATGCATATCACGTTGTTTTATGTCGGCCTCTCCATCGCCGTTTCGAGCATCGTCGGCGTGGTATCGGGTTGGTATCCGGCGTCGCGCGCGGCCAAGTTGGATCCCGTGGTGGCGTTGCGTTCGGAGTAAATCGTGAACATCAGCCCCAGACAAAATATGCAGATGGCGGTGGCCGCCGTGTGGACCCACAAGTTCCGCTCGATGCTCACTATTCTCGGCATCGTGATCGGCATCACCACCGTGGTCACTGTCTCGGCGCTGCTCACCGGCCTGCGCCAGGGCGTGGTGGTGTTCTTCCAGGAACTGGGTCCGGACAACATTTTCGTCTATCGCACGTCCGGCGACCCCAGCCAGGATTCGCAGATTCCCAAGGAAAAGAAGCGCCGTCCGCTCAAACCCGAGTATGCCGATTACATCAAGCGCTGGTGCTCTTCGGTGGCCGATACCGGCCTGGTTCTCTACATTCCGCCCGTGGTGGACGGCAATCCGCTGATCGCGCGCGTGCCCGGATACGAATCCGACACCATCAACGTCAGCGGACTCTCCGCCAACATGTACGACATTTCGCCGCGCGATTTCGACGCCGGCCGCTACTTTACTCCCGAAGAGGATCAGCGCGGCGCGCACGTCGCCATGATCGGTCACAATGTCGCCGAACAGCTCTTCCCCGACGGTCACTCTGTGGACCATACCTTTATGATGGATGGCGCCGAGTACACCGTGATCGGCGCTTACTCCAAAGCCAAGGGCGGATTCTTCGGCGAAAACGGGCAGGACAACGAGATCGATATTCCGCTACGCACGGCCGAATCGCGCTATCCGCAGATCAACCGCTTCATGATTATCGCTAAGGCAAAACCTGGGCATCGCCAGGACGCATTTGACGAAACCGAAGGGACCGTGCGCCGCCTGCGCCGTCTGGAGACCGCCGCGGAAGACGATTTTTCCATCTCCACGCCGGACCAGATTATTCAGCAGTTCGATAAAATCACCGGGCTCATCGGGCTGGTGGCTATCGCCATCTCCGCGCTCGGTCTGCTGGTGGGCGGAATCGGCGTGATGAACATCATGCTGGTGAGCGTTACCGAGCGCACCCGCGAAATCGGCGTCCGTAAAGCGCTGGGCGCACGGAAGCGCGACATCATCGGCCAGTTCCTCATCGAGGCGATGACGCTAACCGGCGCGGGCGGCGTGCTCGGTCTGTTCGTCGCCATGATGATCACCATGCTGGTGGGCGTGCTGGTGCCCTCCATTTCCGCCAAAGTACCGGCGTGGGCGCTGATCGCGGGCTTTTCGGTATCCGTCGCGGTGGGCGTGTTTTTTGGCGTGTGGCCGGCCGTGAAAGCGGCGCAACTCGACCCGGTGGAAGCGCTGCGTTACGAATAATGGCGCTGCTTGAAAGTTGCACCGGCCTTTCCAAGAGCTTCGGCTCGCGGGTTCTATTCAGCGGCATCGCGCTCGGCATTTCCGAAGGCGAGCGGCTCGGCCTGATCGGTCCTAACGGCGCCGGCAAATCGACGCTGCTGAAGATTCTCGCCGGCCGGCTCGATTCGGACGAAGGCTCCGTGTCGCTGCGCCGCAACACCCGCGTGGGCTACGTGCCGCAACAGGCCGAGTTTCCCGCGGGCAAGACCGCAACTGAGATTATCACCGACGCCATCGCCGGCGAGCGCCTGGAAGACGCCGAGCGCGCCTCCCGCATCAACCTCACGCTGGGCCGCGCGGGATTTTCGAACGGCGATGTTCGCACCGATTCGCTCTCCGGAGGATGGCTGCGCCGCCTCGCCATCGCGCGCGAGATGGCTACCAACCCCGACGTGCTGTTTCTCGACGAACCTACCAACCATCTGGATATCGAAGGCATCCTCTGGCTGGAAAAATTGCTGATCAACGCGCCGTTCGCCAGCGTGGTGGTGAGCCACGACCGCTACTTTCTCGACAACGTAGTGAGCGGGATGGCCGAGATCGACCGCGCCTATCCCGAAGGCATTTTCCGCGTGCCCGGCAGTTACAGCCAGTTCCTGGAAAAGAAAGAGCAGTTTCTGCTGGCGCAGACCAGCCGCCAGGAATCGCTCGCCAACATTGTTCGCCGCGAAGTGGAATGGCTGCGGCGCGGCGCCAAGGCGCGCACCGGCAAATCGCGCGCCCGCACCGATGATGCCGGCCGCTTGATCGACGAGCTTTCCGACCTGGAACGCCGCACCAGCAAGGGCGTCGCGCGCATCGATTTCACCGCCACCGAGCGCCGCACCAAGCGTTTGATTTCGGTGGAAGGCATCGCCAAATCGCTAGGCGGCCGCACGCTCTTCCGCGATGTCAGTTTCACGCTCTCACCCGGCGTGCGCCTGGGTCTGCTGGGCCTGAATGGAACCGGCAAGACCACGCTGCTGCGCATTCTCGCCGGCGAAGCGCAGCCCGATTCCGGGAGCGTGGAGTTTGCCGACGCCCTGCGCATCGTCTATTTCGATCAAGCCCGCGAGCGTCTGGACCCTACGCAGACCCTTCGCGAAGGCCTGGGAGGCCACGGCGACCACGTGATTTTTCGCGGCCAACCCATCCACGTAGCCGGATGGGCCAAGCGATTCCTCTTCGACGCCGGCCAGCTCGATCGGCCCATATCGAGCCTCTCCGGCGGCGAGCAGGCGCGCGTGCTGATTGCCCGCCTGATGCTGCAACCCGCAGACGTTCTGTTACTCGACGAGCCCACCAACGACCTGGATATCACGACGCTCGAAGTGCTGGAAGAGAGCCTCACCGATTTCCCCGGCGCGCTGGTGCTGGTGACGCACGACCGCTTCATGCTGGACCGCGTTTCCACCGCCGTGCTGGGTCTCGATGGCCAAGGCGGAGCGCAAATCTTCGCCGACTACTGGCAATGGGAGCAGGCGCAGACCGCGCCGAAACAGAAGGCGGAGAAGGCTGCTGCGCCCAAGACGGCATCCGCGGTTAAGAAGAAGCTGTCGTATCTGGAAGCGCGCGAATGGGAGGGGATGGAGGCGCGGATTCTCGAGAGCGAGCAGGCGCTGGAAGCGATCCGCGCGGAAATGCAGGCGCCGGAAGTGGTGTCGGACGGAGTGCGATTGCATTCCTGCTACGAGAGGTTACAAGCGGCTGAGGCGGCGGTTGCAACGCTCTATGCGCGGTGGGCGGAATTGGAAGAAAAACGGTAGGGCAGTCAAGCTTGCCGCCGTCCTTCAAAGAAGGTAGCCTGAAAGCATGAGCAAGCAAGCGCTTGATCTCTTGGAAGCCTTTGACTCTCTTCCGGCTGACGACAAGCAGACCTTCGCCGTGGAAATCCTGAGGCGGACTCGGGATCTGCCCTTTGATTCCGGAGCCCTTGCGGACGAGGAGATTGGAGAGGCTGGCAAGGCGATCTTCGGCTTTATAGACCCGCGGTGAGGTTTGGCTGTTCGATCTCAGGCTGGCAGCAGAGACTCGCCCCGTGGAGGAGTGACTCAGTGGGGCGGCCAATCCTGGCTGCAGCCGGCTTTTAGCCGGCTTTTTCGGATCATGCACAAGTCTTCGAATCCGGCCACCGCAAAGAACAGTAGGACAGACCATCGCCTTCTGTGGTCTGTCGGGCCTCGCGAAAGACAGACGACATAAACCGATTCGTCTGTCCCACCCTGACCTGACGTGGCAGGAACGTAGAAGCTCCAGGCTTAGCAAACGCCGGGTATTTGACGAAAGCCGCCAGTCGCCATAGACTCGAAGGTAGATGCAAGGAATCAAAGAGCGGCCCAGCGCAATTCATCCGCATCCAAAACTCTTCGACGGTCCACAAGCCTGGACAGCCCGAGACTTCTCCGGCCCCTCGGATTGGCTTTTGTCACTCACCGAAGAGACACGGCGCGAACTCAAATCGGCGGTCGCTCGCGCCAGGCTGCACTGCGCCGACGCAGCCGCGCTGAAACTTGAAGATTTTCCGCTTCCGTCATTTGCTCTCACAGCAGCCGAGATTCAGAGACGCCTCCGAGATGGCAGCGGATTCGTGGTGCTTCGGGGCCTCGCGCTCGACGATTATTCCGAGCATGAGGCGCGGCTGCTGTATGCCGGCTTGGGAACGCACCTGGGCACGATTCTTCCGCAGAATCTCCGCGGCGACAAGTTGTATTCGGTACGCGACGAAGGAATTCGCGTGGAGGCCGAATACGGACGGACGGGAGTGCGCTTTTCAAAATCCAGCGCAGCGTTTGACTTTCATACCGATTCGCCGTCACGCGTAGCCGGACACACGCCCGATGTTATTGGATTGTTGGCGCTGCACACGGCGAAGGTTGGCGGAGAATCCGCGCTGGTGAGCGGCTATGCCCTCCACAACATTCTGAGTGAGGAGCGCGCGGACGTTCTGCGGCGCTTGTACCAGCCCTTTTGGGTCGATCGCCGCGCGGAGCTGCCGCCTGGAGAAGAGCCCGTGCTTCCCGTTCCCGTGTTTACGTTCGATGGACAGCTCACGGTTAGATACTTGCGGTTCTATATCACGAAGGGTCAGGAGTGGAAAGGGGAGCCGCTAAGTAGCGAAGATCTCGAAGCGCTGGATGTCTTCGAAGAAGTCATGCGCCGGCCGGACGTCGCGGTGAGGGTCCCTGTGCAGCGCGGAGATCTTCAGTTAGTCAATAACACCTTCCTGCTGCATAGCCGGACGGGTTACGAAGACTATGCGGAGCCCGAACGGAAACGGCACTACCTCAGATTGTGGCTGGCCGATCGAGCCGCGTGACCGGATCTATAGTCGCCCAACAGAGACCACCTAGCGCGTAGAGAGCAGCAGAGGCATAGAACGCAATATTCCAGTTGTTGCCCGATTCCGCCAGTAGCCACCCGATGATTGTGGGCGCGATGCTGCCTCCCAAATGACCGAGAGTATTCATCATTCCCGTAAGCAGCCCGACCGAGTCACCACCGAGATCCATCGCGGTAGTCCACGTGATGGGAGCGCTTAACTCGACGACGAAACTCGATAGACTCATGACAATCATGGCGAGGTTCGGATCTTGAATGGAAGTGAAGAGTAAGAGGAACAGGGCGGCTCCTCCGTAAGCGCCATAAGCAAATGCCTTGCGCGCGCGGACGAGTCCCCAACGGCGGGCGGCGGGCGGCAGCAGATATCCGGCGAAGAGACAGCCGCAACCTGCCGACAGTAACGGAAGGCCGCTCAAGACCGCGCTATGCTTCAGCGCGACCCCGCGCGCCTGCAACAGGTAGGTGGGCAGCCAGGTCACGTAGAAGTAGAAACCGTAGAAGTGACAAAACCACTGGATGCAGAGAGCCCAGGCGCTACGCGATCGAAGGAAAGTTCCCCACGGCGGGCGGCCGGCGGCGATCGCGGCTCCGTGGCTCGGGCGATTGCGGAATAAGAAATAGAAAAGGCCCGCCCACACGAACCCGATCGCGCCGAACAGGACAAACGTAACTCGCCAGCCCAGCGACGCGTAGAGCGCCACCACGAGTAGCGGCGCCGCGGCCCCTCCCCATCGCGCGCTGCAAGCTTTCCAACCTTCGGCGCGGGCGCGCTCTTGCGGCGGGAGCCAGTTGCTGAATGTCTTGGCGAGTCCCGGGAAGCATCCGGCCTCGCCGGCGCCGAACAACAGCCGGGCGGTCAGCATCGATGCGAAGTTCCACGCGAATCCGGTCGCCGCCGTGAACAGAGACCAGCACAGCACCACGCGCGTCAACACCAGGCGCGGTCCGAAGCGGTCGATCAACCAGCCGCTGGGAATCTCCATCGCGGCGTAGGTGAGGCCGAACGCCGAGAAGATATAGCCCATCTGGATCGTATTGAAGTGGAGGTCGCGAGCGATCATCGGAGCGGCCTGGCTGATGCAGGCGCGGTCGAGATAGGAGATGAACGCGAGCGCCATACCGAACGCGATGACCTTACGCCGCGCGCCGGTGGACACCGGGAGGTGCGTGGGTATGGCGATCATGTGCAGTGGTAGCGCATGCTTTAGCTTGCCCGGCGGTCGAGCGAAGCTCGCCGCGTGCCCCTTCGCAGCACGACAGCGACGGCAAGCTAAAGCATACCCCACCCGTCTGGCTCGGAATTGAGAGGGTATATACTTCTGGACAGCGAGCGTGAACGCCGTAGAGGAGGTTAACCATGTCGTTGAGAGATTCGAGGGCTCCCAAGTTGGCCGCGCTGTGCGTGGCGGCATTGTGCGTGAATACGGGCGGCCTGGCTCAGGCGCCGCAGGCCGGATTGGGACGCGGCGGCGCGCAGAATCAAACGCCGAAACCGGCCGATGTCGAGGCCATGATGGCGGCGCTGCCCGATAAAGCGCCGGCTAAGCCCAGGCAGCCGCGAAAAGTGCTCGTGCTGGCCAAGGCCGCCGGGTACGTGCACTCGTCGATTCCACTCGCCGCCAAGACGGTGGAAGCGCTGGGCGAAAAGACCGGAGCCTGGACCGCGACAATCTCCTACGATCCCGCCGTCATCAATGCCGACAATCTGAAGCAGTACGATCTGGTATTTCTCGACAATACGACCGGCGCTTTCCTCGATGACCCGGACGACCCAGCCGCTACCGACGCCCGCAAGAAGGCGCTGCTCGATTTCGTGAGGGGCGGTAAAGGACTGGCGGGAATCCATGCGGCTAGCGACTCATACCACACCAGCGGAGGCCGCGGCGCCGGCCCTGACGCGCAACCGGTTGGCACGTGGCCGGAATTCAACAAAATGATCGGTGGCTTTTTCAAGTTCCACTGGGTCTATCCGCAGCTCATCACTGTCAAGATCGACGACCCGAAGAGTCCGTTGACTGCCATGTTCCACGGTCAGGAGTTTGAGATTCACGACGAGACCTATACATTTGCGCAAGACTCGTTCTCACGCGAGAACCTTCACGTGCTGACAAGCATCGATTATTCCAAGATGAGCGATGCGGACAAGGCGAAGGAGCCCGCGGGCACAAGACGCACAGACGGAGACTATGGGCTGAGTTGGATTCGCCGGGAAGGCCGGGGCCGCGTGTTCTATGAAGCGCACGGCCACAGCGAGACCATCTACGCGATCCGGCCGATGCTCGAGCATGTTCTGGCGGGCGTCCAATATGCGCTCGGCGACCTCAAGGCGGACGACAGCCCGAGCGTCAAGCCCGGTAAGAACTAGGACGGCGCTATAACTCCACGACCTTGCTCGCGGCGCCGTCAACATTGTTTTTCCGCCGGCAGTGTGATTGAGTGACTAATATGAGACGCCGTAACTTCGTTGGCAATCTGCTGGCCGCGGGCGCTTTCCGGGCAGTGACTCCGGGCGGCGCTACTGCCTATCAGTCGCCGGAGTCACTCGTTCCCGACACTGCGGTAAAGCGAGTGCTCGTGATGTTCAAGTGCCACCTGGACGTGGGGTTCATCGACACGCAGGCGAACGTGGTGCGGATGTATTTCGAACGGCATTTCCCAAAGGCGATCGAAACTGCGGCCGCTGTCCGGAGGGAGGGGAATGATAGTTACATCTGGACTACCGGCTCGTGGCTGATTTACGAATACCTCGAAAAGGCCGGCAGGCCGCAACAGCGGCTGATGGAGCAGGCTATCTTGTCCGGTGATATTGCATGGCACGCGCTTCCATTCACCTGGCAGACGGAGCTTCTGGACCCGTCCCTGATCGCCGGCGCGCTGGGTTTCTCGCAGTCGCTGGATCGCCGCTTCCAGCGCACCACCACGGGCGCCAAAATGAGCGACGTGCCCGGTCACACGCGCGCCATCATAGGTCCGCTTGTTGCGCACGGAGTGAAGCTTCTCGATATCGGCGTTAATTCGGCGAGCACCCCGCCGGATGTTCCGCCGGCCTTTCAATGGAAAGATCCCGGCGGCAACGCATTGACGATGCTGTATCATCCCCACAGTTACGGCGACGTCGTCAAGATCCCCGGATCGGATCTCGCAATCGATGTGGAAGTCCGCGACGATAACAGCGGCCCCCATTCCATCGAAGAGATTCGCGCCATCTATTCCGGATTGCGGAAGCGCTTCCCCAATGCGCAAGTAACGGCCTCCAATCTCACCGGCATCGCCAATGCCGTTGAGCCCTACCGCGAGCGGCTGCCAGTGATAACTCAGGAGATCGGCGATACCTGGATTTATGGCGCGGCCAGCGATCCGCTGAAGGTAGCTCGCTACCGGGAAGTGGCGCGGCTTCGGAGCGAGTGGATCGGGAGCCGGAAGCTTCAGGAGGGCGGTGACGCCGATCGTGCATTCCTGAGCAGCTTTCTTCTGGAAGTGGAGCACACCTGGGGCACGGACACTAAGACCTGGCTGGATTTCGACCACTACACGCCGCACGATCTGCAATCGATGCTGGATCGGCCGAAGTACAAAGTGGTGGTATCCAGTTGGGCCGAAAAGCGGCAGGATCTGCTGGACGCAATTGCCACGCTGCCGGCGCCGCTGCGCGCCCAGGCTACCGCGCGCGTGCGCGGGCTTAACCCCGTCGAGCCGGCGACCGCCGGGCTGCTGCAGCATCGCGCCGGCGATCCCATCGAGACCAGGCATTTCGAGATTGCGCTCGATCCACAAACGGGAGCGATTACCCGGCTGCGTAGTAAGAAGACCGGCCGCGATTGGGCTTCCACACGCCAGCCGCTGGCCCTGTTTTCCTATCAGACGCTCGCGAAGAGCGATTACGACCGCTTCTTTGCGGCATATCTGAAGAGTAAAGCGGATTGGGCGCCGAAGGATTTCGGCAAACCGAATATCGAGCGCTTCGGAGCGCGCAGCCGCACATGGTTGCCCGTGCTCATGGAATGCAGGCAAGCGGGCAGTGAGAATGGCCACAGGATACTTGCCCAGATGAAGATCGACGATGCCGCAGCGGAAAAATCTGGCACAGTTGCATGGCCGCAAAAGCTGTACCTCGAATTGACGCTGCCCGATGCCGAACCAGTTGTCGAGATCGGGTTTTCCTGGTTTGGAAAAGCCGCGAACCGCATGCCCGAAGCGCTTTGGCTCACCTTCCAACCTGTGGCCAGCGATCCTCGCGGCTGGCTGCTCGACAAGGCCGGCAGCTCCATTTCGCCATTCGATGTGGTCACGGGAGGCAATCGGGCGATGCACGCGGTTCTTGGCGGGCTGCGCTACAAAGGCCCCGAAGGCGCTCTCGCCATTGAGACGCTGGACGCGCCGGTTGTCGCTCTGGGCGAGAGATTGCCGGTGTATTTTTCGAGAGACCAGCCCGACCTCGCGAAAGGCTTCCACTTCAACCTCTTCAACAATGGCTGGGGAACCAACTACATCCAGTGGTTTGGCGAAGATATGCGTTTCCGGTTCCGGATCGCCGAGTGAAATGAATTCTAAGCTTTCGCGCCGCAGTCCGGCCTGAACGGCCATGAGCGTGCCTCTTCCAGGATGGCCGCGGGTCCGTTTCGGCAGGAAGTTGGCGGCGAGAGTAGCCAGGATAGAACGGAATCCTCGCTTCAAGACGAAAGACTAAGGATGACTCTTATTATGAAAATGAACTTAAAACGGTGTATCGGCGTTCTGGCGGTAGCGGCGGGTATCGGTATCGGCGGCGCCGCGGTACAGGCGGTGGCGGCTCCATTTCAGGACCAGGACTATTCGAAAAACAAAACGTACCAGCAGGGCGTGCGCGAGGGCAAGGATGACCATGCGCGTAACCTGGACCACAGTAAGAAGAGGCACTTCAAAAAGGACGAAGACCAGAAAGCTTATGAAGCCGGCTACCAGAAGGGTTCCGGCCATTAACCATTCTTCGCGGACGACTGGCGGAAAAGGCTTCAATCGCTCTTCGTCCGCTTCACGGGCCGCCAATGAAGAGCGTCAGCACGCATTGCCTGGCGAGGCGCCGTCGTTCGCGGCTGCGGCCCCGTAACCGCGGCAGAGTTAAGCATGCTTAAGCTTCTCCGCGCGGCCAGCCGCTCAACCATGCACGTAAGCTCTCGAGTTTGGTAGAAGCATGCGGGCGCAACGCTTGGCTTTTCGTTGACTATCTTCGAAAGGGCTCCGGCCGCGACCGGATATGGTCAGGTGACCATATTTCGTTACCAGCCGCGCTGGGGGCGGGTTGTACGCAAAATACCATCCCACATGGTCAGAGTCGTTGTAGATCACGACCTGATCGCCATCCCAGTTCCAGTTTGTGACGATGTTGTAATCGTACGGGGCGACGCCCCGGTAGAAATTGCCGAACCAGAAGTGTTCCCGGCTTCCTCCCGCAAGTACGAATACATATTGTGGTCCAATTGTGGTCCAACCCCCCAATGAAGCGCCCATTCGTCGAAGGCTGCGCGAGGTAGTAATGCGCATCGCCGGCTCCACCGTCGTGTCCGACCCATCGATCGTTCCAGGCATCAACGTGCGGAACGTCCGGTGACCCTTCCCATCTATCGGCAACGTGGTTCTCGATCGCGGAAGTGGGCTGCCGACTATTCCCGGTTAGCGTCGGCAGATCTTTCAGCGTTTGAAAGCTGGATCGGGCGATCTGTCAGCGGACAGCATCTCGCCAGCGTTCCGAGTAATATGAGAAGCAGGAACAGGAAGACATGGCTCCTACCCGACCCGCCAAGCCATGATAAGCGTGACTTAATCGGACTGAGTTTCCGGTCCACGTTCCACGAGCTTTAGTACACGCGTTTGACATCATGTGAGATCCAATGTCTTGTCGCTGCTCACTTGCTCAGAGTGCCGAAACGGCGGTAGGGATAATATGGATACTACCGATTGGCCACAGCCGACCCGTTCAGCAATCTGTGGGAGCCGTGGCGTATGGAGAGGAAACCCGCGGGATTCGGCGCAGATGAACCGGATGAGTAAGCTCGGCATCAAGCGCCCTGCCCACCGCCAGTCGTGATTCTCTCCACACCACTTAGCCTGCGCTCACCAAATATGGTGGGCGCCGTGTCCTTTGTCGAGCATGCGTTCAAAGGAAAACGTGACGTTCTGACCCGCATTTGGGCGTTGTTCGAAGGCAACGCCAAGTCCTCGCAACTCATTGACTCCCTTAACCTGGTAATTCGTCCCACGCATCGGCAGGGATGAATAATGCCCCTGGCAGACGCCCGTGCCCTCCGGACCATGCTTCACTCCGCAATCCGCTTTTTGTAATTGGCATGCCGACTGCTTATTCGAGCCCAAGGGGTGCCAGCAAGGAATGAAAGTAACGGTTGTCGAGTCATCAATCGAAGCAGTGAGGCTCAGGGTGGAAGGTCGATTAACGGGCCGCTGGGTCGAGGAGCTCAGGAGAACCTGCGATCTGCACGCTCTCAACGACGGGATCCGGCTAACCCTGGATCTGGCGGACCTTTCGTTCGCCGACACCGCGGGAATACAGCTGCTCAAGGAACTGAGGATGCGCTTGGTCACCCTCCTCAGCCCTTCGTCGCTGGTGGCCGAGCAACTCAAAGCGTAAGGAGAAACGACCGTGATACAACACTTTCGATCGGCGCCGGGTGAAGGGCCAAGCCAACATCACGGAGGCCGACGTGGAGTTGCTCGTAGCGTGGCTGACGGGGCATACAATTTTGCTCGCTGGGCGATGCGCAACGACGCCGAGGGCCGGTAGTTCCGCGCCCGCCATGTGCTGCGTCGCCGTCAGATTACCGCCTAGAGCCAAATAACCAAAGGAGGATACTCAATATGCTGCAAGCCTCGGAACGACGCCGCACGACAACGGTGCTCGATGCGTCTCCGATTCAGATGGACCTCAATGACAACCGCTCGAGTGGGACGATTCCCCTCCCATCGCGGCCAGACAACTGGCAGAAACGTATCTCCAGCATTGGTTGGCTTTCTACTTCGATCGTTCATGACCTCCGGAATCCGCTGGGGACAGTCTTCGCAGGCGCTGAAATGTTAATGCAACTCGATCCCGCGTCGACTCAAGCCAAGCGCCTGGCGGCCAATATCTACCGTGCAGCCAGTCGGATGCGCGAATTGATGGCGGACCTCGCTGCCGTCAACTGTGGAAACAGATTGACGCTTGAGATCTGCAGAGTCCGCGATGTCATCATTGCGGCATTGGAGTCAGCTTTACCTGCAGCGGAAAAGCACAGCGTTCAGATCTTGACTGATGTGCCCGATGATTTAGGCATACCTCTGGAGCGCTCTCGTATAGAACGCGTCTTCTTTAACCTCATTACGAACGCTCTCGACGCGATGCCGCACGGCGGCAAGATCAGCATCGGCGCGAGGAAGGCGGACAATTGCGTGCTGATCGCGGTAGAGGACACAGGGCCCGGAATTCCGCGTGGGATTCGCGACCGGTTGTTCGAGCCGTTCGTCACCGCTGGCAAGGACCACGGCCTGGGACTAGGGCTAGCGCTCTCCCGCCAGACTGTGCTCGATCACGGCGGCGACATGTGGACTGAACCCGCGCCAGGCGCCCGCTTTGTAATACGCCTGCCTCTGACGAGAGTCTCGCATGCGGCATCCAACGGAACATCCTGACTAAGCTAGCCGATGGGGAAGAGAGAAAAGCGGGTGGATTGCCGACTTGGGCCGTTTTTGGATATGCACCGTTAATGCTGGCGCTCATCTTCGGCGCTGACCAAGCCCTAAGCGCTTACCGACGCCAGGTGGAGTCTCGCATGGCGGCCGCTCAACTGATTCTTCAGGCTCTTCAACTCCCCGTGCCGAGTCGTTAACGTCTTGAGAGCTATCAAGAATCACGGTCTGGAACAAAACCATAACAAAGATGAATTACTACAGATAGGAGAAGGCAGAAATGACAAAGAGTGAGTTGAACAAATACAAGACCGCCCTGGAGGCCAAACTCACAGATCTGGTACAGTTAGTACGCAATCGCGAAGGCATTGTCATCAAGACGAGTCCCGATGCTCTCGATGAAGTGCAGCACGCTACCGAGCGGGAGTTTGCGATCGGCAATCTGGTCCGCGATTCGAATTTGTTGCGGAACGTCCGCAGAGCGTTGCGCGACATCGATGTGGGTAGCTTCGGCGTGTGCCAGCATTGCGAGGAGGACATCGGCCCCAAACGTCTGGCGGCCGTGCCGTGGACGGCTTTCTGCATCCAGTGCCAGGAAATCGCCGACCGTAGCCGGGGCGACAGCGCCGAAAACCTCGACGAACTGCTGGTCGGCGCCGCCTAATCGGGAACACTGGGCTGAACGCCCGCTTGCAGGTTGTCAATGGTTGTCTCTTTGGCCGTAGGCTAGACGCCGCGGCCCCATCAGCTCCGCTCTTCGTCGTTTCTCAGAGCGCTACGATTCGAAGAATCGGGGCCTGACCGAATAATCGTCAAGAAGCACGAAGTTCGGTTGTTTACTCCAGTCGCCCATGTGTGCGCCCACATCAAAAAGGGCATGGCCGGAGAGTTACTCCGTCATGCCCTTGAAACCCCGATTAGATAACTGAGTTCTTAGAAGTCGAAGCGCAGCGCCATTTGCATGATTCGCGGATTGTTGACTACGCCGCTGATCTTGCCAAAGTTGGTCGTCGCGCCTCCCAAATTTACGGATGGGTTTGCGAAATCGACATTGTTGGCCAGGTTATAGGCCTCGGCCCTGAACGTGAAGCTCTTATGCTCGGCAATCGCAAACCGCTTCACCATCGAAAAATCGATATTGAAGAAGTCCGGTCCACGGAACGTGTTGCGGCCTGAGGTGCCGAAATCACCGGCTCCGGGTTCGGAGAAGTTTGCAATCTCGGCCGGAGTGAAGTAGTAAACGCCCGGTCCGATGCCATTATTGAAGCTGACCGGGCTCCCGATATTGCGCGAGCCCGTATAATTCGCAAACGTACTGGCGGTGCTCGGTCCAGTGGCGAAGCCGGAACTGACGGTGAACGGCGAGCCGCTCTCCCAGATCCACAAAGCCCCCATATCCCAGCCGCCGATCAGCGTATCCGCCCAATGCGGCATGTTATTGCCGAACGCCTTGCCACGGCCCACCGGCAAAGTATAGATGCCGTTGAAAGTGAATGCGTTGGGAATATCGAAGTTGGAGCGGCCTCTCACGAGGCTCTCGTTGAAGCTATCGAGCGGCGCCGCGAAGCCGTTGCCTTCACCGCCGGTGGCGGCGGATTGATCGTTGTCAAGCGACTTGCTGAACGTATAGTTGGCGGTCACGCGTAGCGCGCCAATCTGCCGTTGCAAGCGGACTTGCAGGGAATTGTATTCGGAGCGTCCGTCGTTGTTACCCTCTAACAGCTGTTGAAACTGCGGGAAGTTCCGTAAGTAGTATTGGGAAAGACCCGCAGCCGCGTAAGACGCGTACTTGGTGGTATCGATGGTGTTGGCAACGGTTCCCACGGCGCCATTCGTAAAGTTGCTGGCTCCCAGCGCGGAAATCGCAGTCGCGCCGGAACCGTAAAGGGCAACAATCGGATTAGTCGCCGGAATCGAACCAGGGGTCTTGACATTGGCTGCAACCTGCTCGAAGGCTTGTAGGAATCCGTTGTTGTAAATGTTCGACTGATCGAGATTGATCTCGTAGAACAGCTTCACGCCACGGTTCGCAACATAGCCGACATCGAGCACAGTGTTCTTGGCGATCTGCCGCTGGATGTTGATATTCCACTGCTGTACGTAGCCGGTCTTCAGGTTCGGATTGAAGATATCGGCGACTGTGTCGGAGCGGGTGGCCGGCAGAGTCAGGACTGGAGCGGCCGGCTGCACGGGCAGCGGCAGCGTGGCGAAGCGGACGTCGCTTCCGGCAGTGGAATTGGGGAAGATGGTAGAAGCTTGCGCGAAGCCCGGCGTGTCCCCGTCCACCGAGTCGGCAGCGGCTCCAATCGTTCGGTCGTTGAAGATTCCGTAGCCGCCGCGGACAGCGGTTTTGCCATCGCCCCACGGATCCCACGAGAAGCCGAAGCGCGGCGCAAAGTTCGTCCAATTGTTGTTGTACCACTTGCCCGACTGCATCACGGTGAGACTGCTGGTCTGAGTGGCGGTGTTCAGCGCGGTGGTCGGCGTCAGGATGCCCTGCTGTCCGTTCTCCTCGAAAGGCACCGGGAAGAATTCCCAACGCAGCCCGTAGGTGAGAGTCAGGTTGTGGCGAATTCTCCAATCGTCCTGAACGAAGAATCCATATTCGTGAAAGTCGAAATTGCGGACGCGGGGCGTGCCCGGCGCTTGAAAAGTATTCAGATTACTATAAAACGTTTGCGTCACCGACGAGACACGGCCCAGTAAGTCGTTGTATAAGCCCTGGAAGGTGGTGAGCTGCGTGGCGGAGAGAGCGGGAAGGTTCGCCGGCGAGATTGGCAGATTGCCGTTGGCGGTGCTGAGCGACACGTTCGGATAGATGCCGGCGTCGTTGAAGCCGAATTCGTCGGTGAAGCGCAGCTGGCCGCCGAACTTGAAGGTGTGGTTACCGTGAACCTTGGTGATGTTGTCGGTGTATTCGTTCACCGGGGAATTTCGCCCTTGCGCGAATGCCGTAAGTATTGGCGTAGTGAAGGTGTTAAAAGTGAGCTGCGGATCGGCTTCGCGCTCGGGGCGGTTGAAATCCACCGAAGAGCTCTGATGGCCGTAGCGGAATTCATTGATCAGCGTGGGCGAGAGCGTCCAATCCATTCCGCCGGCCACGCCCCAGCGCTTTCCACCCTGGGTGCCCGGGGCTTCGCCCGGAACCACGTTCTGAGCGCCGTTTAAGGAGTCGATCGCGGTGTTGCGCTGCCAACTCGTGCGTTCGAAGAAGTGGATCTTATCTGAGAAATTGTAGTCCATCTTAATCGTGAACTGATCGGACAGACTGCCGTTCGGGTAGTTTAGCTCATAGCCCGCGGAGTTTAACCCATCGCCCACGTTGAAATTGTTAGGCGACGGAAATAGCTTCAGCAGCGATGCCACGGTGGGGTCGATGCCCTTATTCAAAGGATCGTTGGCAACGATGCTGTACTGTTGCGGAGCTGTCTGGCCGGCCGGGACATATTGAAAAATACCTTCCAGGGCTGTGGCAGTCGGCACGGTGGTATCTTCCGCGCCCTGAGCGTGCGTACGGATGCCCTGATAGTTGCCGAAGAAGAAGATCTTGTTACGCTTGATGGGACCGCCAATGGAGCTACCGAACGTGTTCTGAATCAAAACCGGAATGGGAGTGCCCGCAGAGTTGCTGAAGAAATCGTTGGCGTTCAGATCCCTATTCCTGATGTAGTCGAAGGCATTGCCGTGAAACTGGTTAGTGCCGCTGCGGGTGATCAATTGGATCTGGCCGCCGGCGTTACGGCCATACTCGGCCTTGCCGCCGTCGGTCACAATGCGGGCTTCTTCCACGGAATCCGTATTATTAGCAGTAAGTGAGAGCCCCATGCGCGGAGCCACCGAATCGTTGACATCAATGCCGTCGAGAGTATTATTGTTACTGCCCTGGCGCAGGCCATTGACGTGGGCGTAGCTATAGTCGGCGCCGCTGGCCGATCCGTCGGCCTGAGGGTTGATCTGCACGCCCGGCATAAATATCGCGAGCGTAATCGGCGTGCGGGCTAACTGCGGCAGCGTATCGACATCCGACAAGGTGACGGAATTCGATATCTGCGCGTCGGCGGTTTGCACGCTCACCACGTTGGCCTTGACTCTCACCGTTTCAGTCATTTGCCCCACTTGCAGCGTGACGGCTTGCGATACGTTGGCGGCGGCGTCCAGCTCCAGACCGGTTATCACGGCCTTTTGGAATCCGGCGGCCTCGACGTTCAGCGTGTACGTGCCCGGCTGTAGCGCCGCGAGAACGTATTCACCGCTCGGGTTAGTAGTGGTTTGCGTGTTTTGCTTGGTCGCGTCGTGAGTCGCGACCACTTTTGCATTAGGTATTGCGGCGCCGGAGGCGTCTTGCACGGTGCCCACCAAACGGGCTGTTTGAGTCTGTGCAAAGCCGTGCGCCGAGAGAAAAACTCCCAAAAGGGCCGTAATAGCCCGCGCTTTAAATCTCAAGTGAGTAACCTCTTAGTGTAAAGTTAATCCCATTCTAACAGTCGGGGCAGAGCATGAGAAGTAAATTATTGCGGGCGGCGTGTAACATGCCAGCGGCGTGAGTTACAACAAGAGTGTTAAGACAATACTCCGAAGCGAATGCCGCGCGTTAACAAGTTTGGCGAATCGAACTAAGGTTTGCTAAGATCCCGGCGCTCACTTTGCGGCCGTGAGCGAGAATCTAAAGAGCCGCGCATTTCGGTCATTCTGCATCCGCGACGACGACCCACCAGAGCTTGACAACACCGGCCCGTGGCAGTAGTTCCACATTCCCGCCTGGTGACGGGGTAACATCACCGCCAGTTTCCTCGATGGCTCCAATCGTTTCCGGCCTAATCGATCCACTGACTGCGAACAGCGGCGCTGGCTTTCGGGATTGGAGCGGATAGTCCGATCGGCAAGCGTGTGTCGCGGTCACGACACTCAACCCAACCAGGGCGACAAACTTCTCCCGGTGGCCTCCATCAGGTTCTGGAATCCCTCGACGCGATGCTATCCACGCTAATTGGTTCCGAGTTGTTCTCCAATTCGGCGGGCGTGGTTTCGCGAATCTCTTTCATCTCACGTTCTCGCGCAACCACAGCGTGGAGGACTTCCGCGGGGCCGCCTTCGCCGTGCCGTTGTGAAACGGAAACTCCGGGCGCCGTTGTTCGAAGCATTCCTTACTCGCAATCGCAAGGTCGAATAAGCAGTCGGCATGCCAGTTACAGAATGTGACTGCGCTCAAAGATGGCACCGAAGGCCGAGGCGGTCTTCAAAGGCCTTATTCCAGTTCCCGAGGCGCCTCGGACGAGTCACTGGCCCAATTGAATCAATTAACTGGCGATGGGTAGGCGTTGCCTTCCAACCTCTCGAGTGACGATCACAGGGCCACGTTACATTTAAGCGGCGATCGGCAAAAGGACACGGCCCCACCACATTTGGTGAGCGTAGCGAAATGTTGTGGAGGGAATCACGGCCGGCGGTGGGCAGAGCGCTTGACGCCGAGCTTACTCATCCTATGGCGAAGCGTGTTGGGATGGAGATTCAGGATTTTCGCCGCACCCTTCGGCCCGTCAACCACTCCCTCTGACTGCTGAAGGGCAGCCTGGATATGGCTTCGCTCCACTTCTTCCAACGTGGGCAATCTCGAAGGTGAAGCAGCGGGCGGCTGCGCCTCCTTAGCCGGGATTTCAGCCGTCTCCTGGCTGTTTTCGGAGGCCGCCACCGGCACGAGATCCTTGTCCAACCGGAGTGTTGGACCCGCCGATAAGACGACCGCTCGCTCCATCACGTTCAGCAGTTCACGGATGTTACCAGGCCATGGATAGGTCATCAGCCTGGCCATCGTCTCCTGGGAAACGCCTTCGACCTTCTTCCCGAACCGTTTGCCAAACCGCGAAACGCAGAGCGCCACGAGCTGGGGTATGTCGGAGCGGCGCTCTCGCAGGGGAGGCAGTTGGAGTGGAAGAACGCTCAAGCGGTAGAAGAGGTCGGAGCGGAAGCGGCCAGCCGCCACCTCCTCCCGCAGGTTGCGGTTGGTGGCGGCAATCACGCGCACATCTACGCGCAGAGGACGGCTGCTGCCCACCGGCTCAAACTCTTGTTCCTGCAGAACACGCAGCAGCTTCGCCTGGGTCTCCAAAGGCAGTTCCCCGATTTCATCGAGGAAGATGGTGCCGCCGTTGGCCAACTCGAACCGCCCGATCCGCCGCTCGATCGCTCCGGTGAAGGCCCCTTTGAGGTGACCGAAGAGCTCGCTCTCCACCAGACCCGCCGAGATCGCGCTACAGTTCACACTCACCAGGGCACGATCCTTACGCGCGCTACGGTTGTGAATGGCGCGCGCGATCAGCTCTTTCCCGGTCCCCGTTTCCCCGTAAATGAGTACCGTGGAATCCGTGGGGGCCACCTGCTCAACGGCCCGGAGTACTGCGAGCAAGGCCGGACTATTACCCACGATCTCCTCGAAGTTGTGCTCGGTGCGGATCTCCTCCCGGAGGTATATGTTTTCCTTCTCCAGCCTCGCTTTCAGCGTCGCGATCTCTTCGTAGGATTTCATGTTTTCGATCGCCAACACCACCTGGATCGCTACTTGCTGCAGAAACTGCGCGTCTTCCTCGGAATACCGGTCCTTTTCCCGGCTCACCACGCTGAGGGTACCGATGCTCTTCCCCCGTAAAATCAGAGGAACTATGCAGAGCGATCGAAGGCCCTCTGCCCAAAGGCGCCTCTCGTTCGCGAAAGGCTGCTCTTCTCCCAGATTGCGGCGGAGAGGTTGTTGATGGTCGAACACCCAGCCTGCACTGGTTTCGGTACGGCCCACCTCCAGACCGGGCTGGAAGTAGTCCGAGCCCAAAGCGCCCTCTACCGCCAGGAAGCGGATGGTGTCTGTCTCCCCCGTGTAGAGTGTAATCGCGCATCGATCGAAGGGAATGGAAGGGCGCACAGCTTCGGAAATGGAACGGAGCAGCGCTTCCTCGGTGAGGTTGGTAATGATGGCGTTGTTGATATCGAGGATGCTGCGTTTCAGCCGCTCGCTCTTCTGCAGCGCCTCTTCCGCCCTTTTTCGTTCCGTAATGTCCTCAGAGAGCGCCATTATGAATCGGGGCATGCTCTCGCTGCCCGGAACCAGAGAAACGTTGTTGCTCACCCAGATCGAGCTGCCATTCTTGCATCGATACTGCTTCTCAATTTGAAACTGTCGTCGCTTTCCTTCCAGCAACTCGGCGGCGAGCGCCCAGTTGGCTGCACGGTAGTCCTCATGGGTGATATCGAAAAAAGAAAGCGCCCGAAGTTCCTTTTCGCTGTAGCCCACCATTTTCTGGTAGACCGGATTGGTGGCCAGGAAGCGGCCGTTGAGGTCGGTAAGCGCAACACCGATGGCGGAGTTCTCAAAGACCGACCGCCAACGCTCTTCGCTCCAAGCGGCCTGCAGGTGTGCCTGCCGAAGAGCTTTTTCGTTTCGCTTATGTTCCGTGACATCTCGTGAAACAGCCAGCAGGCATTCCGGCTTGCCTTCCGCGTTCCGAATGGGGCTGACCACGACATCCCACCACCTGGGCTGCTTTGTAATGGTCGTGGCGAAATACCCGGTGAAACGGCTAGCGCCGCCTTTTCCGGCCGCCTCCACGGCATCTTGCGCGGCTCGCGCTTCCTCGCCTTCCCAAAACTGAATCCAGGAACTATTCACCAGTGGGCGCAAGTCGCAGATCTCGAGCGCCTGCATGCCGCCTTCGTTCATCCACAGCAGCCGCCCCTCCAGGTCAAGCACTTTGATGCAATCCCGGCTGCCGGCGAGGAGGCGGCTCTGAAACTCTTCCGCATCCCGCGGCGCCTGCCCTGCTGCTTTTCGCTCCGTCACGTCTTCGGCGAGCGCCATGACACATTGCGGCATAATCGCTGGGGCGTTGTTACCCTGTTACAGGTTACGCGATGTGGCCTGAAGAATTTGTTGAGAATACATAAAAATTTCATAACAGGCCTGTTTGTCGATCCAGTGGATTGTCGGCTGGCGTCGTGTTCTCTCGGGCCACGCAGGGCCTCTGGCCCCTTTGGGCCATCGCGGTAATGCGCCCGGACCTAGTCCTCGATGGTCACCCCAAGACCGCCCAACGGACCACGAGCCGCGACATGAGGTTGTTTTAGCGCGTCGTCGGCAGTTCGCTTCCGCGATCTCCTTAAACTGATCACCATTACGAAATAGACCATTCCCGATCAAGGTGGTATAGTACGCCATTCATTGGCGCACCATAGTGTTTCCATTCGCGCGAACAAAGCGAGCTGCTGCGACCGCCTTTACTAAGAATTAGCTATACCTTTACACCACCTGCGAACCGGCCGCTTTCTTGAACCATCAATATCGGTAGAAAGAGACAAACAAAATGTATCAAAGGAGCAAGATTATGACCCACTGTTTTCGAACGATCGCCGCCCTGGCAGTGAGCTTGATGGGTAGCGTGCTCGTTCCCGCACTGCAGGCCGACGAATGGAACAAGAAGACCAACATCAAAATCGATCAGTCAATTGACGTCCAGGGAACCGTGCTGCCTGCGGGATCGTACGTGATGAAACTTCTTATCAATTCGGACCGCCGCACCGTTGAGATCTACAACGCCGATGATAATCGCCTCATCACTACCGTCCTCGCGATTCCAGCATATAGGCCAGACGCGGGCAACAGCGAGTTCAAGTTCTATGGAGCAACTGAAGGCCGGCCACCGGCGCTGCGCACATGGTTCTATCCTGGCGACAACTTCGGCTTCGAATTTAGATCCGGTCAGGGAGTGGTGGCGGCTCAGTCGGGGCCGCGGCTCCCGAACTCTACAACCTCCAATGCCGGGGGCAACTAACAATCGAACTTCCCCAGATAGTCTCCCCTGAGACCGTCGTGCCCGCTGGACCACTGAGTTCCAGCGGGCATTTTTTCTTAAGGCGGTTGGCGAGGGCTGTTATACGCCGGGCTCGCGAGCGCTTCATCTAGAACATTTCGTGAGTCACTTCACCGGGAGAATGGGCTTCGTCTGCAACGTTTCGTGGAATGTCGTTGAACAGGCCAACCTTCTTGGCAACCCCGCCTCAGCCGGTGGCGGCTGGTCAGATCACCGTGTACGTTGAGTACGGCTTCCCAGCCGGTCGATGCGCCGAATGCGCGTGCAAGTTTGCCATTGGATCTACGGGAGAGGCGACGGAACTGTCAACGCCTTGGCAGAGCGCTTCTGTAAGCACCGGTCAGCTCCAACCGATTATCGCCGTCGTGATCGAGCGGGGATCGAGCACGGTCTGGCGGAGATCGCTGGCCCCAGTCGGAGACCCCTGGACCTTGCCCGCGGCAACGAGCGGATGGAACACACGGTCGCAAATTTCACTCGGAATTCCGAGCCCTGTGTCGTCTACGTCGATCACCACGCAATTGTCTCCCTTCTTCGCCAATGCCTCTCTTCCAGCCGGTCGGCATCGCTTCGGCGACGCTTGTATCAGGTAAAAGAATACGCGCTCTCTTATAACGAGAGCGCGCCAGAGGTATCTCTATATGTCATAAACCGGCCCGCGATTCACGGTCATCTGAGCCACGCGGAGCGGCACGGCGCTATATCGCTATTAGAGCCGAGTGATGCGCGCCTGCCGATCGTCACCGTGATCGGCAACCCTCGGTTCGAGGACGGACCCTCGATACGAATTAGGGCCCGTCCCACCAGGCGTGGCGTCTCTATAGCGATTGAAGGAACGTAATCAACTGCTGCTGCTGCACAGGGCTCAAAGCGTTGAAATTCGCGGTGACGCCCTGCGCCTCTCCTCCATGACGCGAGATGGCATTGTTCAGAGTTGTCGATGCATTGTCGTGCATGAAGCGAGCCTTTATGTGTAGACCCCACAATGGCACGGTCCGCAGCTTGTTCGCAGTGTCCGCCGGGCCGGTCTGCACAATTCCGTCTCCGGTGCCAACGTTGTGAAGTAAGAAATCACCGTAGGGATGAAAAGTCTTGTTTCCTAGCGCTGCGGGAACTGTATAGGCGCCGCCGTTGATTACCGTTCCTGGAGCGAGCGTGGTCAGAGTCGGGACATGACAGATCGCACAACCGACAGAACTAAAGAGGCTCTGCCCCGCAATGACGGCTGGGGTCGCCGCTAACGCCGTGTCGCGCGGCGGCACGCGGGTCCCGCGGATGAATTGAGCGAAATGGTCGATATCCGCTAACCCCAGAGCATCCGGAACATCTTCCACGCCGGTAGTCACTTTGCAGACGGAGGTTACATCTGTGGGTTTCAAGCGATTTGTTACACCCATCTCGTTCAGGTAGGCATCGCCTGAAAACGAAAGGATGCTCTCATCCTGATCCTTCCAGCCGAACTTGCCTACTCCTGTCTGCCCCGGAGCCTCGAAAATAGGCACTTGAATCGCCTCGCCTTGAATCAATCCATTACTCTGCCCGGGCTGAGCGGCAGCGATGGCAAGGTACGTCTGATCGCCGGCGGCCTCTACGAAGCCGTCTCCCAGCGTGTTGAGCACGGCGCGTAGAGTTTGGATAGTTTCCGTGCTCGCTACATGCTCCTGGGCCTGCGGACATATGGCTCGGTCGTTAACTATGGAACGGCCGGTTATCGTCGCCGCGCCCTCATTGATAGCGATCGTAGGATTGACAAAATTGCCGTTGGAGTCAGTGTGACCGAATCGCTGCTCCGTGAATTGCCCGGCCGCGCCAGCCACGCCGTTATTATGGCATTCGACGCACGCCGTCGCGTTGAAAACCGGACCCAATCCGGTGCTTGGATCGTGTCTTCGTTCAAACTGCGCCTGATCCAGGGCGAAGGTGTCGCCGGCCGGCTCTGCGATCCCGTTACTGATGCTCTGCGAGCCGGGATTCGCTGTTATTTCCCCTGTCGGGCTGACCGACTGTCCGAGCGTGGGAGTAGTAAAGCCGGCTGGCGCTTCAGTCGTGGATTGCTGCGCGACGAGCGCAATTGCGGCGGCTACAATAATAAAAGAGAAGGCGAGTTTTCTGTGCGTCATTGGATTAGTTTCCTTGAGGTTGCGCTACCGTCTGAAGCTCAAAGTGACTGACTTCCTCCAGGGACGTCAAGAGCACGATTCGCGTCAGTACCAGAGGTGGTCCAAGTGTAGTTACCAGATCTCTCATGGGGTTTCCCCTTGGACTGTCCGGCTAAGTTCGGTTACCACCCGTGTATACTCGGCCATGGAGAGAAATATTCCACATCGAGCAAGACGTTTCCGATGTTAATTCGGATGGATGCAGTCCGCAAGAGATCGCTATTTCGGCTCACTCACATCGCAATTGCGGGAATATTCGCGCGGCGTGCCCAGTCTTCTCCCGTATGAAGAAGAAGAACTCTACGCGTAGCAACGTAACGCGTAACAAGTACTACTACTCTGCAAGGAGAACTGCATGATCCGAAAAACGCATCAGACCACGCATCGCCCGAAAAATATTCGGACACACTGGCTTTGCGCGGGAGTGCTGCTGGGAGCCGCCGCAGGCTCTTTAGGCGCCCAGACGAACAGCGCTCCACCGAACAACTATCTGGTTCACAACCTGGTGTCCGATCTCGCCAACACCGCCGACTATCAAGATCCTAATCTAAAGAATCCGTGGGGTGCAGGTTTCGGCGCCACTCCGATCTGGGTTGGAAATAATAGCGCCGGCACTGCCACCCTGTACGCCGGAACTGGCGTCGCGGTTCAAAAGGTGGTCACGATTCCCCAGGCGGGAAATGCGGGTACAACCGGCCCGGTGACGGGAGTGATCTATAACCCATTCACCTCGAACGCGAATGCCTTTGACGTCCAGGCCGGCAAACCGGCTCTTTTTATTTTCTGCTCGGAAGACGGTGTGATCTCGGGATGGAATCAGTCCGTGAGTGGCTCTGCAGCGTCGATCCTCTTCGACAACTCCAAATCGGGGGCGGTGTACACGGGATGCGCGGTGGGCGGAACCGCCGCGGCGCCATACATTTTCGCGGCGAATTTCAATGCCGGAACAGTGGACGTGTACGACTCCAATCTAAACCTGAATCCGGCGCCGTATAACCAGAGCGGCGTCCCGCAACCATATTCTGGTTCATCGTCGTTTTCGAATCCGGCGATTCCGGCGGGGTTTGCTCCATATAACATACAAAATATCAATGGCACGCTATTTGTGACCTATGCCCAACAGAACGCCCAGCAAAAAGCGAGTGTCGGCGGCCCGGGCAATGGCTATGTCGCCATGTTCAACCCGGGCGGCAGCCTGATCGCGAATCTCGTCGCTCAGGGGCCGCTCAATTCCCCCTGGGGGATGGCGATCGCGCCGGCCAATTTCGGACCGTTCGCTGGCGCACTTCTGGTCGGAAATTTCGCTGACGGTAAAATCAACGCGTTCAACGCGACCTCGGGCGCATTCCTCGGCGCGCTTAACGACGCCGCCGGAAACCCAATCGCGATCCCTGGATTATGGTCCCTGAATTTCGGAAGCGGCTCTGACAGCGAAGATCCCGGCACGCTGTACATCACGGCGGGAATTGGCGGCGGGCCGAATAACGATCCGGTGCAATCGCACGGACTGCTCGCGAGCATTCAGGCTGCGCCCTCCTTCGCGATATCGGGCATCCAAAACGCCGCGAGCTTCATCGCTGGACCGATCGCTCCCAATACATGGGTCGCACTCAAGGGAAATGGATTGTCCGCGACCACGGGCGTCTGGCAGCTTACCGGCAGCACGCTGCCCACCGAAGTCAACTTTGTGGGCGTCACGCTGAACGGCACGGCAGTTCCTGTGAGCTTCGTGAGCAATACACAGGTGAACTTTCTGGTTCCCTCCACCGTGTCGACGGGCCCCGCCCAGATCCAGACCACCAATAATGGCCTGACCAGCGCGGCCGTGACAGCGAGCGTGGACCCTCTGGCGCCGGCTTTCTTTACGATAGGGACGAACGCGACCAGCGGCAATGTTTACATCGCCGCCGAACACTCCAACGGGACCCTGATCGGGCCGGCGGCGACAATTACCGGCGCGACGCCAGCCGAACCAGGCGAGACCATCGTGCTGTTCGCCACCGGTTTCGGACCAACGCTCGCTTCAGGCGAAGCGCTCGCCGTAACACCGACAATCGTGATCGACGGGACCGCCGCGACCGTCAGTTTCGCGGGCCTGGTGGGACCGGGACTGTATCAGTTCAATGTGGTGGTGCCATCCACTGTCACACGCGGCCAGGACGTGATAGTGGTCGGGCTGTCTAGCGACTTTCAAACGCAGTCCAACGCGTTCCTCACGATCGCCGCTCAGTAAGCGGAGCGGAGGGCGTTCGATCACCAGCCGGACCACCGCCCGGCGACGGCAAGACAGGCCGGATATCAGCCGGGCGGACTATTTCTGGCGCCTCGGGCGAGCTCCTCTCCGATCACATCCGTTCGATGATCGGAACACACCTAAGTGAAGGATTTCGCTTCTACAACGTGTCCATTGGACCTATGCGGCAGTTAACTCATCGTGCCTCCACTTCCAACAGTACACGGGGAAACCGCGTTTGGGTCGATAACCACGTCAAGTTCTCCTCGATCCATGTAGTCCAATAGGTTCTGCTCAAGCTGTTGGCGCGCCCGGCTCAGTCGTGACATGACGGTGCCCAAGGGGATTCCCGCAATGGAAGCGATCTCCCGGTAGGACATTTGTTCCAGCTCTCGTAGCACCAGTACCTCGCGATATTGCGCTGGCAATTCCGCCAGTGACTTCGTCAGCAGTTCGGCTCTCTCGGCCAGCAGTAACGCTGTCTCCGGGTTAGGCGTCTGGCGGCCAGCGCTGTGTACTGCCTCATCGAAATCCGTGTGCCGGCCCGAAGCGCCCTTTTGCTTCAGACGGTCGTAACAACTATTGCGTACGATGGTCAACAGCCACGCACGCCCGTCGCCGCCCCGAAAACCTGCAAAGTGGCTGATGGCGCGCAGGTATGCCTCCTGAACCACGTCTTCCGCCTCGGTTTCGTCGCGCATTTGCCAGCGAGCAACGTTGTACGCCGCGTCCAGGTGCGCTAAGAGCACAGCTACATCACCTCGGGATCCTGGAGACTCGCATGCCTCTTCGCTGGATGCGAACGGCCACTGTTTTAGCACAATCTCTATTCCTCGCTTGGGACAATCCTAACGGGTGGCTGCCGGATCGCTCAATGCACGGCCGGCCTTCCCTGCTTCAAGAATTCTTCAGTCGGTAATCCCTTGATAGGGAGCCGCTTAACGTAATACTTCACTTGCGGTGCAGGTTGGTATAATGTGAAGTCTTCGCCGGCCTCGGCTTGTGGCCGAACGCTGGAGAGCCTCCATGCGGGAATTCCCGTCGTCCGTGCGCTCGGTTCGCTTTGGCGTTTTCGAAGTCGATCTTCGCGCGGGCGAACTCAGCAAGAAAGGCATTAGAGTCAGGCTGCAGGGCCAGCCTTTTCTGCTGTTGATTACGCTGTTGAAGCAGCAGGGAGAGGTCGTCTCGCGCGAGGAACTTCGGCGCACGCTCTGGCCCGAAGACACGTTCGTTGATTTCGATCACAGCCTGGGCACGGCCGTTAACAAACTTCGCGACGTGTTGGGAGATTCAGCCGCGAATCCCCGCTTCGTCGAGACGCTGCCCCGGCGAGGCTATCGGTTCATCGCTCCGGTTGTGGCAGTCGGCGAGAGTGAAGACATCCCCGTTGCCGGCGACGCTCCTCCCGATAGACAGGAAACTCCAGCCTCTGATCTCCTGGAAGCCAGAGATCATGATCAGGTTGACCTTGGCGCTGCGGCAGGAGTACGCCTGCGGCGGCCGCTTCTTTGGAAGATTTCCGGCCTCACTGTACTACTGTTGTCGGCAGGCTTCTTGATCTTGATGCTTCTCCGGAGCCGCCCGCCAGCGCTTATTCGATCCTTGGCGGTGCTTCCCCTGGAAAACCTGTCTGGCGATCCGTCGCAAGAATACTTTTCAGACGGCATGACCGACGAACTGATCGCCGAGCTGGGGAAGATCGGAAACCTGCGAGTGATCTCCCGTACCTCGGTAATGACCTACAAGGGCGCGCGCAGACCCTTACCGCAGATCGCACGCGAATTGAACGTAGACGTCGTGGTGGAAGGCACCGTTTTGCGTTCAGGCAACCAGGTTCGAATCACGGCTCAGTTGATCTCTGCGGCCGACGACAAGCACTTGTGGGCCAAGAGTTATGAGGGCGACCTGGGAGATACGTTGGCGCTCCAGGAGCAGGTCGCCCGGTCCATTGCCAGCGAGATCCGGATCGAGTTGACGCCGCACGAACAGGCTATGTTTAAGAGCGCGAAGCGCGTGAATCCGGAAGCCTACGAGGCCTATCTCAAGGGGCGATACTTCTGGAATAAACGAACCACCGAGAGCTTAAGAAGGGGCATCGATTATTTCAACCAGGCCGTCGAGAAGGATCCGAACTACGCCCCGGCATATGCGGGGTTAGCCGACTCTTACGCCTTGGCGGGAGATTGGCAGTATGGAGTCCTGACTCCCAGGGAAGCGTACCCCGGAGC
>JBEKNN010000047.1:0-38925 GCA_049522755.1 Bryobacteraceae bacterium | reverse complement strand
TCGTCTTTGATAGCCTGTTGACAAGCGGCGTTGGGTTCGGCCGACTCGCCGGCGGTGAGAAGGCGGATACGGCCGGTGAGGCCAAAACGCCAGGCGTGGAGGCGCGCGCGATGCTTGCCTGGCGTCGATTCCTGCCTGGTTTTCTGTCGGGATCCTTTCCACATGGTCCACCACAACAACGTCAACCGGCGCCTTTCGCGCCTCCAGCTTTAACCCGCGCCGCTGGATTGCCGTGAAGATTGAGGCGCCGGGCGATCCCGCCCTGTACGGCGCCAGACAGGTTGTTGGCCAGGTCCTCCATGGTACTTTGCGACAAGTCAAATGCCCCTCTCACCACCAGCGCGTAGACCGGCTTGGGGGTTTGGTCGTGGTGAAGCGCTAGCTTGAAACTTTCGGCCAGCATCGCCTGTCATCTCAGTCGGCTTGATGCTACTTCGAATTTTGGCCCAGCCGCCGGAGTCTGCGCGTAAGCTGCGCCGAACGCGAAGACGGCCAGGCGGGCGTCGGCGAATGGACGGAATCGCGTCATCGGCTTTTTTGCCAGATCTACGAAAACATTACTACGATCAACTTCGTTCTGTCAACTCCGGCTAATTTTCCGAAGGCTTCTCCACATGCTCGACGCTCAGGAACAAGACCGGTCCTCTTTGCGATTCGACCTTCAGTCCGAGCTGCTCGCGCACCGCCGTCAAGATGGAAGCGCTGAAGGGATCGCGCTCCGATGAACTGTCGAGGCTGTGACCTTTAGCGGGGGCGTCCAGCGTCCATTCGAGATTGAAATCATAGCTTCCCTTTATGCCAGTCTGGTCGAGCACCGTGCGATCCGCCTGAGTCGAAAGGAACCACGCCAGGCGCGAGAGGGGAACATTTTGGAAGGCGATGCCGCCGGCGTATCCCTTGATGAGCGGTTGGACTGAATCCGGACTTTCGTGCAGTTTGAGTTTTGGTACGCCCTTATCTGCCACCAGAGCGTAGACCGGCAGCTCTCTTGTCTCGCGGTGGAGGCTCAGTTTGAAGCGGTCCGCGAGTAAGGTCTGAAGCATCAAGTAGATCTGCTCGCGGCTGGATGGACGCTCCGCCTTGGCATAGACATCGTATGTGTCGGCATCGAGCCAGTTCGGCCCTCCGGAGATCTGCCTGTCGGTAATGTCGTACGCCATCATGATTAACCACTTCAATGTGGCTTTAGTCGCGGTAAACCTCTCGCCTCCGGGCGCGGCGCCGATGAAACCGCGCGTTCCGGGCGCGCTTGGCTTGACTGAGGCAACCTCGAATTCCGGCGGGGCTACGGCTGCGGCCGGCGACTGGGCTTGAATCCGCGGCGCACCTACCAATCCGATGCCGATGGGCGCGCCGATGGCCGCGGCGCCCGCCGCAGCCAATAACAGCTTCCTGCCCAGACTCAGATCAAGCGCGACAGGTTGCGTCATGATTCCCGCAAGCCGTCGCTTCAGATCGGCGCCAGTTACTCCAGACACACAGGCGATTGGTGATTCCAGATAGAACTTACAGGTAAGCAAAATGCTTTCCGCATAAGTGCGCGGCTGATTGCCGGCGCGCAACACTTCCTCATCGCAAGCGCGCTCGCGTTCTTCCACCAGACGCGCTCCGATCCACCATGCCAGTGGATGAAACCAGCAGACAGCTTCCACCGCCAGATGAACGGCCGCTGCCAGATTGTCGCGGCGGCGGATGTGGCATAACTCGTGCGCCAGAATCGCCTGTAACTGTTCGGGCGTCAGACGATCCTCGATTCCTCGCGGCAACAGCAGAACCGGATGGAAAATGCCGAAGACACCCGGCTCCAGGAGTGCGGGTGAAGCCATGACGCGGACGCCGATTTCGAGCGGCAAGGGCGATGCCGCGCGGACTGCGGCGGCCACGATTCGCCATCGCCTCCACCACGAGAAAAGCACGGCGATGCAGCCGCTAAGCCACACGGCCAGCAGGATGTACGGCAGCGGATCTGCCGCGCCAGCTGGAAGGGCGGCGCTGATGGGGAGCGCCAGGAACGGCTGGCTAAAGTGTTTCACCGCCGAGGAGAGTCGCGCCGCCGGGGCCGCGGACGCTTTCAACCATCCCAGGTGGCTGCCGATGCGGGTGAACAGCCAAAGAAGGATGAGAAATTTGATCGAGGCGATCATCCAAACCCAATGCTGCGCACGCGCGCGATTCTTGCGCAACGCCAGCGCGAGCAGTCCGGCCGCGGCGGCGCAGAGAGTGGATTGCCAGAGGTGATTGGCCGCGAACAACAGCTCCGCGTTCACGGGCGTTTCTCCTTTTTGCGCAGTTCCCGGAGCATCTGCTCGGCTTCCTTGACGTCCTCTAGCGTGAGCTTCCCGGTTTCAATCAGGTGCGCCATCACCGGCTGCGTGCGCCCGCCGAACAGCCCCAACAGGTCGTCGATCAGCCGGCTTTGCGCGGCATTGCGCGAAACTATCGCTTCGAAAATATGCGCATTGCCAATCTTCCTGACGCGCCGAAGCGCCAGCTTGGCTTCCAGACGGTAAACCGTAGTCTGGATGGTCGTGTACGCCGGACGGCCGCGCTCGGGGAACGCCTCCTGGATCTCGCGGATGGCGAGAGTGCCGTGGTCCCAAAGCGCTTGCATGATCTGAAGCTCAAGCTTGGTGAATTTGGGTTGCGCCATGGCTGGCCAACTATTCTTGTTTGTAATACTACTATGCCAGTGTGCCGAGCGCAAGGACTTTTTTGAAGGACGGCGCGGGATTGTGAAAGGTGGCTGAGACCGCCGAACGTACGCTGGACCACATGCTTTTTCCGTTCCATGTTTAGTCTTCCCGCGATTGGAACTATGATGAGAGTCGTAAGTCGGCTAGGAGACCCAAATGCAGATGGAAAAAAAGGCGAAGATCGCGGCGGGATTGGCAGTGACTCTGGTGGCCCTCGGAATCCTCGCAAACCTGAAGGATATCAGGCGTTATTTGCGCATCTCCATGATGTGAACCGGCTTCGATTGCAAAAACCAACTCCCACCGCCAGCGCTGCGCCTGCGGAAGGTTCGAAGCCGCGGAGTACGCGACTCTCCGCCGGGCAGATTTACGACAACATCCGGGTGGCGGCGCAGGAGGAGCTGCGACGGCCGGCCACGGCGCTGTTCTGGTCGGCAATTGCGGCGGGGTTGACCATCGGGTTTAGCTTCCTTGCGGGCGCGTACCTGATGGCGCTTGTACCAGCCACTTACAGCGGGGCGGCAACGGCTTTGGGCTATCCGCTGGGGTTTGTGTTCGTGGTGCTTGCACGGGGCCAGCTCTTTACCGAAAATACGCTGGAGCCGATCATCCCCATGCTCCATAAGCCGACCCTCAAGACGCTGCGGCAGCTCTTATCGCTGTGGGTGGTGGTGCTGATCGGGAACCTGGCCGGGGCCTGCGCGTTCGCTGCCATTGTGGCGTTGACGCCGATGCTGGGCGATACCTTACGCCCAACGTTGATCGCGGTGGCGAAAACAGGTACGGACGGCGGCTTCTGGCTGGTGGCTTTGCGGGCCATTTACGCGGGTTGGCTGATCGCATTGATGGCCTGGCTGATTGCCTCCACGCGCGCCACCGGCGCTCAGGTACTCTTGATCTGGCTCACCACCGCCCCGATTTCGGCGCTCGGGTTTCGTCACTCAGTGGCGGGCTCAGTGGAGGCGTTTTACCGCGCTTTCGAACACACGGCGGGCTGGGGCGAAATGGCCGGGGGCTTTCTGCTGCCCGCTGTGATGGGAAACATTGTGGGCGGATTTGTTTTTGTGGCGCTGCTGAACCATGGACAGGTTGCGGCAGACCGCGCCGGTGATGCGGCGACGCCCGATACGTGAGGGAGCTTCGTGGCGCTTAATAGCATTTACAGCCTCAGCCGCAAATAGACGTCTACTCCATGGGGTCTGTCTCCATAGTACGGCTTGATGGCCGCCGGCAAGCTATAGGTAGTGGCATTGACTCCGATTCCCGTTTCCACGCCGGGAATCAGTTTGGGTAAATCGTGCGTGATGCCCATGGTATATGCGCCGATTCGAAACGTAGACCCAGCGGTGCGGTCAAGTTCTTCTTCAAGCGCCGGATTGTTAACGAATAACTCATCTTTATCCACTAACTCAAACCTCCCGGTGAGAAAATTCTTGCCGGGAATGGGTAACACGGATTCCGCCAGAAACGAATTAAGGTTGTGTTGCGTGTAGGTCTCGTGGTTCCTGCCCCAGATCAGGCTGGAGGACCAACTCTCGCCTCCGGACATGGGCCGCGAATAATGCAGAGACGCCGTCGAGCGGACCACGTCGCCGGGCTCAAGCTGCTCCGGATGAGTGATACGGCCCACCGAGGCCTGCGCCATCCAATTCTTCGACGGAAAGAACGACAACCGCGCGCTCCACGAATCGATGGCGCCCTGTTGAACGATCCAGCGATTCTCGCCCGGCTCGGCGCCATGGAATCCACTGGCTTCGAGGCGCACCCACTTATGCCTGGCCGCCACGGTGACTACGTCGTCGGCGATGTGCGTCGAATCCTGCCAGTGGTGGCTTAACGGGGCTTGCGGCAGCTCAGAGGCGGACGCCCGATGCGGGAATGCGACCGGTCCCAAAGCCGGGTCGCCCACGGGGGCGAAGTAAAACTGAACGGTGGTGGCGTCACCGATGGGCCGCGCGTACTGAAAGCCTAGCCCCATGATGAAATTGTGGGGATGTTGCTCGTCCACCAGCGGCTTCCCGAAGGCTGTCTCGCCGGTTTGGAATAACTCGGGATAGCTGCGGCCGGTGATGGTGGCGGGTTCGAGACTCAGCATTAGTTGAATTAAGAAGGTACCGCCGCCGAGGTCGTGTTGGGCGGTTCCCATGAACCAATTCGGGGCGTAGAACTTGTCGGCGCCGCGGGGGCCGGATTGTTGGGTGTCGACCACGAACGCCTGGCCCATAAACATCAGACTCCAGGAGCCGATGCTCCGCATCGACATTGGCATGGACCAGGATTCGGGGTTCATGGACGTGCCCGACGCCTGGCTCATCAGGCCCATGCCGCCCTGGGCCCAAGCCAGGCTTTGAAAGATTGCGGTCAGGACAATCCAATGCGTCCGCCGCAGGAATTGCGTAGTCACAAGCTTCTCTCCTGTTTCTCACTGCTAACTGGTTTCTTGGGTGCGAAAGGTAGTTGGTAGGATCCAGCTTCAGCTTGTCTCTGACGAGCTAAGCAATTACTCCGGGCAAGCTAAAGCGTGCGCTACCTGTGGGAGTCGGGAGTTAGATTCGGAGAATGGTAATGGAATGTCGATCGGCTGACGGAGGCGACCAGACTTCGGTTAGGATGGCGGTCGCGACTATTGCGGGCGGCGCGCCGATTGGGTCCACCGTCTTTCCGGCGATGGCTATCACGCGCAATTCCGGGGACGGCCCCGCGCTTGAAACGCTGTCGGCGAACGCCGGCGTGGGGTGCGCGCAATGTTCGTGGGCGGGTTGATGCTGATGGCAAGGCGGATCGGGATGGTCCGCCGCATTCCAGGGATAAAGGCCCGCGGCACATAAGGCCAGGCATTGCGCATTGCAAATCGCAAGCGCGACCATGGCCAGCACGGCAATTTTGCCGACGAATTTCAACACGCTGAACCTAGCCTAGCACGCACGGGGCGGGCCCGTTGGCGTCCTATGTGAGTTTACTGTGAATTTGCCATCGCAGGCCATGGGCCCGCGCCGCTGTGTATGCCAGTTGTATAATGTAAGCGATTCCAGACTCAGTCATAGGAGCAATTCATGAGCGATGCGAAGCGCCTCAGCCGCCGTAATTTCGGCGCATTGCTAGCTGCGACCACGGCGGCTCCGGCCGTTCTGGCGGAGCAGGCACAGCAACAGACCGCGAGTCCCGGCAATGCGCCCAATCCCAATACGGCGGTGCAGCAGGAACAGCAAATGCGCCGGCCGCAACGCCCGGCGGATGTTCAGCCTTTCGATTTGCCGGTTGAGTTTTCGCGCGCGGATGTGCCGCTGAAGCTGGAGCCATTTCCGTTGAAGCAGGTGAAGGTGACCGGCGGGCTCTATAAGGAAGCCGAGGAGTGGAACCGCGAATACATGAACCGGCTCCCGGCCGACCGGCTGCTCTACAACTTCCGCGAGAATGCGGGGCTGCCTACGCTGGGAGCGAAACCCCTTGCAGACATGGAAGCCCCGCGCATATCGAGCTGGGAGCATCCGAACGACGGCAAGCGCGCCACGGAACTGCGCGGCCATTTCACGGGACACTTCCTTTCCGCGCTGGCGCACCAGGCCGCCAGCGGCGATGCCGACGCGAAGGCCAAGGGCGATTATATGGTGGCCGAATTGGCCAAAGTGCAGGAGAAGCTTGGCGGCGGCTATCTGAGCGCGTTTCCCATGGAACTTTTCGACCGCCTGGACCGGCTGTCGGGCCGGCCCTACGACCCTGCCGCGCCGCGAGATCCAAACGCACCCGGCCTGCCATGGGCGCCGTTCTACACCATTCACAAAATCTTTGCGGGCATGATCGATCAGTATCAACTCGCGGGCAACCAGCAGGCGCTGAAGGTGGCGGAAGGCATGGGTATGTGGGCCGACGACTGGACCGCGTCGAAGACTCCCGAGCACATGCAGCAGATTCTCGAGGACGAGTACGGCGGCATGGCGGAATCGCTCTACAACCTGGCGGCGCTGACCGACAACCCGAAATGGGCGACGGCCGGCGACCGCTTCACCAAGAAGTGGTTCTTCAACATGATGGGCATGCGCGTGGATAGCCTGCATCGCAACCCGCGCGGGCAGCCAATGCACGTGAATACGCACATTCCGCAAGTTATCGGCGCAGCGCGGAGGTATGAGATTTCCGGCGACGCACGGTTCCACCACGTAGCCGATTTCTTCTGGTCGGAAGTTACCAGCCAGCGGTCCTTTGTCACTACCGGAACCAGCAACGGCGAGACTTGGAATAAGGAGCCCGGACGGCTGGCCGCCGACTTGAGAGAGACTAATACTTCCGCGACGGCCGAGTGTTGCTGCTCTTACAACATGCTCAAGCTGACCCGTCATCTTTACACGTGGACGGCGGACCCGCGTTACTTCGACTATTACGAGCGATCGCTGCTCAACATGCGCATCGGTACTATCCATCCGAAGACCGGGTACACGCAGTATTACCTGTCTCTGATTCCGGGCGCTTATAAGACCTTTAATTCCGAGGATAACTCGTTCTGGTGCTGCACGGGCACCGGCGTTGAGGAATACTCCAAGCTCAACGACAGCATTTACTGGCGCGATAGCGACGGCATTTTCGTCAACCTGTTCGTTCCATCCGAACTGAACTGGACGGAACAGGGATTCCACTTGCGCCAGGAGACCAAGTTTCCCGAGCAGCAATCCACCGCGCTGGTAGTCACTGCCGATAAGCCGGTGCAGATGGCGGTCCGCTTGCGGATTCCTTCCTGGCTGAAGAGCGGCCCCACCGTGAAGATCAACGGCAAGGCGCTCGAAGCTACGGCGGCTCCCGGCAGCTATCTCACTCTTAACCGGTCGTGGAAGACCGGCGACCGCGTGGAGATGGAGTTACCCATGCATCTGACCGTTGAGACTACGCCTGACGACCATACGCTGCAGGCGTTCCTTTACGGCCCGCTGGTGCTGGCCGGCGACTTCGGCGGCGAGGGTCTCACGGAGAACATGCTGATAGGCACGAACGCGCCGCGAGCCCGCTGGCCGCGGCCGAATGGCAATCCGGCTCCAACCAACGCTAACAACCCCAATGCCGGGCGGTTCACGCCTTTGCCGCCGGTGGACTTCGCGCTGAAGGCGGCAGGCGCCGATCCAGCGGCGTGGATCAAACCAGGGGACAAGCCTCTGACGTTCCGCATCACGGGTCAAGCGAAAGAGATCGCTCTGGCGCCGATTAACAGTATCTTCGATAAGCGCTACGTGGTTTATTGGCAGGTGTCGTAACGCTGTTCACTTGGCGCTGCGATTCGAAGCGCGTTCACACGAGTGTGAACGCTGCACGCAATGAGTGCGTGCGCCACGATTTGATGCGCGCCGAGTCACCGGTTTTTCGACGCAGAGACGCTGATATGATACGCAAAGAAAATCAAGATTAGTTATACCCGCTATGCGGCGGGTTTGCCAACTGTTGCAAACTGAGTGTACGTGTTCGATGGTTCCGCATATCATGCCGGATCGCTCCCTTACGGTCGCGGCTCTGTCTGGGTAATTGTGGCTCTAAGTGTCGTTACTGTCCCACTGAGCGCTGCAATGGAAGGCCCGATCCGGGTCGAAGGCGGCATGGTGGCCGGAGTCATCGACGCTAGGTCCGGTGTCTCAGTCTTCAAGGGCATCCCGTTCGCCGCTCCACCGGTGGGCGAGTTACGCTGGCGCGCGCCGGAGCCGCCGGCCAAGTGGGAGGGCGTGCGCCAGGGCGCCAAATTCTCCGCGGCGTGCATGCAGACCCCGTATGCCGAGGGTTCTCCGTATCGGACGCAGGCCGAGCCGATAAGTGAGGATTGCCTTTATCTAAACGTCTGGACGGCAGCTAAGTCGGCCAGTGAGCGGCGCCCGGTGATGGTGTGGATTTACGGCGGCGCACTGACGCGCGGGTCCGCTTCCCTGCCCACTTACGCCGGCGCCGAGTTGGCTAAGAAGGGCGTGGTGCTGGTCAGCTTCAACTACCGGCTTGGAGTGTTCGGTTTCTTTGCGTATCCGGAGCTGACGGCGGAGTCTGTTCATCGTTCGTCTGGTAACTACGGATTTCTCGATCAGATTGCCGCGCTTCAGTGGGTACAGCGGAATATCGCGCAGTTCGGCGGCGACCCGAACCGGGTCACGATCTTCGGCGAATCCGCCGGGTCGTGGAGCGTGAATCTTCTGGTGGCGTCGTCGCTGGCGAAGGGACTATTCCAACGCGCCATTGGCGAGAGCGGCGCGAACTTCGCACCCATGGCGAAACTGGCGGCCATCGAACAGGCCGGCGTTGGAGTCGCCAAGTCGCTGGGCGCCGATTCGTTGGCCGCGCTGAGAGCGAAGCCGGCCGAAGAGATACTGCGGGCGAACGGGGAGTCTGCGGCGAATGTCGATGGCTGGGTGCTGCCGGCGGAAGTGCGGGCGATCTTCGCCGCGGGTAAACAGAACGACGTTCCTATACTGATTGGCTCTAATGCGGATGAGGGGACGGCTTTTACGTCCCGAGTCTTCACCATGGGTGCGCTGCACGCTATTGCGCGCCGTTATGGCGATCAGGCGGGCGCTTTTCTCAAGCTATATCCGGCGGATTCGGACGAGCGGGCGCGAGCGGCGCAGGCGGCTGCGATCGGCGACCAGTTCTTTGGATGGGAAATGCGCACGTGGGCGCGGTTGCAGACGAAGACCGGCAAGTCGAAAACGTATCTGTATTACTTCAGCCGCGTGCCGCCCGGACGGGGCAGTGAGTTATTGGGAGCCTATCACTCGGCGGAGATCGCGTATGCGTTTCACAACCTCGGCATAACTAACCGGCCAGGGGAGGATGCGGACCGGAAGCTCGCCGATGTCATGTCGTCATATTGGGTGAACTTCGCAACTGCAGGCGACCCCAACGGAAAGGGTCTGCCGGCGTGGCCGGTTTATGACGTTCAGAGTGAGCGGGCAATGGGTTTGGGAAACCGGATTGAGCCGCTCGATATCCCGCATAAGGCTGCGCTGGATTTTTTCGATGGGTGGTTTGCGCAGCGATAGATGTGGGCAAGCTAAAGCATACCCTACCGCGCGCATGGGTTCACTGCGTTGCCGAGACACTGATTTTCGGCCTTCCATCGCATGGCTGCGTAGATGCGGGTGCGGCCGCTGGGGTGGTCGAAGAAGACGAATTCTTCCAGGGCGCCCGGCTCCATCTTGCGGTATTCCCCCAGCAGTAAGGCGGACTCGGCGAACCCGTCCGGTTGCCTCGCGGCGTTCAGTCCGAAGATATCGGCTTCGTATTCCTGGGTGCGGGTCAGCGTATTCTGAACGGGAGTCGCCAGGAAACCAAGTATCGCCAGAATCAGCGCCGCCAACGGCACAACGGCCGTGTCACTCACGCCGCTCACATGCCACCGCGCGCCCCACTTTGCCAGAGACCAATCCAGCCCCCATCGGAGCGCCGCAAAGTATCCTACAAACAGGATGGTGAGGAACGCCATCATCTTATACACATGGTTCAAGACGTAGTGTCCCATCTCATGGCCCATCACCGCCATGATGGCTTGAGGCGAACAGCGGCGCAGCAGATTGTCGTTCAGCGTAATGCGCTCAGTCCCCAACAGGCCACTGACATTGGCGCTGATGCGGTTGCTCTGCCGCGAGGCGTCCACCTGGTAGACCTTAGTCGCGGGAATGCCATTTTCCCGCGCAATGCGCAGGATAGGGTCGCGAATGCCCGCATCCTCAAGCAACGTATATTTGTTGAACATAGGCGCGAGAAAGACCGGGGAGATTAGCGCCCCAATCATGGTGATCAGAATGGCAGCGCCTGCGCACCAGAAGTGCCACGTCCGCGGCAGCCGGCGCACAATTCCGAACAGCGCCATGACTGCGAGCCCGCCGAGTAGAATGTCGATCGCGAGCGATTTGCATTGATCGATGAGCCAGGCTGCGAAAGTCTGATTCATGAAGCCGTACTGCGATTCCCGCAGGAACCCTTCATAGACAGCCCAGGGAAAACCGATGACGAAAATCGCCAGCGCATATTGCGCCCAGTAGAGCCAGGTGACTAGCGGTGGGCGCGAGGTGATTCGCTGCGACCAGTCGCGGAATTTCGCCGAAAGGCGCGTGGCCAGCAGCAGGATGGATATGCCGGCGACGATGAGCAAATCCCAAAGCTGGAGCCAGTAGCCACCCTCAAAATACGCGTCGGACCGGGCTTTTTGATCCGGCTTCCAGGTTGCCAGGTAGGCTCTGGTCGCGGTCACGGCATCGAATCCGGGGCCGGCTTCCGCGCCTGGAGGAATTTGCAGAGTGTGCGACGGCGCGCTGGTCTGTGCGCCCAGGGGAAGAGCCAGCCACAGCCATGCCAGCAGCAATCGCATCGGTATTCGAGATGGTATCGCAAGCGCGGCCGGCCCAGGTCCGTAGCGCGGACGATGCAAGCCCGCACCCCGGCTGGGGTGCCTGACAGATCTGGGAACAATCGCCGATATCGCCGGACTGACAGACGAAAGCGTCCGTCCCACGCTGCGCCCGCGGCTGCGCACGGAACCCTCGAAAGCCCTGGTACGAATCGCGATCGCCATAGCGGCGCCGCTTTCATTTCCGCTCACCAGTCTGGCGAAATCGATGTTATACGGCGTGGCGCCGCACGACACGGCTGCACTGGCAGGGGCGGCCGCGCTGCTGGCGTTCACGGCGCTGCCCGGGTAGACCTACTGACCGCGCTTCGCCACGGTTGCGCGCGTGCGCTCAAACCGTTATCCTTATATTGGCGTACTAGCGGAGTCCTTTAAGCATGGAGTGCGAGGAACGGGCAAGACTGGCGCAAGAATACTTCGACGCCCTGGACCACCAGCGGAAGATCACCGTTGAGCTGAAGCTATTTGCGGAAAGCGGCAGGCTGGAGCTCGCCAAGGTGGCGGAAATCGAGGCTGAAACCGCCATCGAGAAAGCCTACGACGCGTGGCACGCGTTCAATGAGCATCAGTCCGGGCATCAATGCGGTGCGTAGCAGCGATCGGCGATCAGCTTCCACCTTGACGCCGTGCGTTCTCAACGCGCCGTGGGCAAATTGATGCGGCACGTACTTTTCCGGCGCAAATATGCGTGTCTAAGAGTGGGAACACGGCGCGTGGGGACACAGCGAGTGGGAACTCGGCGGGCTGGAACGGGGCGGCGGTAGTTCGTGCGCCACGTCCTTCAGGCGCGCTGCCAGCGGCGGGCGGTGGTCTTTTAGTGGTTTACAGGGCCGGCGCTTTGGATTGCGGCTCCGCCGGTCGCGCTCGAACTGGCTGCGACCATTGCGCTGCCGGCTGGGCCCCACAGATTTTGGAATCCACCTGAGAGTTTGTAAAAGATGCCCAAGCCAACCAGCGCAATAATCGCGGTCATAAGGCAATACTCTGCGAGGTCTTGCCCCAGGTCATTCCTCCGAAAAAACGCTATCCACAACCGGAACATTCTCTGTACCACTAGGCCTAGTCTAGGCCCTATAGAGCCTATGGGACTAGATTCTCTTTGGTTATCAGACTTCAAGTTTTCTCATGACGCGCCGATAGGATAATCAAAGAAGCATGTCATCCCCAACAACCAGTCTCGGCGCGGCGGTCTGGCAAATGCCGCCGCTCATTCTTCATCCTTTCAATGAGCGCGTATCGCCTGGAACCCTAATGGAGAATTCCAAAGCGGCTCTGATGCTTTCGGGCCTGATTCCAAGCGAGGGCATAGACCGGGAGGAGTTGAAGCGGCGCCTGTTGACGGGGCGGCATTGCGAGATCCGGATGCTCTATTTTCTAGGGAAAGACGTTTTCCGATGGATTGGGCAATGTATGGAGATCGTGGAGCGGACGCCGGAACTGGAATCCACCGGCGTGAAAAGGCAAAGCTTCGCCGGTTTGCTGACCGGCGGCCCACCGGCGACGGTGCGCGAGAAGTTGATCCGCTGGGGCGTGGCCGATTACCCCGCGGTGTTCGCGCGGGCCATCGGCCTGAACACGCTGTTCGCGGAACCGCCCGAGTTTCCGGCGCTGGCCGAGGATTTCCTGCGCCACTATCACAGCGCAGCCAGCCTGCTGTATCAGTCGTTCATCGATGCCGAGCCGCACCGCGCCATTGACGGGAAGAGTTTCCAGTTCGAACTGTACGCTTCGGGCGAGTACACCAAGATGCTGGAAACGGAATGGAGCGGCGCATAGGCTCACGCGGGAGTTCTCCATGATCTCGCTTCCTGGGTCTAGCACGCGGCAATTCGCGCCACTTCTTCTACTCACGGCGGCGCCGGCTTGGGCCGCGTTTTGCTCCCTGGGCTCACCGCAGTCCGAGCCCAGGCACGATTTTCAATTCTTTGCCGGCTACTCGCCCGTCTCTACGACGCTGATCGGCGCCACGACGGATCGCCGCTTCTTCATGGCGGGATTCGGCTACAGCTACCGTTGCTGGGTTTGGCCCGGCGTATCGATCTCTTATTCCGGCGAGCTCATGCCGGTGGCCGTTCTGTTTCAGCCAGGACAATATCTGCCGCAATCTGTATCCGCTCATGCGGTGTACGGATTTGCGGTGACGCCCCTCGGGTTCACGGCAGACTTTGGCCGCTGCAGCAGGGTGTATCCGTTCCTTCAGACCAATGAAGGCATTATTGCCTCCAGCGAGCCGATCCCCATCAACGTGATCGGCGCAACGGGGCTGAATTTCCTCATCGATGTGGGCGGCGGAGTCCGCATCAAGACGGGCCAGCGGCACGCGATCAGCCTCGGCTACCTTGAATGACGCCGAAATGACGCCCTCAAAATAGCCGGCTCGCCAGGCCGAATTCACCACGCGCCGGATGCGGACGCATTTCACGCTATGCCCGCAGCCGTCCCGAGAGCATGAAGGCTGGGCGGGCCTGGCGTTGACCCTAATGCCCGCTCAAGCGGCGGCGCGGATGTCTACGATGCGGGAAGTGATAATTACCTGGTGCAGGGGGTGCTCGAATTCGAGGTGCATGCCGCGGCCCAAATACCTTGTCATGATCATTGGACCGCCCCACGTTGAACCGTGGATCTGAACCTCCGTCGGCTCGGGGCAAAATTCGGGATGGCCGGAGATGAGGGCGGCGCCGTCGCCGAGAACCACCATCTCGTAGACGCGGTTCCTGGTTCGGATCGACAGAACCGATCCTGGCGATAAATCTCTGAGATAAACGCCGCCTTCGATCTCGGAGCGAATGATGTTGCGATTCACCGAATCGGATAAGTGGGGATTCGCTACATACAAAGCTGGATTCGAGATGTTCCCCGCAACCTGCGTATCCATCGTAATTTATATTCTAGCCGCAGACGGCGCAACTGTGGCCATCGCCTCTCGAGAAGCGGATAGCGCCTGTCGTGGATTCGCAGTGGAAGCTTGAGTTAATGGGGCTGCCACAGCGGAGCGCGCCACCTTCCCATTCCCCGGAGCGACCTCGCGGGCGTCGATGTTGCGCCCGCTGGAACCCCCAAAGAGCCCGAGCGCCGCATCGTCTACGAGGCGGGCCACGCTATTTCCCGAAATGAAAAGATCGAGGAATCGCTCGACTGGCTGCACCGGTATTTGGGGCCGGCAAAGTAGCGAAGCCCGCATCACTCCTAACGCTGGCAGCATTGAAGCCAGGCGTGCGACTTGCACCGCATCGTCAATCCTTAGGGAAGCCTGGACCGATTCGACTCCGCCTCCAATCGCGGCATAACTGAAATGTGGACCGATTGCCTCTTCCCCGCCCCAACCTCCGGTGGATCGACCACTCTGCAGAACGTCGATGATAATGAGCGTGATGTCGTCAGGTTGGGACACGGAAGCAAGTTGCCAGCGGCGGATCTCCGAAGGTAAGTCCTCCGACAACTCGGAAACCGATCACGACTGATCCCAGCGAATGACTTCTTTATGATCGGCACGATGCACAGGTTCATCGTACGGGCTTATGGCATTACAAGTGGGCAGCTCAGCGGCGAGCCCGATTGGTTTAAGAACCACTTGTACTCGGTTGAAGCCGTCACCTCCGCGCGCGCCAGCCTGGATCAAATGATGCTGATGGTGCGCCGCGTGCTGGCCGATCGTTTTCAACTCAAGCTTCGCCAGGAGGATCGGGACTTGCCGATTTATGCGCTCGAGGTAGCCTCCGGTGGTCCGAAGTTCAAAGAGTTGAAGCCGGGCGAGGATCCGAGCGATGGGACGGCGCCTCCGGGCTCTGTCGCAAGAACCTTCACCTCGATCAGGGACTTGATGAACGCACTGAAAGGGGGCGGCAGCCTGACCCAGGACCGCCCGGTGGTGGATCGCACCCATCTCACTGGCGATTACAACATCCAACTCCTAACCGAGATAGATGCTCAAACCGACGACTTCGGCCGCCGCACTGTGCAATTTCCCAACCTCTTCCACGACATTCAGTCCCAGCTGGGCCTGAAGCTTGTGCCGGACCGTGTCAGGATGCCTTATTTTGTGGTCGAGCACGCCGCGGCTCCGACGCCGAATTAAAGTGCCGGGACCACTGCGGCCGATGGATCTACGATGGCTGCGTCGAAAGCCGGATCGCGTCTTCGATCTCGTAAATCCTGTCTTCCAGGTTTTTCGTGGGAGCGCCGCTCGCTTTGGCCTGCTCCAGTTTCTGGCGCGCCGCCGCGAGCCGCTTCTGCAGGCCGGCGATTTTAGGATTTGGCTTCTTGATCGCCACAGGCGGTGGGTTCGCGCCCTTCGCAGCAGCATTTGGTTTCGGAGTTTTCTTGGGCTTCTGCCTGGCGGAGGCTTTGTACCGGAACGAGGTAACGCCCGGGGGCGGTTTCAACGCCGCGCCGAAATCGGAGCGATACTCTTCGGCGATGTGAACGGCTTCGACGAGCAGCTCGCGGAATCGCGACTCCATCGCCTGCTTCGCCTGTACGCGCAGGTCCTCGCCCTGCTGCTTCCATTTTTGGTATTCGGAGATTATGTTGCTCATGCCAATCCCTTCATCGATCAATTTGCGGGCCTGCTGCGTGTCTGGCATTGGCGCCTCGCGCCAGGCCGGCGGAGCCATGCGTCAAATGTCTTCCTCGTCAGCCGGTGTTGGGTTCCCGACGTCCCGCGGTTCCACCTGCTTCACCCGAGCAGAATAACATATTCGCCTTTTCTTCTCCAGTCTGATTTATGGTCGCTATGGTGGGAGTGATTCAGGACCCGGCGATTCGCTTTACCTCGATTCGTCCGGCCGTCATCGACTAGAATTGCTGCATGACCCAAGGAGACCTGGCCCGATTATGGGAAGAACACACCAATCACGAATTCGCCACGCGCGACACGGAATCGACGCTGGCCACCATGACCGAAGACGCCTACGTCAATCACGTCCCGGTGCTGACGGGTGGGATGGGGAAAAGCGCCTTGCGCGTTTTCTATGCGGAGGACTTCATTCCGAGGATGCCGCCCGACACGAAGCTCACACCTATTTCCCGCACGGTGGGAGAAGATCAGCTTGTCGATGAAATGATCTTCTCATTCACGCACACGCAGGAAATGCCATGGATGTTGCCGGGAATTCCTCCGACCAATCGCTATGTGGAAGTGGCGTTGGTTGCGATCGTGCGCTTCCGCGACGGCAAGCTTGCGCACGAACATATCTACTGGGATCAGGCTTCGGTACTAAAGCAAATCGGGTTACTGACAGATCCCCGGCTACCGGTCTTTGGGGCGGAATCGGCCCGCAAAGTGCGCGGAGGCTCATGATGCGCGTGATGGAAGCGCGGTGACTCGGCAGAGGATAAGTCGCGAGTGGATGAAGTTCGCCAGCTGGCGTCGGACCCGAGTGGTGAAGTCGAGTTTGGGAACGCTGCAACCATGAGTGTTGCCCTGCCCCGCGCCGGGGCAAGGGTAGTTATGAATGCGCACGCTTCGCCGCCGTAAGTGAACACTATTAGACCTTATTCTACTAGTCTCGGGAAGAGCGTCCTGTCCAGGATGCGGCGCGTCATCTCTTCGGCGGTGAGGTATTTGTCGCCGTCGCGATAGAAGAGCTTGTCTCCCGGCAGGATGCCTACCTGGATCAGTAACGGGTCGGAGCCGCGCTCTACGCGAAAGCCGGGCAGGGACGCGTCGGTTACGATGTCGATTTTCCCGCCGCCGGCGATCAGGTGCATGGCGCCCTGTTCCAGCGCGAGGCTGGCGGAATCCGCGCCGAACGCCTCGGTATAAGCGTCTACGCAAATGGTCAAACTCTCGTGGAGCTCCTTGAGCGCGCGCGGCAGGCGCTGCAAAATCGCGTTCTCACGCTCGCGCCGCTCCTTTTCTTCGGTGATACGTATCTGCAGCCATTGAAAGCTCATCGTTATTTGCCCAGTATCCTCTCCCACCACGTATGCGGCGTCCGCACGCCATCCAGAATCCAGATTTCCGTCCGCGGCCGGTTTACGGTGTAGACAATGCTCTTATCGTCCGAAGTCAGCGAAGCGCGCAACCCGGGGTTCGAGTCTGAAAACGGCTCGAGTCCGGGCAAATCGCGTAGCTTGGTCTGCTTGCCGGTAGCGATATCGATTGCCACCAGCGCCGGGTTGTCCACGCGAACCTGATACAGGGTCTTGCCGTCGCGCGACCATGCGCACGGCCCGCTATCGCCCGGCAGTGTGCGCTTCGACTTTCCGTCCGGACTGAACAAGATCAAATTTCCGTGGTCGTCGTGCATGGCGATCCACTCACCCGTGGGGGACCAGGCGGGAACGGAGCTGCCTCCGATCGGACCCAATTCTATGGGCGCCTCGCCGCTGCCAGGGCGCGCTTTGGCCAAGAGGAAACCGTGTCCAACGAGGTGGCCGAATACGACCCAATTGCCGTCCGGCGACCATGCGGGCTCGTCTTCGAGACCCGCTTCCCTGGTGACGCGCACGGGCGTGCCTCCCGAGACAAATGCCGTGTAAATGTGAACATTCCCGCCGACAATGGCCGCGAATGCCACGCGCCGGCCGTCGGGTGAAAGCGCCGGATCGAGAAAAGCGCCGGCAGGTTTGCCATCCACCTGTAAGCTATCCGCTGTGATCAGCGGCCGGTCCCAGCCTTCCGCCGTGCTGGTGAGCCAGATTTCCTGCACGCCGCGGCGGTCGGTGACGTAAACCAGTTGCGGCCCGGCTTGCGACGCATCCGCCATCTGTTCCGTACGCGAACTGCCCAATATGGTGCGCACCGGTCCATCGCCTAGGGGCACGGCGATCACGTCAGCGTGCGAAAGATTGGATCGATAGGCCACGCGGGCGCCGTCGGGTGACACCGCCGGGTTGGAAGCGGGGCGATCTTCCAGGAAAACGGGCCAATAGCCGCCATTACGCACGTCGGCCATGTAGAGCTGATAGTGATGCGAAGCATCCACCTCGACGGCGAAGACCAGATGCCGCGAATCCGGCTCCCAGGCAATCTGCGGTGTGTTCGTGAAGGGCAAACCCTGCTGGAACACGGGGCGCGCTGGACCTGCCGGCCAGGGCAAAAGCCAAGTGGTTTCACCCTTCCCTTCAAAGGCAATGGCGACGAATATGCTTTTGCCGTCGGGCGCGAATGCCAGGACCGGGTTGTTGTAGTGCGTTCCCGTGGGAAACGGCTGCGGCTCGTATTGGCGCGGCGGCGCGTCCGGCGGCGTGGCAGTCATCATCTCCAGCCGGTAATAGTCCTTATTCGGGAACACGAGCATTGCCAGAGTCTTGCCGTCTGGCGAGAGGGAGCCGGTCAGTGCGTTTGGCTGAACCATGGTCGACTCTCCGCCGCCGGCCGGGATGCGGCACAGTCCTCCCCAGTCGTCTTTGCCGCATCGGAAGTAGATCGACTGCGAGTCGGGAGTCCAGAATGGTGGTTGGCCATCGTAGACCTTCCACGGGCCGCGGGATATTGGAACGGCGGTAGGTGAATCGACCCCTTGCACGTAGAGTTGGGAGTCGCCCCCATTATCGCCAATGAAGGCGATACTCTTGCCGTCGGGCGACCATGAAGGACGGGCTTGAGTCACCAGCGCGGTAGCGAAGGGCGTCGTTCGATAGCGTGTAAGGTCAACCGCGTGCGGATTGCGTAATAGTTGCGCGGCGCACCATCCGGCCAGGCCAACCAGCGCGCAGGCGGCCGCCAAAATCCAGAGTGGCAATACGGGGCGTTTCCTTGGGGTAACGGCGGCGGTGACGCCGGCGGTGACGGCCGGCTGCGCGCCGCTCGCAGTGGTGGTCAGCTCGCTGAAATGGTCCCGGACCTGCGCCAACTCGCGCGCCAGATCGCGCGTGGATTCGTAGCGTCCGTCACGCTCTTTGGCGAGACAGCGTTGCAGTATCCAGCGCAACTGCGTGGGCAGCGTGCGCTCGATGGGTATGGGCTCCTGCTCGATGATGGCGGACATCACTTGCACCGCGCTGGGGCCGCTGAACGCCTGCTTCCCGGTGAGCATTTCGTAGAGCACCAGGCCCAGGCTGAACTGATCGGAGCGATAATCCACGTCGCCCGCGCGCGCCTGCTCGGGGCTCATATACGCTGCCGTGCCCACCACCGAGCCGGCGGATGTGTGCGCCATGGTCGCCGTCTCATTAGCGGCTGCGGCCTTGGTCTCCATCCGCGCGACGCCGAAATCGAGAATCTTGGCGACGCCTTCGGAGGTGACGATGACGTTCTCCGGCTTCAGATCGCGATGCACGATTCCGGCGGCGTGAGCGGCCGCGAGGCCCGCTGCGATTTGCGCCGCGATATCGACGGCCTTGCGCGGCGGCAGCGGTCCGGCGGCGATTATCGCGCGCAGCGATTCGCCTATGACCAGTTCGGCGACGATGTAGGGCGGATGCTGGTTAAGCCCCACATCGTAAATGGCCATCACGTTGGGATGGTTCAGGGCCGCGGCTAGGCGCGCTTCCTGTTCGAAGCGGCGGCGGAGGTCGGGGTGGTTCGCCATAGATTCGGGCAGCAGCTTCAGCGCGACCTGGCGGCCGACGCGAGGGTCGAGCGCCTTGTAGACTTCGCCCATACCGCCCGCGCCCAAGGGGCCGAGGATCTGGTACGGGCCGATTGCGGACTCCGGCATGCAGGATTTAAGTGTAATGGAGCGGGAGCTTTCCGCGTAGCTCGCGGGCGGCGCCGGGAGAATTCCTGGCGCTTCGATTCGAAGCGCGTTCACACGAGTGTGAACGCTGCACGCATGAGTGTTGCTCTGCCCCGCGGCGGGGCAAGGCAAGGTATGAAAGCACACGCTTCGCTTGGTGTTTTCGAGGGTGCGTGCGCCACGATTGGATTGTCAAACTTCGGCGGGTACTTCGACTGGGGTGGCTACGGTTTGGACGGCTTGCTCCAGACTGGTCGCCAGGTACTCCGGACGAGGCGTCGGGAAGCGCTCCAGGGCCACTTTGGCATCGCCGGCGAATCCCCAGACTCCCACGATGATTTTGGTCAGCGGGAAGCGGGCCCGCAGTTGGCGGCTCAGATTCTTGGCGTGCGAAAAGGCGAATGGCGGCAGCGATGAGATGCAGATGACGTCGTCCGCGGAGGGATCCAAGACCTGCATCAGGTGAAGCATGTCCGGGTCAACCGGAAACGAAAGGGCCGCACAGCCGCCCAGTTCGAGCAACTGGGAAAGCATGGAGGCGCTGATCTCATCGGCCTCATCGTTGGCCGGGATACAAATGACGCGGCCGGCCGGCCATTCGGGCTTCGGGGGAGCGGCGGTTTCGGCAGCGGCTTCCATGTTCGGCGGCGCGGACTTCAAAGCATCGTCGGGCAGCTCGGCTAACATCTCTTTCATGCTGAGGAAGAAGAATTCTTCCCGGACCGCGTCCAGTGCGCCCTTATGCCGGTCGTGCTCCGCCATGGTGAGCGCCGGGATCAGAACCGAATCGTAGAGCTGGGTTAAGGTGTGTTCCTTGAGATATCGATCCGCCACAACCCTGGCTTCCTGTTCGTCCATGTCCAACAAACGCTGATAGATAATGGCTTCAGCTTCAAGTGGCGCTTCATCTCCCAGCAGGACGTGCAGGAACGAGAACCGCGGCACGTAGCGGCCCAGCACCAGGACGCAAACCGTCAGCGGCGTGGATAGGATCAGGCCGGCCGGGCCCCAGAGCGCAGCCCAAAACACGGTGGCGAGAAGCAGCGCCAGCGAAGAAACTCCGGTGTGGACGCCGTAGAGCCAGGGTTCCACAAAGTTGCCGGTGATCACCTCAATGATGGCGAACAGCAGGAACACCTCTAACGGAGGCGCCCAGCCATTGAACACCGCCAGGGAAAGCGCCAAAGGCAAAGCGGCGGCGACCAGCGAGCCGATATAGGGCACTATCCGTAGGATGGCGGCAACCGCGCCCCACAAGGCCGCGTAGGGGAGGCCGATCAGATACAAGCCGGTTCCGAAGAGGGCGCCGAAGCAGGCGTTCACCAGAAGTTGGAGCATGAGGTATCGGCTCACCCTCTGCGTGGCATCGTTGAGGGCCTGCGTCATGAGGTTGAGTTGCTGCAATCCGACCAGACGGAACAGCCGGTTCCGCAGGTCGTTGTGTTCGATCAACAGGTACAGGCTGAAGATCAGTACCATTCCGAACACGGCAAGGGGCCCGAGGAAAGGCTTGGCGAGATTGGCGACGTACTCCAATTCATTGCCGGGCTGGTCCACAATCTGGACGGCGAGCGGATGGCTGATTGGACTCGGAGCGGCGCGCCGGCCCTTGGCGGCGGACTGGGCATCGGCGGGCGGAACCGGCTGGGGGGCGCTGGCGATCTGCTTGCTCAGCTCTTGCACGCTGGCGGCGGCCCGTCCAAATGCACTCTTGCCAGGGGCGTTCAGCGCCTGGATTTTCAGGTCGATATTCTCCTTGTATCCAGGGAGGTCGATGGCCACCTGAACCAGGTCGTTGAAGATCACCCACCCGATTCCACCCGCGGACGCGGTGGCGACCACCACCACCAGAAGCGCCGAGGGCACGCGGCCGAGGCGCATTTTTTGCAGCCAGGCCACGAAGGGCGCGAGAATCATGGAAAGGGTGATGGCGAAGGCAAGCGGGATGAGAAGCTCGCGAGCCAGGTAGAGGGCGGCTACCACGGCAAACAGAATGGCGATGTTTCTAATTCCAGAGGAATTGGGCGCCGTCTGATGTTTGGTCATAAGCTGGTGAGCCGGAATACTGAGCCGGGGCGGGGGCCTACGCCGTTTCGAATCAGCGCTGTTTGGTCCCGCTGTGAGTTAAGCACGTAAGCGGCCTTTCTGCGTTGGCGTACAGCGTGGGAGTTCAGCTTGGGGGCGCAGCTTGAGTGCATGGCGTGCGCGCCCAACCGTCGATGGCGGATTGTGGCGCCGGAGGAGCGCGTGGAAGAGTCCATTATGCGGTTTGCGGCGGCTTTGGGTCCAAATCAGCGCTGGATGGGCTGGTTTCCGTGGGGGTTGCGCTGGGTTCGGGCTGGGCATAAGGCGCGGCGGGAGCCGGGGTTTTCGGATTTTGACGGAACGAACCCAAATTCGCGGAAGTGGATTTCGATTGTTTGGGTTGCAGGGGTGGGGCAGGCGTGGGTGCGGCTTCGGGTTGCGGGGGCTGCGGCAGAGCATCGGGGTTGGCAGGCGGAAGCGCCTGCCCCACTCTCGTAGGAATTGACGATCCGCTGGAGGCGCTCGAAGGTGTAGGAATCAGTGGCGAAAGCGTCGCCGGATGTGCAGGTAAGAGTGACTTCGATATTTTTTACGACGAAGGCGTGGTAGGCGTGGTACCAGAGGTTGGCTTCGACGCGTCGCGTGCGGCGGAGGCGCCATTCGTTGTGGACGAGCGTGTCGACCAGGAAGCGCTGATCGGCATCGGCGGGGCGGTGGTGTTCGTGGTATTCGGCGGCGAGCTCGGCGAGGTCTTCGGCTTTTTCGTCGAACGTGATCTGGTGGACGGCGTAGATGCCGTGCTTGAGAGCGTTGAAACGGGAGGTGGCCTTGCCGGCGGTGGTGCGGGGTCCGGAGGAATTTTGCGCATTCGCGCGGTTAGCCGCGGATTGTTTAGGAGTTGCCATAAGAGCCTCGATTTGAGGCTAGCAGGCGAATTTGGGGCCGGAGGGAGGGGGCTTAGGCTAAGTGCATCAAGAATGGGCAAAAAGGGGCGAAAAATAAAGGTGGAAGTGCTGTGAACGGGGTTTTGGGGGGCTATGGAATTGGGGCGAAAAGATTGGTTGGCCGCCGATGAACGCCGATGAACGCAGATAGAAGTGCGTGTTCATCGGATCTTGAGTAGTTCGTTTTTCGACCGTCGGCCGTCGGCCGTCGGCCGCCCCGAGCAGTTCAACTCAGCGCCCCAACCGCATTTCATCCGCGGCGGCCGCGCGCCCGATGAAGCGCGATAATTGCTATGTATGGGGCTGCACGGAAACAGCGCGATACGCGCTTTGATCGGCGATCCAGAGTTGCAGAAGCGGCTGGCGAAGTATGTGGTCCTGCAGTGCTTCCGCAACTCTTTCCTGGAGGACCTGCATAGCGGGATCACACCGTCATCGGCGCAGGGCGACTACCGCGATGTATTCGTCACCACGCCATACGGCGAGATTCCCTGGGCCAAGCTGTCGAGACTGAGCGATGAAGAAATGAAGAGCCTGATGATTGACGTCGTAAACCGGACGTACCGGCTGCTTCACGAACTGCTCGATGAGAATACCGGCGCCGCAATTCTGTTGCGCCTCGCCATGCGCGATCCACTGCCCAACTGGAACACACCCACGCTAACGTCCGACTTCGATTGAAGTCCGGTGGCGTCGTTTGATGGACGGAATAGGTGCGCGATGCCGCTCGTCCCTTTCGACCCTCTGCACGGATGCGTTAACGGGTTCCCAATCAAGGTCAACGTTCGATGAGCTCGACCCGGGGAAAATGAATCTTCAGCTTATAGCAGATGAAGAGAACCAGGATCGCGCCCAGTGTGGAAAAAATGAGGCCGGCGGGATGATATCGTTCGTTTGCCGGGCGCGAAAACATGTGGGTAACGCCGCCGCCGACGATCGATCCGACGATGCCGAGCACGATCGTCCAGAAGATCGTTATATGCACGTGCATCGCCGATTTCGCAATAACGCCCGCGATTAGCCCAATAAAAATGTACCAGATTAAATGAAACATACTTTTCCTCCAGCATTTGCCTTCAGAACGTCGTCGAGTTATAACCCGGGGTTAGCAATTAAGCAGACTTTCCTGTGGCATTGATCGGGCCATCCAAATTGAAGCTCAAAAACTGACCATAGTCAAGGGTGCGGCGCAAGATGTCAGCGCAAGGTGTGCAGTGAAAGGGCGGGTGGGCGTTATCCTTCGGCGGTCCATCTTTGCGGATGTTGCTGGGATCTGGCCAATGCGTCGATTCCCAGATCGCCGTTTGGGGCCAACTTCCGGATTCCGATCCGTCAACTGTCGCACCAGCCTACCAAAAGCGAAACTATTATCGCGATTTCAGGCGCTTACCGGCAACGGCCCTCATCGGAGCATCCAGGACTTAGCTGCTCCTGATCCAAAGAAGAGAAGTGCGAATCGCTAAGCAGATCGCTATTCTGCGCTGCATTGCTTCACTGCCGCTCGGCAGTCGTTTCCCAGGTAATGGTGGCGCCGTTCGGGCCGACCAACTCCCAGTGCGACGTCGAAATCCGTCCGTCCGCGGAGTACGTGACGTGAGTGGTAACCGCATGGGCCCCGCCCTTCATCCCCTTTGCCTCAAAGGAGCCATCCTCCAGGGCCTTGAAACTCAGGGAATCGACTAAATGACTCCCCGTGACCGGGGACCAGGGGCCGTCCAGTTGAAGCACGGCGCTAACGTTGGTTGTCCGTCCATCTGACCAAGCCGAATCCGCGGTGTAGTGAATGCCGTCCTCTTCCTGAGCAAATGTTGTGAGTCCCGATGTTGGGTAAGGCAGGTCTGGCCGCGAGGATTCAGAGGTCGCGAGTTTCCACGTGCCCAAAAAAGGGAGTGGGGCTTTGGATGGCGTCATTTGATTTGCTCCTTGCCGAGCGCCGACAGTGTATCACGCCGCGACAGAGTTGTGAAATTAGAGGTGGAATCGATTTGAAACGATCCAGAGAACGCTCGCCGCCAAGCGCTTTCCGGGCGGATCACGGCGCATCCGGACAGAACCCATCATCGAACGATCCGCCAAGAAGTAGTGGCAGGGTCCCCGACCATCCGAACGCTCCGGGAAGTTTATGACTTCAACGAATAGGGCGTTTCTGCTGAACTTGACCCGGATCCGGGCGGGCTGCGCAATGGGTGAGCCCCGGAGCATCGACGAGGCTCCGGACTTCAGAAAGTCGGCTGTGCAGATGCGTGCGACTGCTCGGATAAGCTGCTGTCCCTCTGCTGGCTTGCGGGAGACAGGAACCAAAGCACGGCGGCGACCAGAAGCAGCGCGGGTACATCGCCGGTGAGGTGCCCGAGTTCGTGTCCGTCGTAGATGGCCTGCGCCGCCATGATGCCGGCATGGACCAGGCTTGACCATATCGTGAAAGAAATCAAGCTGCGGTTGCGGTAAGGATCACGCGCCGCGGCGACGAGAAAAATGCCTAGCACGGCATAGACGCCACAAATCATTTGCAAATAGTATTGGCCGTGGCCACCGTGCCACACCCAACCGGAGGGCCACAGCAGACCTACCGGGTAGATCAGGCAGAAGATGACGCCGAAGGCAGTCAAGGCGAATCGAAGCAGCTTATCTTTTTGCGTTGAGGTCATGTCAAAACTCCAGGAAGTTTGTCGTGGGCGCCATTTAGAGCCGCCATCGAGAAGTATTCACCCGTTTAGTCACCCGCTGCTGGGGCGGCGGTGGGAGAACACCTGGGGATTGCCTGGGGACTGGCCCTACAGACCGCTCCGGCCTCGGTCTACCATAGGTAATATTCGTGCCCGGCATCTTGCAGGGCGATGCTATCGGCGGACGGGACTGGAATGCGGTATCAGTTCAGCGATTTTGAACTCGCGACTGAAAGATATGAGCTGAGAAGAAACGGGATCGCGCTGCACGTCGAGCCGCTGGTCTTCGATCTCATCCTGCTACTGTTGCGCAGTCCCGGCCGCGTGGTGAGCCGTGAAGAAATGGTGGAGAGGATCTGGCAAGGCCGGCTGGTTTCTGAGAGTACCATCGATGGCTGCGTTAAATCGGCGCGGCGAATCCTGGGAGATAGCGGTGATAACCAGAGCTACATCCGGACGGTGAGGGGACGAGGATTCGAATTTGCGGCGCCGGTTAAGGCGCTCGACGAGTCCAGCGTCAATTCTTCGCGGGACCACACACAAGAGCACCCAGGAGAAGGAGCTGCCCCGAAGGAGGCTTCGCCGACAGGCCATCCACTCGCCGCCAATGTTTCCCCGTCTGGAACGGCGCCACGGCCGGTGCTGGCGGTTTTCCCTTTTGCAAATCAGAGCGCGGAGGCGGACGACTACTTTGCCGACGGGTTAACGGAAGACATTGTCACCAACCTGTCGCGATTCCGCGACCTGCGTGTGATCGCCGCGGGGTCCACGCTGAAGTTTAAAGGCCGCCCGATCGACGTGCCCGAATTCTGCCGGCAGATGCGTGCCGCCTACGTGGTTCAAGGCAGCGTGCGCCGCGCCGCTGGCCGGATCCGTATTACGGTTCAGCTCATAGATGGAGTCAGCTGCGTACAGTTGTGGGGCGAGCGCTACGACCGGGACATGGGCGACATCTTCGACTTGCAAGACGAGCTGACGCGAAGGATTGCGGCCACGCTCGGCGTGAAAATGCAGGACGTCTCTCTCGAACGGGCGATGGCCAAAGGACCGCTGGAACTCGATTCCTACGACTGCGTTTTGCGTGCGCGCAGGTATACTTCGGCTTTGAGCGCGGAGATGCATGCCGAGGCCCGAGATCTTCTAGAAAGGGCGGTAGAGCTCGATCCGCTTTCGTCCGACGCGCATGCGCTACTCGCCAACGTTTATCTCGCCGAGCATCGTTTTGAGATGAACCCGCGGCCGGACCCCATCGGCCGCGCACTGACGCATGCGGTGTGCGCTACACAACTGGACCCGCGGAACGCGTACGCACGATGTTGGCTGGCGATCGTACATTTCTTCCGCGGTGAGAATGAGAAGTTCGAGACGGAGTCGCAGCTGGCTTTGAGGCTAAACCCTAATGACCCCGAGACGCTCGCCGACATCGGCCATTATTTGGCGTTCATGGGTGAATTCGAACGGGGCGTCGAACTCTCGCGGCGCGCTCAGGAACTCAATCCCTTGCATCCCGGCTGGTACTACTTCAGCTTTGCCCGGCTGGACTACAACCGAAAAGCGTACGACGGTACGATCAGGTGTGTTGAGAGGATCGGATTACCCCACTTCTACTGGACGCATTTACTCGACGCAGCTGCCAAAGGTCAATTAGGCCGACCAGATGCCGGCAAGGCATTGTCGAAGGTACTTGAGATCAAACCGGGCTTTTCAGCACACCTCGAATTGCGAAAATGGAACGCATCCCCGGCCGATCTCGATCACATCATGGAGGGCTTGCGGAGGGCCGGATGGAACGGCTGACGGCCTTGGTTCGCCGGATTTACTCCCCTGAAGCTGGCCGCGCCTATTGGACAGGAGCGCCAAGCTGACGGCCGGGAAAATCACTTACCGCGCGTCCAGGTCCAGGAGCGCCGTCATAGGTGTTTGGCATTCACATTCGCTTGAGTTCGGGCCCACGCGGTCCGGTTAGCGTGAAGTCCCTAAAGGGTAATCGTAGTGAACATCGGGGGCTAGGCCCACTGCGGACTTGTCAAGCTTCGCCGTCAAGTAGTACCGGATGGAAGCGCTACATCTCGCGGCTGAAAGACTTCCGGATGGGCGATGCGGCAGCTGTACGCCTCCGATTCGAAGCGCGTTCCCACGAATGGGAACGCTGCACGCAATGAGTGCGTGCGCCACGATTTGGTCCGTGCGTATATCACGATTTGGTCCGTCTGTATAATGGTAAATGTACGTTTAACGAAGGCGCGCCGGATCGCTCAAGGTCGGGCGCTCGAGAAGCAAGGAGAGAAATGACGATGAAGTTGGCGAACGCGCCATTGCTTTTCACCCTGGCGTCGGCGGCGGCCTGGGCCCAGGTGAATATAGGCGAACAGAAGCCCGAAGCCAGCCTGCCCTTTGCCATGACTACGGTGACCACGTTCAACCTGCCCTGGCGGCTGGCCTTCCTGCCCGATGGGCGCATGTTAATCCCCGAAAAGGTCGGTCCCGTTTGGCTGGTGACCCAGCAGGGCGAAAAGATCCAGGTGGGAAATACGCCCAAAGTCTATTACTCGGGCCAGAGCGGCATGCACGGCGTCTTCCTCTCGCCCCATTACGCCTCCGACCACAGTATCTATCTCACTTATGCCGAGCCGGGTGACTACGGCGGCGGCTTGGCGCTCGCGCGCGCCAGGCTGAACGTCACTGCCACTTCGGCGACACTCGAAAAATTCGAAGTGCTGTGGCGCCAGCTGCCCACGGGCAAGGGCGGCCAGGAAGGCGCGCAGGTGGCCTTCTCGCCCGACGGCCAGTATCTGTTTCTCACGGTTGGCGACCGCCAGCGCATGACTCCCGCTCAGGATCCCGACGAGCCCGTAGGCAAGATCCTGCGCCTGACGCTGGACGGCAAACCCGCGCCCGGCAATCCTAACTTCGGCAAAACCGGCGCTGCCTCGATTCCTCTAATCGATCCGCCGCGCGACACCGAAGCCGCCAAGACCGCGAAGGTGGTGAGCACTTATACCTTTCCCGGCCCCAATTTGACGCCGGCCGAAACCTGGGCCAGCGGCGTGCGCACGCCCTATGGCCTGGCGTTTTCGCCCACCGGCGAATTGTGGGAGGTGGAGCATGGCCCGCGCGGCGGCGACGAGCTGAACCTGATCGAGAAGGGCAAGAATTATGGCTGGCCGCTGGTCTCCTACGGCGAGAACTATAACGGCGTGCCGATTCCCAAGCCCGACACGCGGCCCGACCTGGCGAAGCCGGTGCTCTATTGGGTACCGGTGATCGCGCCGGGTAATCTGATGTTCTACACCGGCACGAAGACCTTCCCGCAATGGAACGGCAGCGGCTTTGTCAGCGGCCTGGCAACCAAGGCGCTGGTCCGCATCATTTTTGACGGCCATGGCGGCGCCAAGACCGCCGAGCGATGGGATGTGGGCAAGCGCATCCGCGATGTGGAAGAAGGGCCGGATGGCTCGCTGTGGATGCTGGAAGACGCCAATCCAGGCGCGCTGATCCACGTGACACCCAAGGTGACCACTTCGCGTTAGGTGAACCCAGGCGTCGGCCGCTGGCCGAATCTCCGCCAGCGCCGTTTCTCCCGGATAGTCTTAGGCCGTCTATCGGAACTGGGAATTTGGCGCCGACTCCGGAGGCGGATGGCGCCATCGCAACGCACGCGAGGGCGACAACTGGCGGCGGTGTAGCGGCTCCAGCGACGACCAGCTCATTCGATAGTTCAAGTGATGCTCTAAGTTATGGAGGCTTGGCGCCTCAGATAGAGGCATCTCAACGCGCACGAGGGGCAACAACTGGTGGTGGCGTACCGAGTTCCAGGTGACGAGTAAGCCCATTTGATAGTTAAAGTGATACTTTCATTTATGGATGCTTGGTTATTGGCCAGCCAATAGAAACTCTCTCCGGTGTGTGGTCAGGGGTTCCTTCGAAATTCATTGCCGCTGGTAGAGACGACGCTTGGCGAGCTTCGCTCCGGCTGCTCATTGGGCGCCTCGTCGCGGGGCCGCGACATTGTGGCGCCGGACGGGCGCGTGCGACCTCCAAGCTCATTCGATAATTCAAGCGATGCTTTAAGCCATGAGGGAGGGCTTGGTTCCTGGCGACCAACAGAAACGCTCTGCGGATTTGTGGTCATCGATTCCTTCGAAACTCGTTGCCGCCGGTAGAGACGACGCTTGGCAAGCTCCCGCTCCGGCTGGATCTTGCTTCGAAACCATTAATACTGCGCGGGCGCATACTGCCGGAGGTCCGCGATTGGTAGTGGACGGGATCGGGACAGCTTTGTTCACGCGATGGCGATTAGCGAAGCCGGAGGTTCGAAAGTATCCGAAGGGCGCTGCCGCTCGCGCTGCCGAAAGCGCGGGAAAATGCTTAAAATAGGACCATGCCCTTACCTCGCCTGCTTGTGGTCCGCCAGAAGTTTCCCGATCGTCGAATTCCCGATGTCGCAGCCGAAGTGCGCAGCCAGCTTGGCGCCTCCAACTTCGCGGCGCGGCTGAAGCCGGGCGCGCGCGTCGCCATCGGCGTCGGCAGCCGCGGCATCCACAATATCGCATCCATCGTCCGCAGCGCGGTCCGCTATTGGAAAGACGCCGGGATGCAGCCGTTCCTGTTTCCCGCGATGGGCAGCCACGGCGCTGCGTCCGCCGCCGGGCAGGCTAACGTTCTGGCGCACTACGGCATCACCGAAGCATCCATGGGCTGCCCGATGATCAGCCAGCTCGAAGTGGTTTCGCTTGGCAAGACCGCCGACGGCATCGAAGCCTTCATGGATCGCGAGGCTTATAATTCCGATGGCGTGATGTTGATCGGCCGCGTGAAATGGCATACCGATTACGCCGGCAAGATCGAAAGCGGCTTGTTCAAAATGATGGCGATCGGCTTGGGCAAGTTCGCCGGCGCGCAACGTTACCATTCGTATGCATACCGGCTGGGCCTCGAGCACGTGGTGGTTACGGTGGGGCGGCAGGTGTTGCAATCGGGCAAGATTCTGGGCGGCCTGGCGATTCTGGAAGACGCGCACCACAACACGGGCAAGATCGACGCGGTTCCTTTGGAAGCTATGGAACAGCGCGAGATGGAGAATCTGGCGCTGGTGAAATCGTGGATGGCGAAAATTCCGGCGGATCTCGACATCCTGATTCTGGACGAAATCGGCAAGAACATCAGCGGCGCGGGAATGGACAGCAAGGTGGTGAACCGGGGCGTCAACGGCGAGTACAATCCGTGGCCCAACACGCCGCGCATTGAGCGCATTTTCGTCCGCGACCTCAGCGAGCTCACCTACAATAGCGCGGTCGGCCTGGGCATGGCCGATGTGGTGACCAACCGCCTGGTGGAGCGCATCGACTGGGCGCCCACCACGATCAACTCGCTCACCGCAAATACGCCGGCGGCCATCCGCACGCCGGTCCACTTCGCCACCGATCGCGAGTGCCTGGAGCGCTTCGCGCCGACCGTGGGGAAGCTCGATTTGAGCCAGGTGACGTACGGGTGGATCCGCAACAGCATGGAGCTGGACCGCATCGGACTGAGTGAGAATCTTCGCGGCGAGGTAGAGCGCAATCCGAACCTGGAAATCGAGGCGTCTATCGATTTCGAATTCGACGGGCACAATAATTTGATCAGCCCGTTCGCTCCGATAGAAGAGACCGCCGGCGTCCACTAAGCAGAACAGGCGTGCTGGCTTGGACCGGCGGGCGGTGTCATCGATCCGGACCCGAAACGCGGGTTTTCGTGTGATAAAGTTTTGCTCATACCGTTGAGGAGTCAAGCTATGAAACAAACTTCTGGCACGGTAGCCGGGCTCACAATCGCGATCGCTTTCCTGGCGTCGGCAACCCTGGTTTACGGTGGCAAGTACAATTCGACAATCAATATAGGGATGCAGGCGCCGGTCTTCACTAATCTGCCAGCCACAGATGGCAAGAGCTATTCTATGTCCGACTTCAAGGAAGATGTGCTGGTGATTGTCTTCCTGGCAAACCACTGCCCGTGGGTGAAGGGCGGAGAGCCGGACATGATTAAGACAGTGGGAGAGTACAAAAGCAAGAGCGTGCGGTTCGTCGGAATTGCTATCAATCTGCGGCAGGAAGATACGCTGCCGGCCATGAAGGCGCGCGTGCAGCAGGCGGGGTACAACTTCCTGTACCTGTTCGATGGCTCCCAGGAGATTGGCCGCAAGTATGGCGCTACGCACACGCCTGAATATTTTGTCCTCGACAAGAACCGGCGAGTGGTTTATACGGGCCTGCTGACCAATTCCCCGGCTTTGATGGAAGGCAGAGCGCCGCGCTACACGAATGGACCGCCGGCCCAATTCTACGTGCGCGACGGAATCGAGGCGGCGGCCGCCGGCAAGTTGCCTGCGGTTACGGAGACACGCCCGCAGGGCTGCACTCTCGAGTACGCGAGCAGATAATTCGACATGTGGAGCGGGAGCCGTACAGGCGCTTCCATCCGGCGCTCGAAACTATGCTCGATCTTGGCCCCGTGCTCGATCCTGGCCGCGGTACTTTGCTTGTTATCGTGCGGGTCGAAGCCGGGGCCCGGGGCGATAGATCTGCGGCCCGTCACATTCGAGCCCGTCACATACGATCAGTGGCAGCGCGAGCTGGCTTCGCTCAAGGGCAACATTGTGGTGGTGGATCTTTGGGCAACATGGTGCGTGCCATGCATCGAGCGGTTCCCCCACATGGTGCAACTGTATAACCGGTACAAGAACGGCGGAGTGACATTCGTATCCATGAGCGTGGACGACCGCGAGGACAAGCAGGCGCTGGAGACGGCGCGGCAGTTCCTGCGCAGGCAGAACGCTACTTTCCGTAACTACCTGATGAACGAGAATATTTCGCAGTCGTTCGAGAAGCTCGACATTGAAGGCGTTCCCGATGTGTGGGTATACGATCGGACCGGCCGCCGCCGCTACGCGCTGAACGGCAACGACCCCAATCGGCAGTTCACGGAGAAAGACGTGGATGATGCCGTGGCCACGCTGGTCGCGGAGCGGTAGCTGTACAATTGGACGGACATGAGCTCCAGTCACCACGCCAATCTGCACGAGCACAATCTACATAAGCACCATCAGCAGGCTCCGCGTTGGACGCGCCGCGCGCTGTTTTCCACGCTTATCCCAGGCGCTATTCTCGCGCCTCATGCCTTCCCGCAAGACACCGCCGACATGGCCGAGCGCTTCCGGCAGATGTCGGCCGATTACGAGCGCAAGGGTCTGGCCGAGCCATTCAAGGGTATAACCGCCAACGGGACCGTCGAGACCGATCTCTTCGGCGTGCATTCTACCGGTGTTTCGACCGCGCCGGTGCGCGTCGCGGCCGAACGCTTCCTCGGGAGCCTCACCAGGCAGCAACGCGACCGGACCATGTTCGCGGTGGACGACCCGGAGTGGCGCAAGTGGATGAATCAGCACTTCTATGTGCGCCAGGGCGTCAGCTTCAAGGAAATGACGGACGCGCAACGCGGCGCGGCGTTTGGTCTGCTGGAGGCATCGCTGAGCGCGCGCGGATTGAGGCTGACCCGCGACATCATGCGGCTCAACGAGACGCTCGCCGAGCTGACCAACGACCACGAGTTTCTGGGCGAATGGCTTTACTTCATCACCGTGATGGGCAAGCCCTCGGCAAGCGAGCCGTGGGGCTTCCAACTGGACGGGCACCACGCCATCATCAACTATTTCGTGTTGGGAGACCAGGTGGTGATGACGCCGTTTTTCGCCGGATCGGAGCCGGTCACCGCTACTTCCGGCAAGTATAAAGGCGTCTCGATTCTTCAGGACGAGCAGAACCGCGGTCTCGAGATGCTGCTGACGCTCGACAAGCCCCGGCGCGCGAAGGCCATCCTTAACCCCAATAAGACGGATAACTACAACCTGACGGAGGCGTTCCAGGACAATGTAGCGCTGGACTACGCGGGCGTGCGCGCGGCCGATTTTTCCGAGCCGGAGCGACGGCAGCTTCTGGATCTGGTAGACCTGTACGTTGGCAACATGGACGACGGCCACGCGCGCGTCAAGATGGACGAGGTGAAGCGGCAGATCGACCGCACGTGGTTCGCCTGGATCGGCGGCGCGGATGCAGCGGGGGTCTACTACTATCGCATCCACAGCCCGGTGATCCTGATCGAATTCGATCACCAGCGCCCGGCGAACCTGGCGCGATTCGCCAAAGAGCCCAACGCGCCAACGCGGCAGCACATTCACTGCGTGGTGCGGACTCCAAACGGCAACGATTATGGGAAGGACCTGCTGCGCCAGCACTACCAGTCGCACGCACACGCGTAGACTGACACCTTACCGGGCGGCAGATGCGGGCGCGCTTCACGACATGCCCGAAGCGGACGGCGAGGGAGGAGCCACGGGTCAGATTCCGAAGACCGGTGGATATACTACCGATCCCCGGACTCCATCAAGAGCGCCCGCGCTCAGCTCCATCGCCATGAATGCTTCCGGTGGAAATGGGCTTTCGAGCGCCTTGGCCTTATCCGGTGAGAAGCCGAATCTTGGGTAGTATTCAGGGTGTCCGACGACGATAACGAGGGCTTCGCCTCGATCTCGCAACAACTCCAGCCCGTGCCGGATTAGAAGGCTGCCGATGCCCTTGCGTTGATGTTCAGGGAGGACGGCCACGGGCGCTAATGCGACTGCGGATATGAGGCTGGGCGACGCGCCAATCCACATTCGGCTGAACATGATCTGACCGGCGATGCTACCCTCAAACAGCGCTACGAGCGAGATCGGCGCGTGCCCGCCTGCGCGCAGCTTATCCACCAGATCGGCTTCGTCGGAACGTCCAAAGGCTGCGGCGTTAACGGCCCGAATCGCGGCGTGCTCATCGACGCTCGCGGTGTTTTCAGTTCGAATGCGGACAGCGTGATCCGCGGCTAAGGACGTCGAAGACAAGGGCTTGAACTGGCGGCCAGTCACTTGCATCAGCGTAGCAGACGGCAAGGATTACTCGCGGCGAACGGGCATGGAGAATCCGGTAGATCCTGGCGGGTAAGTCTGGGAGAGAATCAATGATGGACGATTGAAGGATTTCGCAACCACGAAAGGAGAGTTATGAAGCGTATCAACGGGAAAACGTGTTTGCTGGGCTTACCGCTTGTCCTGGTGTTCGGGGTTGTGGGGATGTTGGCCCAAAACGGCAACCCGGCCTACAAGCCAAAGCGGATCAACCGGACCATTGAATTGTTGGCGGACGGCCAGCCGATTTATTACACCGGTTCGCATACGGGGACGCCGGGCGGAGGTGGAGACGCGGCGAGCAGTTTTGAACAAGGAAAGAAGGATGCCCAGACTTACGCCGACTATATCAGCTATGACATGGAGCACGCCCCCTACGACATAGTTGGATTGACGGCGTACATGAAGGGGCTGGTGGCGGGCGGGCCGACAAAGAGCGGCCACCGTACGCCGGCGGTGATCGTCAATGTGCCGGTGAATGGCACCGACGAAACGACAGTTCGCGCGAATGCGTGGATGTTCCAGCAAGTGCTGGCTGCCGGGGTTCATGGAATCATGCTCACGCATGCGGACACGCCGGGCGCCATCCGGGCCTACATCGAAGCCGTTCGCTTTCCCATTCACAAAGAGGGAGTCGGGCCGCTGCTCGGTGAGGGGCGGCGGGGCGCGCATGGAACTCCGACAGCGGCGCAGATCTGGGGAATTTCCACGGAGGAGTACGAACAGAAAGCCGATCCGTGGCCGCTCAACCCAAACGGCGAGCTTCTGCTCGGAGTAAAGGAAGAAGACAAATACGCGCTGGCGAACGTGGACCAGAACCTGAAGATTCCGGGCATCGGCATGGCGGAGTGGGGGCCGGGCGACATGGCTTTATCGCTGGGCGTGCCCTCTGGCCGGGGCTCGGTCAGCGACCCCCGGATGCAGGCGGCGCGAGCGAAGGTACTGGCGGCCTGCAAAGCGAACCACATCGCGTTTCTGAATTCGATGTCCGCCGCCGATGTGATCGCCATGATCAAGGAAGGCGTGATGGTTGGTCCGGCTAACGAACAGGCTGCCGACATCGGGCGCAAATTCACCAAGCGCCAGATGCCGTGGTAGGCGGGTTCAGCGGGTAAGGCTCGTCGAATTACGTCAGATCTCGACGACAACTTTACCCAGCGCGCCGGATTCGACCGCAGTGTGTGCGGCGTCGATATCCGACGACAAAAAGCGGTCAGGGTGAACGAGAGGCTTCAGTTTGCCCGCTTCGGCCAGGGCGGCCGCCTTGGCAAGCAATTCGCCATGGTGCGCGCGGCTCTCTCCGGTGATCAAGGGAAGCAGCGTGAACACGCCGGAGTAAGTAGCCCCACGGAACGAGAGCGGCGCTAACGAGTGAGAACCCCATCCCAGACAGCTTAGGACATGGCCGGTATAGCGCTTGACGGCAGCGAAGGACGCATCGAGCGTAGCGCCGCCAACGGTGTCGTAGACGATATCGAAACCTTGGCCCGCGGTGTGCGCCGCCACATACCGCTCGACGGATACGGTGCGATAGTCGATGGCAACGGCGCCGAAACTTTCCGCGATGGCCGCTTTGTCGGGTGAGACAGTCGCGAAGACTTCCGCTCCAAATGCGCGAGCGATTTGTACGGCAACGTGGCCGATGCCGCCGGCCCCGGCATGGATGAGCACTTTCTGGCCGGGATGGACCTTGGCGCGGTCGACAAGGCCCTCCCAAGCCGTGATGATGGAGAGCGGAAGAGCGGCGGCTTCGCGCATGGAAAGGGTGCGTGGTTTGCCGGCCAACAGGGACGCGTCAGCGGCGACAAACTCTGCCAGCGTACCCTGCAAACCGCCGACGCCGCCGACCATGCCGTACACTTCATCGCCCTGCCTGAAGCGGGTCACGCCCGGTCCAATCTCTTCCACGACGCCGGCCATATCGAGGCCCAGAATCGCAGGCAATGGCTGCCTGGCATGTTCCGCCTTACCGGCGCGAATTTTGGTATCGAGCGGATTCACGCCGCTGGCATGCACCCGGACCAACACCTGGCCCGTTGCGGGAACCGGACGCGGAATATCAACGCTGCGAAAAGCGGCTCCTGGCCGTTCGACAAGATAGGCGCGCATGGGACTGTCTCCTCTGAAATGGGTAAATACTAATTGTGGTACAGGCTCGGCATTTATGGTATAGGCTCGGCCGAGTGGAACCCCGCGTGATGCGTATTGCGCCGGGCTTTGGTATGCGCCGCCCGCGCCAGGCTGCGATACTATGAGCCCATGCTCAACCGCAGACACCTGCTTCTGTCGGCGCTGGCCCCCGCGATTCCGCTGCGTGCGGCGCCGGGCTCCATGCAACTCTGTATGCACCAAACCACCTCCGCGGCGGCGGGCTATCGCAAATCCCTCGAAGGCTACGCCCGCGCCGGCATCAAATACGTGGAAGTGGTCTTCCCTCACCTGGAACCATTCGTGAAGACCGACGGCATGGCAGCCGCGAGGAGACTTCTGTCCGATCTGGGGCTGACCGTGGTATCGTGCGGCGGGGTGCGCGGACTCTGGGAACCCAGTCCCGACCGTCCCAAAGCGGTCGAAGACATGAAGCGGTTTGGCGCGATGGGCTCCGAACTCGGGGTTAGCCGCATGGTCTGTCCGTGTGGCGCTACCGAGAAATACACGGCGGACGATTACAAGCGCGGCGTGGAGAATATGCGCGAAGCGGGCGAGATCGCCAGGCAGATCCCCATTACGCTCATGGTCGAGTTCATGCGCGGATCCACCTTTATCGGAACTCTGCCGACGTCTCTGCGCCTGACCCGTGAAGCCGCCCACCCCAACGTGAAGCCGATGTTCGATTGCTATCACTTCTGGTCGGGCCTCAGCAAATTCGAAGACCTCGAGTTGATTCATACGGGCGAAATTCCGCACGTGCATTTTCAGGATGTGCCCGACATCCCCCGCGAATTGCTTGACAGCACGACGCGCGAGGTGCCGGGAGAAGGCGTCTCTCCATTACCCCGCATCCTGCGCGCGCTCGCCGCGAAAGGATATTCCGGGCCGCTATCGGTCGAGCTGTTCTATCCCCGTTACCAGAACGCCGACCCTTACGAAATGGCCAGGCGCGTCCGCGAGAAGGCGGAGCCGGTGATGCGGGCGGCGGGCGTGGCTTAGTAAGTGGTTGCCGACGTGTACCGGCGACGGAGGAGCTTGAAGGTTAAGCGACCAACACTGTTCACTTAACGCCTCCGATTCGAAGCGCGTTCACACGAGTGGTGCAGTCACTGGCGGCGCAAGGGTTGCATGGCAGGCCACATTCCGCTGCTCTCGCCGACGCCATGTGTGTTGCTGGCGCGAACCGTGGAGACTTCCTTCAGAATGCGCATCGCCAGGCGCTCGATAGAGTCGAGAGCTTCGGGATTGTTGCGCAATCCATCGACGGGGAGAGCGGCGAGGCGGAGAGCGACCTCGGCGGCTTGCTTCGCGAGTTGATCCACCTGAGTGTTCCTATTCTGATGACAGCGCGGAGCCGTCCGGTAGTCATCATAGCTTATGCGACTGAGTGGCTACGTTATATCTTTGGTTAACGTTGCCGGTGAGATATCCGCCGGGGAAGCGGATCGGGATATAATTTGAGCCGAAGAATCGCTGGAGCCGCAAATGAAGACACCATTGTTGGCAGCGTTGTTGTTTACGGGCACATGCGCCTTTCCACAAACGCTCTCCGTGAAATGGGAGGAACTAACCGCCGCCGATTTCGAGCAAGCCGTTCAGAAGGCCCGGACCACGTGCGTGCTGCCGTTCGGAATCATCGAGAAGCACGGCCCCCAACTGCCGCTCGGCACGGATCTGATCAACGTGCGGTATGTGGCGGAGCACGCCGCACAGCAGGAGTACGCCGTTGTATTTCCGGCATACTATTTCGGTCAGATCTTCGAGGCCAGGCATGAGCCCGGCACGGTGGCTTATAGCGCGAGACTGCAAATGGACTTACTTCAGGAAACCACCGATGAGATGGCGCGCAATGGATGTAAGAAGATCGTGATCGTGAACGGCCATGGCGGGAACGACTATCTGCTGCCTTTTTTCGCGCAGGCGCAGCTTGCCGCGCCGCACGATTACATGGTGTACGTGCTCTCGCGTCCCAACTATCCTCCAGGCCGGCCGGCGCTGAAGAGTACGGTGGATCAGCACGCCGGCGAATCGGAGACTGCCCACACGCTGGTGTCGCGACCGGATCTGGTTCACCTGGATCGCGCGGGGCAGGAATCCGGGGCCGATCAGAACCGGCTCGACCTGCCCCGCGGCCTCTATACGGGAATCTGGTGGTACGCGAAATTCCCCAATCATTATGCCGGCGACGGATCGGCGGCTACTACCGAACTGGGCGAGTTTGACATGAAAGCCTGGACGGCGAACGTGGCGGATGCGATTCGAGCCGTGAAGGCGGACGAGATCGGTCCCAGACTGCAGCGCGAGTTCTTTGACGGTGCGCGGCAACCGCTGAATACGAAGCAGTAATCCCGCCCATGAGGCGGACCGGCGCGGGAGGGTCTTGAAGGTTAAGCGTGGACGCCACTGGCGCGGTGGCTAACAGCGTTTGTCGGATTAACGCGGGCGCCGACGTTTGGAAACGCTTGGCGTTTGGGCGGCTT
>JBEKNN010000046.1:0-39482 GCA_049522755.1 Bryobacteraceae bacterium | reverse complement strand
CCGCCATGTCGGCTTCGTACATATAGAGGCATGCATCTGAGAGGCGCCACCATCCGCCCTTCCAGGGGCTGGAATACAGCATCTCCGTACCTAGTCCCTGACGCGCCGAAGGAAAATCCTCCACGGTGTAGAAGTGCGGCGTGGCATAGCGGTAGAGCGCCGTTTCGGTGAAGAACGAAATGGTGTGCCGGAAGTTGCCGACATTATCGATGTAGCCGGGATACCAGACGTCGAAAGTCTCCTGATGCATGGAGCCAGGCAGGTTATGATCGTCCAGATACTGCGCGATCGACATGCCGATAAGGCTCAGCCAGCGCACCATCAGCGGGTGCATGTTGCCTGAGATAGGGTCGGCGAACGGCGGCAGATAGATGCGCCCGGGAAACGGCGCGCTCTGGTGCTGCGTATAGAAAATCAGCGGCTGCGTGTCGAGAGTGGCCTTGGTGATCTCGCGCGTTTCGAGCATGTTCAGCATGTAGCCGTCGCGGTTATTGTCGTGCCCCACGTACTCCTGAAACAGTACCGGCAGCGGACTCACCTCGTACGGCGTTCCCACATTCTCGCGATACCAGTTGGCGACAATGTTCTGCCCATCGGGGTTGATAGAAAACCACAATTCGACAATCAGGTTCTGCCGGATCGCCCTGAAATCGGGCTGTTCGCTGGTCGCCAGGTCGTAGCCGAGCTGGATGGTGTGCTGGTGGTTGGCCACTTCGCTGGCGTGCAGGCCGCCATCGATGTGGATGATGGGCTTGGTTTCGCGGGCAAGCTCGTGCGCCTGTTCGTCACTGACGCCGCGCGCCACGGCCAGGCGGCGCGAGACGTCTTTGTAGTGATCCAGCTGCTTCAAATTTTCGGGATCGGAGATGAAGGCAATCCACCAATCGCGTCCCTGCGTGCTCTTGCCGACATTCACCAGCTTGATGCGGTTGGATGCGGCGGCCACTTTGCGGAAGTAAGCCAGAGCGTCGTCGTAAGTCGCCAGGTGGAAATCGGCGCCTGGCTTGTAGCCCAGGACTGACTCCGGGGTAGGAACCTGCGCAAATGCTGCAGTGGCAACTAATAGCAATAGGATAAGTCTCTGTGGGGCAGGCGCTTTCGCCTGCCAATTTTTCAGGATGATTTTGCTCATTTATGGAACCACCGTCAACTTATATTGGTCGAGTAAGTCTTCCAGCTTCGCTGCGCTGAAATCCTTGGTGCGAAGATCCACGGCAAATTTCTTAAGCTGCGCCGAGAAGCCCGCATCGCTGCGCGCTACCGCGCCGTCTTCCACCTGGGCGCGCAGATCGTCCAACTGCGGCAGCCGGTCCCGTTGGAAGGCGTCCAACTGCTCTTCCAGCTTCTTGCCCTCCTCCGCCGCGCGCGGTCCGCGTGCATTGAAGTAAGTGCGGTTCTGGTCCAGCACCTTAAGCAGATCCGCCTTCACCGACTCGGCCTCGCGCCGCCACGCGGCCTGTTGCGGATTCCCGCCGCCACGTCCGCCTTCGCGCGCGGGCGCTTCCGGCGCCATCGACGGGCTGTAGTAGAGCGCGTTGAAAAGGAACTTATACGTGCCGTGCGATTGCCCGCGCCACTGCGGACGGAAAGCCAGCATCACGATGTGACCCTTGCCATAATCCGCGTCAATCGCGGCGGCTTTGCCCTCGATGCGGTCGGCCCCAATCAGGAAGCCGCTCAGCAGCGGGTTGCGGTCTTTCACATAGCTGGCCAGCACGCGTCCCCGGAAGCCCGGCTTAGTATCGAAGACCGGGTTGCGCTCGAACATGATCGCCGGGCTGGCCGGCAAACCCGCCACCAGCGGATGATTCGCGTCCTTGATCTCTACTCGCAGCAGCGACCCGGAACAGAAGAACTGGGTCTGCGGAACGCCCTGCACCACGTTAGTAAGCGCCAGATTGAATTGATCCAGGGCGAACAGCGTCGCATTTCCCAGAGTCACCAGCGTGCCCCCCTGCGTGACGAAATCGCGCAACGCCTGCGCCCCGGTTTCTCCGATGCCGCCCGCATATTGGCCCGGCGCCGAGCCCGGCGCCATACCATCCATGATCTGGCGCGATCCCATTTCGGCGAACACAATCGCGTCGTAATGCTCGCCCAGGTGGCCGTCCTGCAGATCCGCATTGTGTACCAGCGTGAATGGAAAACGGAACTGTTCGAACAGCCACCGGGTCCAGCCGGTGTCGATATTGCCGCCCCACGGATCGTACAGCGCGATGCGCGGCTGCTTCACCGGCCAGGACCCAGCCGGCGTCTCTTTAACGGATGTCGCATCCACGCCGCTTTTTTGCAGGATGGCAGAAGCGCCGGTTGCGTAGACGGCGTTTTCGGTTTTTGCGAACGCGACTTTGCCGCCCGCAGCCAGCACGTCGTTGACGGCCCGAAACGCGGCGTTGGAATTGTGCGAAAAAACAAATACCGGGCCGGAGCCTTCCACTTTGCCGGGAATCGGCTCCATGCGCTCGATCTTCTGCAGGGTACGGCGCGTCTCCGCGGATACCGGCTCGGCTACCGCGGCAACTTCCACGCCCATCTGCATGGGAAGCGTCCAGCCGGTGACGTCATAGGGTAGCTGCGCCAGCGCCGCATCTCCGGCTGGAGCTCCGCCGGCAGCGCCGCCTCTACCCCCCGGTGCTGCTGCGGCTGCGCCACCACCGCGACCGCCGCGTCCTCCTCCGCCTGCCGGCGCGGCTGCCGCAACTGCCGGCGCAGCAGCAGCCGCGGCCGGAACCGCAGCCGGCGCAGCGCCACCTCGTCCGCCTCGTCCGCCAGCGTCCGCCGCGCCTAGCGAGGGCGCACGCAGATCGGGATACTTCTGCACTTCGAATAACTCTTTCACCAATGCGGCGAAGGGTTGGTCCATCAGCACCACCCAATCGCCTTCCAGAAATGTGGTGCCGTTGGCGATGAACTTCTGCGTGGCCTGATGCATCTCGATCCCATCCACCATCAGCTTTTCCACCAGCACCGCCGCCGTATTGCGGTCGCGCTGCTCGCGCGGAATCACGTACGCATAAGGCGGGTCCTTGGTGAAATGCTCGATCACATCGTGCCCGGCGCGGTAACGGTCGTAAAGCAGCTCTTCGCGATTCTTCGCAGCGGTGTCCAGCACAGACATCGAAGCGGCGATGTTATATCGTACGGCATCGCCCAGCCGCCACCAGCCACCGCGCCACGGGCTTGAGTAATAAACCTCCGTGTGCAGATCCTGCTTGTCGCGCGGAAACTCGTCCACGGTGTAGAAATGCGGCGTGGCATAGCGATAGAGCGCGGTCTCGGTAAGAAACGAAACCGTATTGCGGAAGTTGTTCACGTGGTCGACGAAGCCGGGGTACCAATCGTCAAAGCGCCCGCGGTGCATCGCGCCGGGCATATCGTGCTCATCGAGGTACGCCGCCATGGCGGTGCCGAACACATTCACCCAGCGGTACATCAGCGGGTGCGGATTGAGTGACACCGGGTCGCCGAAGGGCGGAATCCAAATGCGCGCGGGAAACGGCGCCGTCTGATGCTGGTTATAGAAGACATTGGGATAGTATTCCAGCTCGGTGCGGGTAATCACCTGCGATTCGATCATGTTATTCATGTAGCCGTCGCGGTTATTATCGTGGCCGATATATTCCTGCCATAGCCCGGGCGTATTACTGACTTCGAACGGCGAGCCGAGATTGCTGCGGTACCAATTCACCACCTGGTTCTGTCCATCGGGATTAATGGAAAACCAGAGCAGCAGGATTACGTTGTCGAGAATGGCGGTGGTCTCGGGGTCCTTCGCGCTCACCAGGTTGTAGGCAAGCTGAATGGCGTGCTGCGCGGGCGCAACCTCGGTGGCGTGCAGTCCGCCATCGATATGCACGATCACTTTGCCATTGTGCGCCAACTCGTGCGCCTGGGCATCGGTGAGCCCTTTGACCAGCGCCAGGCGGCGCGCCGTGTCCTTATACTTATCGAGGCCGGCAAGGTTCTGGGCGGACGAGATGACGGCGATGTACCAGTCGAGGCCGCGCGTAGTCTTGCCGACGCGCACCAGCTTGAGCTTGCCGGTGGATTGCGCCAGCTTCTGGAAATAGCCCAGCGACTCATCGTAGCTGGCAAGATAAAAATCGTCGCCGGGCTTGTGACCCAGAACCGATTCGGGCGTAGGGACCTGGGCCAGCGCCAGGCAGGCCGGAAGCAGGAGCAAAGCCGCGAGCTTCATAAGAGATTAAGCCTATCATGGCGCAAGCAGCCCTTGAGCCGCGGTTGGCGACGGCGGCGCCGGGCCGGCCCCCAACTTGCACCCTCCCAGCCAGCGTGCGTTTTCTAACAGGGCATTCGTGGCCGTCCAGCAAGGCTCGCCTGGAAAGGTGCTTGATGCGGCAAAGCGTCCCTGCGGCAAACGGCGTCGAGAAATCGTGTGTGTCACTCGTTATTAACAAATTTCTCCCGTCGCCTTATCAACCACTTATGCAATTCCTCACCCTGAATCCCTTGTATGTACCTGCTACTCTTTAATCAGGATCAAACCCCAACAGCATTAGCGCCAAGCGTTGTAATCGGGCGCCACTCAACTTATATAAAATGACGTTCCACTATACCTGCAACCGGCGCCTTCGTGTCTCAGGGTCCCCAGCATCGCGCCGAACCCCAGCCAACCCTAACAATCCAAAACCACTTCCTGGAAATTGGGTTCGTTCCGTCAATTTACCCTCGCGGCACCCTGGCGTTGACTTCCACCGGCGCCAGGTTGTACGCTAGCCTTGAATGACGGCTACTCGCCAGTGCGCACTAAGAGGCTCGACGCCGTGCCTGACACAGGCAACAGTGCGTTCCGGCGAGTCCGGGGGCTCCCGCTAAACGGAAGCTTTCGAAGCTGGGGTTTGAAAAAGCCCGCTCGCCGGATCGAACGGCGGGCGGGCTTTTGTTTTTTCAAACGTCTTATGATTGAAGCTTACAGATTGCGAAATTTACTACTACAACCCATCGCGCCCTCCAGACCCATGGTGTCGGTTGCGGCCTGCCGCATGTGGGGCAGCGTGGCAGGGGTACCCTCTGGGTCCGGCGGATTGTCAATCCGCCTCCGTCTCGCTATTCACCGAACCTCACCGGCCCGCCTCACGCCCCCGAATCCGGTGACCAATGCCTGAAGCCGGCCTCACCCAGCCCGAGCTGCGATGCATCGGCTGCCACGCCGCCTTCGCCGATCCAGCGCGCGATTTCCGCTGCATCCACTGCGGCGATCTCCTCGAATTGGCTTACACCGTCGAGGCCAGCCCGGTCGGCGCCCCCGCGCTCGAAGCCTTGTGGCGCAACCGCAAGACGTCGCTTCACCCGGCCGACCAGAGCGGCGTGTGGCGCTTCCGCGAGATGCTGCCCATTCTTCCCGATGCCGCCCGCGACGCCGTCACGCTGCGTGAAGGAAACACGCCCGTCTACCCCATGCCGAGATGCGCGCAGAGCGCCGGCGTCGACCACCTGCTCGCCAAACATCAAGGCATGAACCCCACCGGCTCCTTCAAGGATACCGGCATGACTGCGGCGCTCTCCGTGGCCAGGCTGAAGGGTTTTCAGTGGGTCGGCTGCGCTTCCACCGGCAACACGTCGGCCTCCATGGCGGCCTATGCCGCGCGCGCCGGAATGCGTGCCCTGGTGCTGCTGCCCGATGGAAAAATCGCGTGGGGCAAGCTGGCGCAATCGGTGGATTATGGCGCGCACACGGTGCAATTGAAAACCGATTTCGATGGCTGCGTGAATGTGCTGCTCGAGGTCGTCCGCCGCTATCCGCTTTACCTGCTCAATTCCATGAATCCTTACCGCCTCGAAGGTCAGAAGACCGCCGCGTTCGAATTGATGGAGCAGCTCAACTGGCAAGTGCCGGACCACCTGATCGTCCCCGGCGGCAACCTCGCCAATTCCTCCGCGTTGGGCAAAGGCTTCGTGGAGATGCGGTCGGTTGGCTTGATCCGAACCTTGCCGCGCATCTCCATCATCCAAGCTGCGGGCGCGAATCCTCTGGTGCGGTGCATGAAGGAATTCGGCGGCCAGCGCATGGAACCCGTCAAGGCGGAAACGCGCGCCACCGCCATCCGCATCGGCAACCCCGCCTCGTGGAAGAAGGCTGTAGCCGTACTCCGCGAGACCGGCGGCGCCTGCGAACAGGTGAGCGAAGAAGAGATCGCCACCGCCAAGCAGGAGATCGGCGCCGAGGGCATTGGCTGCGAGCCCGCGTCCGCCGCCACCCTGGCGGGCTTGAAGAATCTGGTGCGCTCCGGCTTCGTGCGCCGCACCGATTCGGTGGTCCTGCTCCTCACCGGCCACTGCCTCAAAGACCCCGAATACACGCTCGATATGCGCAAGCCCGCACTCGCAATCGATGCCGACCCAGGCGCCGTGATTCAACTATTGGAGGCGAGTGGCGCGTAGTGCCGAGTCCCACCAAACTGCAGATAAGCAAAAAAATAGTAGGGCGGACCCCCTGGTCGCGCTCTTGCTCTGTGGGGCAGCCAATCCTGGCTGCAGCCGGCTTTCAGCCGGCTCCTCGCGCGTCCTCAACTCTAGCCTCAGCCCGATGCCTGATCCGGTGATCCATGCGCCCTAGCCCCATCGAGATCGTCCTCCCCGCCACTTCCGCCAACCTGGGGCCGGCATTCGACGCGGCCGGTATCGCCATGCGGCTGCACTACCGCGTACGCGCCAAGATCGCGCGCGAGTTCTCCATCGAAGCGCACGGCCGCGATGCCGAAATCTGCCGCAGCCTCCATCGCAACCTGGTGCTGGAAACTTACGGCGAGGTATTGGAATCGGCCGGCAAGGCGCTCGTCCCGTTGAGTATCCAGGTCGATAACGAAATCCCTATCGGCAAGGGCTTGGGGTCGTCCGCCGCGGCCCGCCTCGCGGGGATCGCGCTGGCGGCGCATTTCGGCGAGCTGGGGTGGACCGACGACGCCGTGCTCAAGGAAGCCGTGCGGCGCGAGTGTCACGGCGATAACGCCGCCGCGTGCTGGCTCGGCGGCATCACCTTGGTGCATGCGGAGGGCGCCGTCAAGCTGCGCGTACGCGCCGAGTGGCCGCTGTTAGTGGCGGTGCCGGAATCGGCGCTTTCCACCGAACATGCGCGCTCCGTATTGCCGGAAAAGTATTCGCGTGCGGACACCGTGGCCAATATCCAGAATGCTATGTTGCTCACCGCGGCATTCATCGAAGGGCAGCCGGAGCTGATCCGCTACGCGCTTGAAGATCGCATCCACCAGCCCTATCGCGGCCCCTTGTGTCCGCTGCTGGAGCCCTTGCGTTCGCTCTCGGGGCAGGCCGGCGTGCTCGGCGCGGCATTGAGTGGCAGCGGACCTTCGGTGCTGGTAGTGCTCAATCCCGAAGGCGATGCCGAAGACACCCGCGTGAAAATCGCCGCGCTTCTACACCAGAAAGGCTTGCAGGCGGAGCTGCTCCTGACCTCCATGGAAACCCACGGAGCGCGGGAACGCCGATGGGTATGGAGCGGGACGGCCGACCACGAAAGGCGCTGGCCCATCCCGCTGCCCTAATGTGGGGCAGCCAATCCTGGCTGCAGCCGGCTTTCAGCCGGCTCTCAGGTCCCGCATATCTTTTCCGAAAAAGTCACATACGGAAACACTTCCGGAATGTGCGAATCGTAGTGGCCATGCCGGTTCCACGTCCAACCCGCGCATGGGTCGAGCGTCTCGCCGTTCCGTCCAATCTTCTCGAAGCGCGAGCAGTCGATGCGCCACACATCGCCGTCGCGCGGCGGCAGCGCGCGGCCGTCGGCAAGCAGCTCCAGGCCGCGCCACGGGAATGCCAGTTCGGCAGTCCAGCCCCGGTCGGTCTTCGTGCGGCTGTTGAGTGCGCCGTCCACATTTACTGCCGTAAGCAAACCGGGAAAATCCCAATCGAGAAAGCCCCACCGCTCGCCGCGCGGATGCACGTGGCCGCCCACTCCATCGAGTGTCATTGTCCGTTGCGTGCCCAGGTCGAACCAGCGGCGCGCATGAAGAAGAGGCTCGCCGGGCCACCCGCGAGAAAAGGCGTCCTTCCAGATCCAAAACACCTCGTAGACCGTGTTGAGCGCATTCATCTCGAATTCATAATATGCATCCTGTCCGGCGATGAAGACCTCCAGATCGTTCTCTTCGTAAATCTTCGCATCGCGCGCGGTCAGCGTACCCCACACATCGGTCTCCTCCGCCCAGAAGCCGAAGTAGAGATAGTCGTCATCCCACAGCAGCGCCACGCGCGTATCGAACCATGCCGGCTCGCCCGTCACGATGTCCACGAAAGCGCTCGACCTCGGCGCCCTCTGCCATGACAGCTCATCCAGCTTGCCATCGATACAGATCGGCCCTGCCGCCCGGTAGCAAGTGTACTGCGCCGGCGTCAAAGCGTTTCACCATAGATCGAATTGGCAACCTTCTCCCGCGAGCGAACCGCGTGAAACGCCGCGCATCTGACTGGAATTTCCGCCGTCGTTACTGCGAGATAGTCAACCATCGTCGCCTCATCATTTAGCATGGTGGGGAGCCGGAATTGGACGCAGAGACGCTGAGACGCTGAGGCCACGCAGAGAAGACTCTCTCATGTCTTCTCTGCGCTTAACTCCGCGTCTCCGCGTCTCCGCGTCCAAGTCTTGGCCACGCGTCACTTAGTCTCACCGCGAATCAAATCCGCGTAAGTCTCTCGCGCCCGGATCACGCGAAACGCAGCGCCATCCACCAGCGCTTCGGCGGCGCGCGGGCGCGAGTTATAGTTCGAGGAGAGCGCGAATCCGTACGCGCCGGCCGTCATCACCGCCAGATAATCGCCCGGCATGGCATCGGGCATCTCACGGTCGCGGGCCAGAAAATCGCCCGTCTCGCACACCGGGCCCACTATATCCGCGGTGATCGGGGGCATGGAACGCTTGCGCACCGGAACGATCTCGTGATGCGCGCGGTAGAGTGACGGCCGCAGCAGATCGTTCATCCCGGCATCCACAATCACGAATTGCTTCGAGCCGTTGCATTTCCGATACAGCACCCGCGTCAGCAATACGCCCGCCGGCCCTACGATGGAACGGCCGGGTTCCACCTCGATTCGCAGGCCGCTGTCGCGAAGCCGGACGTCCATGCCCCGAACGAAATCGCCGATGGCCGGAGATTGATCGCCTTCGCGATAGGCCACCCCCAGACCGCCGCCGAGGTCGAGCCGCCGAATGGCGTGCCCCTGCGCCCGCAATTCGCCGGCGAGCGCCAGCACCTTATCCACCGCTTCGAAAATCGGATTGGGGTCGAGAATCTGCGACCCGATGTGGCAGCTTACTCCTTCGGCGCTCAGATTCCGGAACTGGCGCGCGCGCGCATAAACCCCGGCCGCCTCCGCAATATCGATACCGAATTTGTGCTGGCTGAGCCCCGTAGATATATAAGGGTGCGTTGCGGCGTCCACATCCGGATTCACGCGAATCGCGAAGCCGACGTGCGTCCCGCGCCGCGCCGCGATGGCGTCGATCAGCGCCAGTTCCGCTTCCGATTCGCAGTTGAACGCATGGATGCCTTGCGCCAGTGCGTAGTCCACTTCATCCGCCGTCTTGCCGACGCCCGAGAACACCACCTTGGCCGCATCGCCGCCCGCCTGCAATACGCGGAACAGTTCGCCGCCGGAGACGATGTCGAATCCTGCGCCGGCCCGCGCCAAAAGCGCCAGCAGCGCCATCGACGAATTGGCCTTCACCGCGTAGCAGACCAGGTGCGGAATATCGCCGAACGCCTCGTCATATGCGCGGAAGTTATCGAGAATAGTCTGCGTGGAATAGACGTAAGCGGGCGTTCCCACGCGCGCTGCCACGTCGGCCAGCGCCGCGCCTTCACAATACAGATCGTTGCCGGAATAGAGGAACAAGTCTCAAGTATGCCACGCTGGTTTCTACGTGTTACCGCAGCCTTTGTTCAACCTCCTGCGCCGCCTACTCGCTCTTGCGAATCCATCCGTAGCGGATGTTGCCCGGCTCGCCGCCCGATGCGCGGTAATTCTCCCGGAGCTTCAACATGTTGTCCGCGGTGAACCCCGGCAGCTCCATGATGGTCTTCAGATCTTTTGACATGCGCTGCTCATAGTCTTTGGGCACCGGCTTGAAGCGCGTTTCGAGATTGCCGGAGCCCACTCCTTTGATGCCGTAGAGTTTGGCGGAATTCTGTCCCAGAATCTTCCGCTTGGCGCTCGGCGTAAGCTCGGGATATCCGTACTTCTTGCGCATCGCCTCGGGAATCTGGAAGCGCCACAAGGCGTCGATCTGCCATTGCGGCGACCCGTACCACACCGAGTCGGAACCGAAAACGATGCGATCCGGTCCCATGAACTTCATCAGCTGACCCATGATGTGCGCCGCCACTGTGGGGAACGTAACTACGGAGGAGGCCCAGGTAGTCCCGATCTCCGCATATACGTTGTGGAACGGAGCCACCAGCACGGCATACTCAGTCGTCCAACTGATGTCGGGCACGCCTTCCCGCGTCTTCCCCGATTTGACCTCCTGCAGCGAGTCATACATAAAGAAGGCCGGCTGAATGCAAGCGTGATACGTGATGAAGTTCAGGTTCGGCCAATCCTTCGCGGCTTTGGGCATGTCGCCGGGGTGGCCGCGCTTGGGATCCGGCGGTCCGGGAGCCAGTCCCTTGTGGACGCAGATGTTCTTAAAGCCGGGCTTCTTGTCTTTGACTTTTTGATAGAGCTTCTCGATCAGTGCAAACGTGGGATACGCGACTTCTTCATCGTCGTGCCGCCATTGCCGCATCAGGCTGTTGGGATCGTCGTCGATCTTGGCCGCGTTGGAGATGTTATAGCCCTTCCACGAATCCGGCTCGTTCTTCTCGGTCTGCTCCTGGATATAAGGTAGATTGCCCTTGCCGACGTAGAGCAGGCCGTGCGCCATCATGCGGGTGGAACCGGAGATCTCGTTGACGAAATTGCGCGCGGCCGCGGTCTGGGCCGCCGTCAGGATCTCGCCATGCAGCGCCTCTGCGACATTGCGCGGCGCACGGCGCGCTTCCGCTCCCAGGGTCACCGCGGACGCCGTGACGTTGCTCAAGAGCCCGATATTCACCTGACTATCGAGGAAGACGTCCTTGATGAACTGCACAATTTGAGCATTCGCCGCGGTGATGGGCAGCCCCGCCAGAGCCGGGTTCCAAACTCCCCAGACATCGCCGCGCTCATCCGGGAAACCCTTCGGGTTATAGGGGTTGGTTTTAAAGGTGGGGGCGGATGAAGCACCCTGCGCGAGCGCCCGCAGTCCCGCGCCGCCGGCCGGCTGGCTGCCGCGAACCATGTGGAGCTGATCGTCGAAGACGAAGAGATCGCGCGGCGTTGCGGACTGGGCGTAGGCCACCGGTTCGAACATCTCGATGGGATCGACGTGGAAGAACCGCCCGAAGACTTCGTTCATCGCGAGGAGCGCGGCGGCCGTGCCTCCGGTGCTCGCAAGGAAGCGCCGCCGGTCCATGCCGAGCTTCTTGCTGGCGGACTCGGCGAGTTCCTGAATGCGCGCTTCCACCCGCCTCTGCTGCGGAGTCTGGAGGGCGGGCATGTACTCGCCGTTAGAGACCATGCGAGTCGGGATCGGGGAGCGGAGTGGATCGTCCTCGTCCGCCCTGGCGCACTTGGTCACCTGCGCCGCGTCCAGCAATCCATGATCCGCTTCCCAGACTTTTCCTTCTTCGTTCCACTTATCAACCGGCATGAGAACCTCCTTCTTTCCGGCAGTTGGAAGTATATATCAGGCGTGTGGGGCGGTGCTGGACCACGCAGCAGTCACGGGGCTTGACGCCTGCGCGATAATCGTAGGAATCGCAAATCCGGACTGACGTATGCGCACAAAAACTCTAGTTCTTTATGATGCAACCCAGGCCGATCGAATGAAGGAACTCTCCGGGGTTAAACTTGCTACCTTCGGTTCGCGCGCCGCCGCGTTATTGATCGATTTTCTACTGGCGAGTTTGCTCTTTCTGGCCGTGATGGCTGTCGTGATTCTCGCCGCGAAGTATATTCCGGCTGTGCGAAATTGGGATGCGGCTCACGACGTGCATATCGAGCTGAACTTCTTTGATAACTGGTATAGCGTGGCCTACCTGGCGATGTTCTTTGGTCTGTCGCTCTACTGGGGCCATGGCCGGACTCTCGGCAAGCGGTTCATGAAATTACGCGTAATCTCACTTCATCACGATCACCTGTCCCTGTGGACCTGCATCGAACGGGCTTTGGGCTACGGCGCGTCCGCACTGGAGTTCGGTTTCGGCTTCGTGCAATACTTCATCCATCCGAACCGCCAGACCGTTCACGACCGCATAGCCGAAACAATTGTCGTCTGTGAAGACCATACGCGCGCAGCCAGGTAAATCCATCCTGACGTCGAAACTTTTCGAAAGTAGCGCTCGTGGCGCACCCACACGCACGCCTTCCATCGCGTCGACGAAGCGGCTCTCAAACCCGGCCGCAACGATCTGCGCCGCCGGGCTGGCCACTTGGCGGCCGGCGGGCTCACTGCCGGTCAGCGTAACGGCCTTCACGCGTCGGTCGTCGATCGTGCGCGGAGCCAGCTCGGGGCCGATCAACAGCTTCGAAATACGTCCGCGGGAACACCCGGCGCGCCGCAAGATATCCTCGATGGCAAGCGCGCACTGCGGCACATTCGACGAGACAGGTTCGTCGGCCAAAGCGCTCGGCTTTCCCGGCACAGTAACAGGAGGCCCAGGCGCAATTTGCGGCTTTCTCTACCGCGCCCTTCAGCGGGTTGCCCATTTCGAGCGTCATCCGCTTGCCGAAGCGCGGCTTTTCCGATTAGAGGATTTCCGCCGCGTGCGCCATCCAGCCGGCGCGCTCGGCAAAGGAGGTTCGCCGATACGTCAGCAACGCCGCCCAGGCGCGGGCGATTCTACGGTCAAGCTCTGCCTCGGTGAGCGGGTCGGCGATACCGGCGCCCCATGACGGCCAGCGACGCAAGTCCGGCGAATATCAGCATACCCATTCCAGGTTCGGAAGTAACGACGTCCACTTGAAAACTTTGCACAATCTCCGGCGCGGTTATGGGATTGCCGAGCGAGTCGGCGGCCACCAGCGTCGCCGTTCCGTTGTAGATGCCAACCGGCATATCTGGGTCCACACCGATTTCGAAAAGACCGCCCGAGTAGCTGCCGCCTGTGGTTCCATCGGGGCCGAACGTACCCGGTACGTTGGCCAGGAAGTAGTTATCGTTGCCGGTGACATCCGCGCCGCCATCCGGGTTGGCGGGGTTCATGGCAATTTGGATATCGTCCACAAAATAGTCCTGGCCGGTGGTGAACGAAATAGCGCCCGAGAAGATGACGCACTGGAGCGTCGCCGGGTTCTGGCATGTGGGATCGAAAATGCCGCCTGGCAAGGTTGAGATCGTGCTCTGATCCAGAGTGAAAGTAATCAGGGCGGCAGATGCCGGAATGGCCAACAGGAGCGATGATGAGAGAAGAATGAGTTGGCGAAGCATGAGTTTCCTCCGGGTTCTCACTGCCCAATTGCGTAAAGCACGGCGTCGTTGATTGCATAGACCGTGCCGTCCGGACCTATCACGGTTGGCGTATAAGCCTCGCCCACGCCGGGCGATAATGACATCATTTGCGAAAGCGTGTTAGTGGTGAAATCCCAGCGGTAATTGGTTCCGTCTTCGCTGTTGACGATGGCGGCTTTAGTGACCGGGTCGATGGCGGCGCTGTTGATGCACTATTCGCGAACAGCGCCGGCCGGCGGCGCGGCGGACGACGGCCCGATTTGCTCCATCACCACGTTCATCACGCTCACGCCGGTTATGGGATCGATCATAGGCGTGTTCGGATCCGTAATTGCCACGTAATTCTTACCGTTGCCGCCAGTCGATGCGTAGTTATTGTACTTAGTCAGCAGTAGATAACCCGAGTTACCCGAGTAACCCGGCACGATGGCCTTGGCGACCACCGATGCAGTAGTATCCCAGCCGAATGCGCCCGGCAACTTAAGCGTAGAAAGCGTGCTATTGAAGTGCATCAGCCATCCACGGTCGTGGTTAGTACAGCACGCCGTCTCGAATACGCCGTAATACACATCGCCATCCGGGCCCACAGTGGGAGCCGCCGAGCTGTCGTCGGGGATGGTGGCGTTTTGGCCGGTATTCGGATCGATCAGGTGAGCATGCGCGATGGGCGCAAGCGTGGCCGCATTCACCGCGACCAGATAACCGGGGGTGAAATTCCCCGAGCTGACGCCGATGTAGAAAGTGGTCTGAGCGATGCTGAACGCCGGCCCGCAGTTCATTTGCACTTGCGTGATAGAGACGGAAACGTCGCCAGCCGCCAAGGCCGTGGCGCTAACCCAGGAACCAACTCCACTCACCGAAATTCGCGCCACTCCGCTGCCCAAACCCGCCGGATTGGCGCCCGTGACCAGAAACCCGAAATAGATATTGCCAAAGCGGTCCGCAGTGATGGGAGTGGAGATTCTTACCATCTGGTTGAAGGTCACGGTATTGGCTTGGTGCATGGAGAGTCCATAGAACGCGAGTTGGCCTGTCGTGCCCGTTGCCGAATCCGGCGAAGTGCGATAGTAGACCGTTCCGCCCGCGCCAGGATAATAGTATTTGGTCCCGAGAGCCAGAGTGCGCCGTAGCTCGGAATCCAATCGTGCGGCGGGGCGTGTAATCGGTGGTGACCGAATAAAGCGGCGTATTCGGCGAGCCGCACCCAAACGCGCCGCCACTGCCGCCGCTGAAGGCGTTTATCCGATAAGTGTTGCCGGCGCTGGTGCGCTGGGGAACCAGCACGGTGTTCGCAGCCGTCACCACCGGCGACCCATAGTGGATGTAAAGCGGGCCGGACGTATCCTCCAGGAGCGTGTCTACCGGGGTACACCAATGGATATGGTGCAGCGGTTACGCGGCATTGGCGGAGACGCCGGTATGCTGCGGGTCGTGGCCATATCCGCTCCAGGGCGTGGTGAGCGATTGGGCCCAAAGCGATCCGGCGGAAGCAAACAGAATAGCGGACATGCAGAGGCGCATATTGGTATCGCTCACTGTAACAACCAATCGCCTTTTGCCGTTCCCGGCTTAGTACGGCCCCTGACACCAGCCTGATAGAATCGCTGGATACCATGAAACTGCTTGTAACTTTGCTAGCCGTCGTCACCGCGGCCCCGGCCGCCGACTATCAACTGAAGGCCTCGCCTACGACCGTGGTCTGGGGCTATTACTGGGCGGGCGCCAAGCCAGCTCTGACCATCAAATCGGGCGATACGGTCACGGTCCAAACAGTGGGCACGTCCAGCCCGACCAGCCTTACGCGCGCGGGCGTGAAGCCTGAGGATATCCCGCAATCGCTTAAGGACATCTACGAACAGGTCAAACGCGATCCCAAGGATGGCGGCCACATTCTCACCGGCCCCATCTATATTGAAGGCGCGGAGCCGGGCGACGTACTGGAGGTCCGCATCCTGAAAATCGATCTCGCGGTCCCCTGGGCTTCGAACGGCTTCAGCCCGCAGCGCGGCGTGCTGCCGTCCACGGATTTCCAGCGGGGGCAGACGAAGATCATTCCGCTCGACAAGCAGCGCATGGTGGGCAAGTTCGCCGACAACATCGAGCTTCCGCTGCATCCCTTCTTCGGCAGCATGGGAGTGGCGCCGGACGCCGCCAAGGGAAAGGCTAACAGCGGGCCGCCCGGCGAGTTCGCCGGCAACATCGATAACAAGGATATGGTGGCGGGAACCAAGCTGTTCATCCCGGTGTTCGCCGCTGGCGCCCTCTTCGAAGTGGGCGATGGGCACGCGGGACAAGGCAACGGCGAGGCGGATATCACGGCCATGGAGACGGCGCTTGATGGCACGTTCCAGTTCATTGTGCGCAAGGACATGCACCTCAAAGGACCGCGCGGCGAGACGCCGACGCACTGGATCGCGATGGGGCTCGACCCGGACCTGAACCAGGCGCTGGTCAATGCCGTGCGCGACGCCATCGATTTCCTGGTGACCGAGAAGCACATGACGCGGGAGGACGCCTACGCGCTGTGCAGCGTGGCCGTGGATTTCAATGTGACGCAGGCGGTGGATGGAACCAAGGGCGTCCACGGGATGATTCCGAAGAGCATTTTCAAGTAACCGGGCCGGGTGGGGCGTCCGCGATCGCGCGAGCTCCTGACCCGAGTTATGCGCAGGTCGCCGCAAGGCGGCGCCAGGCTGCGACGCGATCACGCCGCCCAGCGGCTACTTCGCGCGGTAAGGAAGTGATCGCCGTCGATCCGGACAAGATGCGCAAGCAGGCGCGGCGCGCTTACTCTTCGCCATAGTTATCCGTCACCGCGTGGCCGCATGCTTTAATCCAAACGGAAGCCTCTATCGCTGCCCGCCGCGGCGCGACGGCTAGCCAGGCTGCCTCGCGACCGAGTGTCCGGTAAAATCCGCGGCAGCGTCTTATGGTCTCTGCCTAACTCTGTCTAACTCCAGTTCAAACGGCCTGCCGCTCCGCCGTGATTCGCGGATGGGCCGACGATTCGCGCGTCACCAGGTGCGTTCCGAGGGGATATTCCATGCCCCCGGCCGCGGGGTCGCGCAACATGGCCCATAGCGCCTGGAAGGCCACCTTGCCGATCTCCATGCGCGGCACCGCTACGGTAGTCAGCGCCGGCTGCGTGTATTCGGCGATCAGGATGTCGTCGAAGCCCACCACGGACAGGTCCTCCGGCACGCGCAGCCCGCCATCGTAGGCGCGGTGCAGCACCCCGATGGCGGTCAGATCGTTGCCCGCCAGAATCGCGGTCGGCGTCCGGCCGTTCAGCAGTTTGGCGGTCGCGAAATAGCCGCCTTTCACAGTGAAATCCGCATCGATGGTGAGGCCCGGATCGATCCCCATTTGCGCCGCCCGTTCCAGGAACGCTTTCTTCCGCCGCTGCGCCGAGTGCAGGTGCGGAGGGCCGCCGATATATGCGATCTGCCGGTGCCCCAGCGAGGTCAGGTGTTCCAGCGCCTCGGCGATGCCGTGCTCGTAATCGAGCAATATGTTACTGATTAACTTATCCACGCGTCCCAGGTCGAGATACACCGCGGCAACGCCGTGTTCCACCAGGGAATCCATCACGCCCGGGTCGATCTGCGAAGTCAGTATCGCCACCGCCGCAACCTGCAGCCCCACCAGCCGCTTCACCGAATTGAGCGTCCGCTGCGCATCGTAGTTGGTATTCAGCACCAGCGCTTCCATGTTGTGTAACAGCGCCTGATCCTGAAATGCCGCCGTCACTTCCGGAAAGAACGGATTGCGGATATCGGAAATAATCAGCCCCAGCAGCGTGCTGCGGCCCATAGCCAGATTACGCGCGGACTGATTCTGCGCGTAACCCAGTTCCTCAATGGCCGCCAGGACCTTCTGCCGCGTGTGCGGCCGCGTACCTCGCGTCCCATTGAGTACGTGCGAAACCGTAGCGATGGAAACGCCCGCCCGGTCGGCGACATCCTTGATGCTTACGGCCAAACGTTGTTCCTCCGCCCCGGGTTCAACGGCTTCCGGAGAGTGCCGAAACCAGTATAAACGCTTATCGTCGAAGTGTAAAACGGGTTCGCTTATAACTTTCGCGGCAAACCGCTAAACGCCGATATTCGCCGCCACGCGCGGGACGGAGTGCAGGTCACCGTCTGCGCGGTCGCGCACGGAGTGATCTGTTCGATGGTCGAACCAATAACGCTGCATGTTCTTAGCGCATTAACGTAAGCGCTTTACATCTGGCGATAAGTTTGCTCTGAAGCGTGATGGCCGGGCGTATGCCACCCGTCTGGCCAAACTGTGCGGTATGACTCACTAATAGCAAATTCGGCGGCGGGATTTATTTCAGTACTCGACCCCGGGCGGCGCCCTGTCGCGATATACTCTCACTCATGCGTACAACATTTCTCGTACTGACCACCCTGTTTGTCTTTTCGGGTTTGGCGGGCGCCCAGGACGACGCCCAGTATCAAACCTGGATGAAGTCGATGCAGCCTTCCTTGCGTGCAATTCGCGGCGCGGCGGATACCGCGGCAGCGGCGCCTGAGGCTACGAAACTCGCCGATACTTTTGATAAAATTGCGACATTCTGGAAAGCGCGGAACGCGGATGACGCGGTTAAATTTGCCGAGACCGCGCGCGATGCGGCCAAAGCGATCGCATCGGGATCCGGAGACAAGGCCGCCAATTTGCAGACGATACAAGGAACCTGCGGTTCGTGCCATTCGGCTCATCGCGGGGGCGCGGCTCCGAATTTCACAATCAAATAGCCGTAGGGCACACACCCTGATTTGCGCGGGTCCCCCTGTACCCGCTCGTTACTCAAACTAAGTCACCCCGCGGCGTTTACCAACGGGCTGAGAAAACGGCAGTCGCGATGCGGCTCGCACGAACTTGACATGCGAGCCAGTCCGAGGGTGACTCGAGTCGTCGGGTGGCGCCTGAAGCAATCCGGCATGTTTTCCCTGCCTTGTCGCCGCATCAACTAGGTCGCATCGATAGTAGGTTCGAGTTTTGCCGCGAGCCGAATCGGGTAGCCTGATCAATCCATCAAATAAATACGCCGCACACTCGCCTCAGCGTTCCGTGAATCGCCTCCCGATATTTGTTGATAAACCTGTTCTGCCGGTGATTTGGACTTCAACGACACGATAGTACAGCTGGAGAACGCCGGCCTTACGCGTACTCAGTTTGCGGCAACGCCGCGCTGTGGAACGTGTCGCGTTCACACGAGTGTGAACGCTGCACGCACGAGTGCGTGCGCCACCACGCTTGACATGAAGTACTTTGAAGTGTAGAGCACTCTACATGAAAGCATTGGAGCCTTTTTTCCACCCGCTGCGCCGCCGCTGGAACCCGCCCGAGATGAGCCGGGCGCCGGTGCTCGATCCATCCACTCCCGCCAATCCTGTGGAGCTGCGTTACGCGCTGCTGATCAATCCGTTCTATCCGAAAGACCCGAACGCGAGCTTCGGCAAACATGCGCTCACTCCGACTCTCGCCCTCACCAGCTTCGCCGCGACCACGCCGGAGCACTGGCGGGTTCGATACTTTGACGAAAACCTGCTCGACGGGCGGCCGCCGTTCCAGCCTATGCCTGAAGTGGTTGGGATCACCGTACACCTGACATTTGCGCGGCGCGCGTTCGCGCTCGCCAATTGGTACCGGCGACGCGGGAGCAAGGTAGTCATGGGCGGGCTGCACGTGTTGTCGTGTCCCGAGGAGTGCGCGCCGCACGCCGACGCGCTGGCGCTGGGCGATGGAGTGCAGCTTTGGCCGCGCATCCTCGCCGATGTGGAGCAAAGCCGGCTACAGCGGCGTTATGCGGCGACCTACGAAAGCGACTACCGTGAGGACCCCGCGCCACGGCGTTCCATTTTGCCGCGGAAGAGTTTTCTGACGACCAGCAGTCTGATTGCGACGCGCGGCTGCCATAACCGGTGCGGGTTTTGCTATCTCGCCACGGAGGGTCTGCGGATGCCCTATCGCATGCGCGAACCAGCGCAAATCGCCGCGGAGTTTGAGGCGGACGGCCAGCCGTATGGGGTTTTCATCGACAACAATCTAGGCTCGCGCCGCGATTATTTGCGCGCCTTGTGCGCGGCGTTGCGTCCGCTGCAGAAGATCTGGAGCGCGGCGGTAACCATCGACGTCACCGACGACCCGGGTTTGATACGCGTCATGGCGCTGGCCGGATGTACGGGAGTATTCGTGGGGCTCGAATCGCTGACGGACGAGAACCTTGCCGATGCGCACAAGAGAACGCCGAAGACGGCCGACTATGCGCGCCGCGTGCGCATGCTGCACGATTGCGGCATCCAGGTGAATGGCTCGTTCGTGCTGGGCTTCGATCACGATCGAAAAGATGTGTTCGCGCGCACGGCCGCGTGGGTGGAAGAGAACCGGCTGGAGTGCTCCACGTTTCACATTCTGACACCCTATCCGGGAACGCCGCTTTTCAGGCAAATGGAGGCGCAAGGGAGGCTGCTGCACCGGGATTGGAGCCTCTATGATACGGCGCACGCGGTGTTCCGGCCCAAGCACATGACGCCGGAAGAATTGGAGCAGGGCTACGGATGGATGTATCAGCGGCTGTTCTCGCACCGGTCGATCTGGCGCCGGCGGCCGGAGGATTGGCGGGCGGTGGCGCCGTACCTGGCGATGTCATACCTCTACAAGCGATCAAACCGTTTCTGGCATCTGCTGATCAAGCACGACCTGGTGAATACGGTATGGCGGCCGCTGGTGGAACTGACACGAATCCGGCATTTGCGGTTCCGGCAGAGGTTAGCAGAGCGCGGCGAACTGGCAGCGGCCCCGGCCAACGTGGTGGCAGCGGGAGTCTGATGGTCCGCGGGACTGCGCGAGCGGAGCGGCGCGGAATAGTGTCCGTTTATGGGACTGGGGTCGTTTCGTATATCGGCATGGCGCATGGGAGTATCGGGGCTTCGACCGGGTTGCGAGCCGAAAGATGCGGCCTGCGATTCGGCTGATGACAGCGGCGATAGTGGAACAACAACAATGGTTTGTTCCGGATAAGTGCGTCAAAAGGGGTTTGACAGCTGAGGCGCGGCGACTGGCCGGCGCGGAGGCAATTGTGCGTCGGCCTGCGTCGGCCTGTCGAATATTCAATTGTCAAAGAACTATTCTCTTGTCACAGAACCGAGGCGCGGCGAACGGCGGATCCGAGAGGAGCCGCGGGCGCATATTGCAGATTGGCTGTGGAAGTCAAAGAAGCGTTCACACGAGTGTGAACGCTGCACGCATGAGTGCGTAGGCCACGATTTGATCCCCTACTTACACGATTTGATCCCACTTACTTACACGATTTGATCCCACTTACTTACACGATTTGATCCCACTTACTTACACGATTTGATCCCACTTACTTAATAGTATACAGGACGGGAAAAAGCGATTTGGGAGTTTGTCTATTGTTTTCATGTGGATACGGGCTGTCACTGGGTTGTGCCGCTGGTCGCGCCCGGAAGCCGGCTTGCGTTGAAAAGGTGCAAGCGGGGTGTATTCATCAGGTTAATTTCCACCAGGTTAATGTCAGCCGGAAAGTGGCATGGGTTATTCTGGAAAATCCCGGCGCCACTCGGCCAGGGACATAAGGCATCAGATGAAGACGGTCGCCACTCGAGCCGCACGCTATGCCGTGCTGGCGGGGCTCGTGCTCTGGATAGCGATTTCGCTAATACCGCTGCCTCGCGCAGAACCCCTACCGGAGAGCGCCGCGCCGCAGGAGTTCTCAGCGTCGCGCGCCCTCGATCAAATTCGGGCGATCGCTCAGAAGCCTCATCCCCTTGGCTCTGACGAGCACCAGCGCGTGCGTGACTATCTGATTGCGGAAATGAGGAAGCTGGGCGCCGCTCCCGAATTGGAAGCCGGGTTCGCCTCGATTACCTTGGGCAGGTTCCATGGCGAAGGCGATGTCGAGAACATCGTCGCCCGTCTGCCCGGTAGCGGCAACACTCGCCCCGTGATGCTGGCGGCGCACTACGATTCCGTGACGCGAGGGCCCGGCGCAAGCGATGACGGCAATGGCGTGGCGGTCCTGTTGGAAACCTTGCGTGCCCTGCGCGCCGGGCCAGCGCTGCGCAACGATGTCATCTTCCTGATCACCGATGGCGAAGAGAAGGGCTTGCTGGGCGCCCAGGTTTTTATGCGGGATCACCCGTGGCGGAGTGAGCCGGGCATAACCCTGAACTTCGAAGCGCGCGGCACGGCCGGCAACGCCTTCATGTTCGAAACCAGCGCGGGAAACGAATGGCTCATTCGGGATCTGCAATCCGCCGTGCCGCAAGCCGACGCCACGTCTTTCGCCTATGAGATCTATCGCCGCATGCCCAATGACACCGACCTGACGGTGTTCAAACGCGGCGGCCTGGCGGGCATGAACTTTGCCTACATCGAGCGCCCGGAGCTCTATCACACGGCGCAGGACGACGTGGCGCATCTCGATCCGCGCAGCCTGCAGGAACAGGGCCGATACGCCCTCTCGCTGGTCCGCCGATTTGGCAATGAGGATCTGAGCCAGAAGCATAGTGGAGACGCCGTCTACTTTCCGACCCCGTTCACGTCCCTGATCGTGTACCCAGCCAGCTGGGTGAAGCCCATCGCGTGGATCGCGGTGGCAGCGCTGGCTGCTGCGCTCGCCTCCGGCTGGCAACGTGGGGCGCGCGGCCGGTGGATGGCGGCGCCTCTGGCCACGGTGGCCATTCTGCAACTCCTGCTGGCTACTCCGGCGCCGGGTGTGACTTACCTGTTCGCCTGGCCGCTGCTCGCGGGAGTGGCCGCATTCGCCGTGCTGATGACGGCTCCGCTGCGCGTCGCGATTGGCTGGCGCCTCGCAGCGATGCTGATTTGTCCCGCCCCGGTTTTCGTGCTTCTGGTCCCGCTGCTCTCGATCCTGATCGTGGCCCTGGGCGCGCGGGGCGCCGCACCGCTGCTGGGACTCGACGTGGCGCTGATGTCGATTTGCGTTTCCCCGCAATTGGTCTTGGCGATGCGGAGGCCGACGGCGGCAAGCACGCCCAACTTGACGCGAGCGATAGCGGGGGCTTGCCTGTGTCTGTGCACTGCCTGTGCGACTTACGCGCAAACGGCGGATGCGCCGCCGGCGTTTGAGGTTGCATCCGTCAAAGTTTCCGCCAGGGGTGAGCCACGGGACATTCTGGGTGCGGTGATTCCGCTTTCTATGCGCGGCGGTCCCGGCTCGAGCGATCCGGGGCAGATTTCATTTACCAGCGCATCGCTGAAGACTATCATCGTGAGCGCGTACGGCGTGAGGCGCTATCAGGTTTCAGGTCCGGATTGGTTGGAGGCTGGAGGCTATGACATCGTCGCGAAGCTTCCGCCGAATACTTCCAGGGAACAAGTAAGGCTGATGCTGCAGAAGCTTTTGGCGGAACGATTTGGGCTGACGCTCCACCACGAGAAGAGAGAGCTTCCGGTCTACGCGCTGGTGGTCGCGAGGAATGGGCCGAAGATGAAAGTGTCGCAGGCCGATCCCGACGACGGCGGGACGTGGGGTCCATGGAACGGCAACGCACGCTGGGTTACCCCCCATACAACCGTGATGGATATTGCGGACTTTCTTTCCGCGCGCCTGGACCGCCCGGTGATTGACATGACGGGGCTGACGGCAAAGTACGATTTCACTTTGTATTGGGCGGAGGAGAACATGAGGGCGCGGACTGCCACTGCGAGAAATACGGGAACGGAGGCCGCGGAACCCGCTCCCACGATTTTCGCCGCCGTGCAAGACCAGCTTGGGCTCAGGCTGGAGCGGAGTACGAGGACGATGGATATGCTGGTGATCGACCACGTGGAGAAAACGCCGACGGAGAATTGAGCGGGGTTAGAACATGGCCGAAGCGGCGGTGTTCGCCGCCAAAACCGCGAGGGCTTCACGAGGCTGATTTTGCGGAGCGAAAAGCGGGTCCGGGGGGACCCGCGCGGACCAGGGGGTCCGCCCTACGACTGGCACGCTATTTTCTGCCGTCGGCCGATTTATCGGGCGGCGCGGCGGGCTTATCGTCGCCGTAATTCGCTGCGAGGAATTCCAGCAGCGCGGCGCGATCCTCAGGCTTGGCGCTCCATCCCCAGCCGGCCATTTTCGTCAGCTCTCTATCCCAGGTGGCGCGCGGCAGCCGCTGCGAATGGATCAATCGCAGGCTGTGGCACGGCAGGCAAGTCGTCTGCTCTACCTTCTTGCCGCGATCGAGGGTGGTTTGATCCGCCGCTGGATTCGCGGCTTGATCGGCCGCCATCGCCGCGGCCAGTGCGAACGCGGCGAACCACGCCAGTCTTGTCCTCATGCTTTCGCCTCCACGGTTACGCCGATGCGGTCGATTCCGTTCCACAAATACCCGGACGGATTCCACGCCGGCACGAACGGCTGCACGCGCCCGGCGCTATCGGTGGCGCGCGAAAGAATGGTGTAGTAACCGGGTCCGTCGGGCTTCCAATCCACATGCCACAAGCGCCACGCGAAGTGCAGCTTCTGCGGCGAGAGCGTGGCTGCCTGCCATCGGCTGCCGCCATCGAACGATATATCGACGCGCTCAATCGCTTCCTCGCCGGCCCACGCGATGCCGCGCACCGGGATCGGGCCCACCGCGAATTTGGTTCCATCCTCCGGCAGCATGATCGACGATTTCACCGGCATGCCTTCGATCACTTCGAGCTCCGCGGGGCGCGCGGGCGTCCCTGGCGGCAGCGGGATTCGCGGGATGCGGTAGCCCGGATTCATGAAGAAGCCGCCGCTTTCTTTCGCCTGCGGAGTCAGCCGCGTGACCCACTTCACCCAGCTTGTGCCGTCCCAGCCCGGCACCACCAGGCGCGCGGGGAAGCCGTGGATCTGCGGCGTATCGCCATTCATTTTGAGCGCGAGTATGGTGGCCGGATGCATGGCCTTTTTCATCGGCATGGAGCGCACGAAATCGGGCGTCTGCGCCACCGGGGTATCGGCGCCGTCGATTTCCACGAAGGCCGCGGCTTCACTCATGCCTGCGAGCTTCAACACATCGCTCAAGCGCGGGCCTTGCCACTCCGCGTTGCCGACGGCGCCGCGCTTCCACTGGATGCCGGGAACCTTGGGCGTGTAAAATGCGCGGCCGTTGCCGGTGCATTCGAGCGTCGCGGGCACGGTGAACTGCGGCAGCGCCTTCAGGTCCGCCAGCGACACATCCTTCGGGGCGGATACCATGCCGTTGATGGTCAGCTTGTAGGATGCGGGATCGATGGGAGCGGGGCGCGGAATATGCTGCCTCACAAAGAACGAATCGACGGGCGTGACCCAGGCGTCGAAATAGGCGCCGAAGCTTTCCAGGTCCTCGGGGCGGTCGTTGTGGAGAATCATCGGGCGCTTGCCCGGAATGGCGACGCTATCGTCCGCGGTTGGGCTCTGTGAGGCTGCGGTCTGTGAAGCTGCGGAAGCCGCGAACAAGGCCGCGAGAATTTCGCGGCGGCTGGGGGTCATGCCTCATTGTAAGCCGCTTACTTCTTCGAAGCGCGTTCACACGAGTGTGAACCCTGCACGCAAGGAGTGCGTGCGCCACGATTTGGTCCTATTTGGGTTTGATGCCGAAATCCCAAACTTGGATATTCAACGTGCCCGGCGTGTACTGCACCACGGCGTACTCGCCCTGCCGTAGAGGTTCTTTGGGCCAGATTTTGTAGAGTCCGCCCGGCGCCAGTTCCAACTGGATGATGTCCACCGAATCGAGCTGCTCTTCCACCTGATTGACGTTGGGTATAAACGTCAGGTTCTCCACCACGCGGACGCCGGTTTTGGACGACGTGAGTCTGGCGATGCCGAAGCCTTCCGAGTCGGAGAGCTGGAGGTAAAATTCCTGCTCGGGGTCGGTGAAGACGTTGAGCGAATGCGCGCCCTGGATTTCCAGCGTGCCTTTCCCGTTCATCATCTGCGGCATGGTGGTGAGGTAGCGAAGAATCTTGCGGCCCTTATCGGTGTGTACGGTGGATTCCGCGGGCGGGATGGTCTTGGTTTCGCTGCCTGCCAGCCAATAGACGCCCGGATTCTGCGGAATTCGCAGGACTTCCTTCTGCAGGGCCTTGCGCGCGTCGGCTTCCTCGGTAAGCGACTTGGCGTCCTTTTCGAGCTTCTCCTCACGCGCCGCGGCTTCCGCCTGGGTGCGTTTCAGGTCCACCAGGTCGAGGGGGATTTCCTCCCATTGGCTGCGTTCCACGGTGTAATACCGCACCCGGTCGGATTGAACCTGGTATTCGCGCACAAGGTGATACGTGCCATCCTTCAAGTACAACTTGACGTTGGCGGCCCAGGCGGCGAAGACTGCGAGAAGCAAGACGGCCAGAATCCGGCGCATACCCTATGATGGACTATATTGACTACGATACCGCAGGCCATGGGCCCGCGCCACTAACATTCGCCGCCGTCAAACGTCATCCTTCAAAGAAGAATTTCGAACCAGGGAGCACGCTTTCGCGTATGGCCTGTTTACGGGCATAATATATTGAGGTCCCACCGGAATATGTCTCGATTCAAACCTTTCACCGCACTACTTCTGTGCGCCCTCATGGCGTCGCCCATGTTCGGGCAGACGAACGCCTTCACCGAGCCGGGGAAGGGCGGATTCCTGCAATGGTTTGCCCGTCCCTACGCGCCGCACACTGTGGCGCACATCAGCTTTGCGGATTCGGACCGCATCGACAAACTGATTCACGCCGGCAGCATCTATCTTTCGCTGCGCGACGCCATCGCGCTGGCTCTCGAGAACAATCTCGATATCGAAGTGGCGCGGCTGCAGCCCAAGCTCAACCTGGCGAACCTGCAGCGCGCCGAGGCTGGACAGCTGCTTCGCAATTTATCGAGCAGCATTACTTCCGGTCCAAGTTCCGCCACGTTGGGCGTGTTGGGCGGAACGGCGGTGGGCAGCACCACCGGCGGCAGCAGCGTGGGCAGCGCCAACAGCGGCGTGCTGAGCGGCGTGAACGTACAGTTAGCCGGTTCGGCGATTCCCAACCTCGATCCGACGTTTTTCACATCGTACACCGGGGTGCATACGACGCAAGCCGAGACCTCCACCGTGGTCACCGGAACTACGGCGCTCACTACTGCATATAGCAGCTGGATAGCCGGGATTCAAGAATCCTACTGGACCGGCACGACAGTCCAGTTCTATACCAGCAGCACTTTTGGTTTGAACCAGAACGCGACGACATCGCAATTCAACCCCGTGGATCAGGCCAGCGCCAATGTATCCATCACGCAGAATTTGCTCAACGGCTTTGGCATCGCGGTCAACAAGCGAGCCCTGCACGTCGCCAAGAACAATCTGCGCGTTACCGATCTGCAGTTCATACAGCAGGTGATCGCCACCGTGGCGAACGTGGTGAACCTCTATTGGGACCTGGTGTCTTTCAATGAAGACCTGAAAATCAAGCAACAGACCCTCGAATTGGATAACAAACTCTACGAGGACAACAGGCGCCGCGCCGAGCTGGGGTCGATCGCCCCTATCGACACTATCCAAGCCGAGAGCGAAATGAAAAACGCGCAGCAGGATGTGATCACTCAGGAAACCCAGGTACTGCAGCAGGAGATGATCCTGAAGAGCGTGATCACGCGCAGCGGGATGGATAACATGGCCATTGTCTCCGCGCACATTGTCCCCACCGATCACATCGAAGTGCCGGCGCTCGAGCCGATTATTCCCCTGCAGGATCTGATGGCCGAGGCCATGCAGCACCGGACGGAAATCGAAAACAACCAGGTGAGTCTGGAGAACGCGCGGCTCAATATGCTGGGCACCAAGAATAATCTGCTGCCCACGCTTTCCGCCAACGTCACGCTGAGCAACAGCGGCCAGGCCGGCGCGCTGGGCAACGCTCAGGTGCCTGTGGTGGGAAACAACGGCGAGGTAGTGGGGTATCGTCCAATTACCGCGTCCGACGTAAACTCGTTTTTCCTGGGCGGGTATGGAACGGTGCTAGGCCAGATCTTCCGCCGTAATTTCCCCAACTACAGCGCCAGCATCAGCCTGACTATTCCGCTGCGCAATCGCGCCGCGCAGGCGGATTTGGTCACCGACGAGTTGAACTATCGCCAGTCCGAGATTCAGGACAAGCAGCTGAGAAACAACATCAAGCTGAACGTGTTGAACGCGTACACGGCGCTGCGCCAATCGAAGGCGGCGTACGAAAGCACCGTTGTCGCCCGCAAGCTGCAGGATGAGACGCTGGCGGGTACGCGCCGGAAGTATGAGCTGGGCACCTCGACCATCACCGACGTGGTGATCGCGCAGCGCGACGATACTACCCGCAACCTGGCTGAAGTGGACGCGCGGCGCGCATACATCGACGCGCGCACCAGCTTGAAACAGCAGCTCGGTACGATTCTCGACGATTACGATGTGAATATCGACGAGGCCAAGAAAGGCCAGGTGGGGCGTGCGCCGGATCTGCCGGTAGTGGTCAACCAGAATGCGCCGGCGGCGCCGAAAAACTAAGGGAGCCGCGGGGAACTGCGTGTCCGGGGCAGGTTGCTATTAATTCCGCTTACTTTGGATTCCCGTGAACGCTCGCGATCGCGGGGCGGCCAATCCTTGGCGGCAGCTGGCTTTGACTCGCGCAAGGCGGAGATGTGGGGCAGGCGCTTTCGCCTGCCAACTCGTTATTTTCCACCGCAGAAAGCTTCTCCACTGGCATCCCAATCTTCACAGAGGCAACCTTCCTGTTTGTCAGCTGGCGTTTGGCCGTCTCCATCCCGCGGGCCCGGCCGTCACAGGCGTCCCACAGGCTTTCGGGCCGGCTCGGCTGCAGGATGCCCGAGTAGCCCGTGTAGTGGCCGAGGCTCTCTGCCCAAGACCTCACTACCGGTGATCATGCGTCGGTTGAAAGGCTGCGCCGCGCGACAAGCCAACCGGATTCTTGGCCGAACCGGGGAGACCTTTCTGGCAGGATAAATCCTTCGACCATCGTGTGCGGAATGAAGCGGAATGGGACCGTCTGGTTCAATATGTGGAGTACAACCCGGTAAGCGCTGGCCTGGCAGAGAATCCACGCGAGTGGCATTGGTCGAGCGCGCGGTTGGCAGGCGAAAGCGCCTGCCCCACAATTGGTCCCACCACTCCCGAAATGTAGGAACTCCAGGAGCGAGCCGCCTGAAAGGCGGCTGCAGGCAAAATTGCCTGCCCCACAACAAATGGCGTTATGCTGGGAATTGGCTCGAATCTATCCCTTCCAACCCTACCGTTATACGTCCGCGGCCGGCCCGTTGCAGAAGCTGGTCACGCAGCCGTACGACAAGATTACGCCCGAGGCGCAGGCGCGCTATCTGGCGGAGAGTCCGTACAATCTGGTGCGGGTGATTCTGGGCGAGCGCAAGCCCGGCGACAGCTACGAGGATAATGACAGCGATAACGTCTACACGCGCGCTGCGGGCTATCTGAACGATTGGATCGCCGGCGGCATTCTTGCCCATGACGCGGAACCGGGCGTCTATCCCTACTTCCAGGAGTTCACCGTCCCCGACACGGGCGAGCGGCTGGTGCGCAAGGGCTTCATCGCTTTGGGCGCGGTGGAAGATTATTCCGCCAACATTGTGTATCGCCATGAGCGCACGCTGGCCGGTCCGAAGAAGGACCGTCTGGAGCTGCTGCGGCACACGCACGCGCACTGCGAGCTGATCTTTATGTTGTATCCCGACGCCGAAGGCGCCATCGATGCGCTGCTCGATCGGGCGGCCGCTGCAGCGCCGCTGGGCGAGGTGACGGACGAATATGGCGCGGTGCATCGCATTTGGAAAATTGCGGGCGCGGGGCGCGACGGAGCGAGCATCCAGCAGATCATGGCCGATAAGAAACTGCTGATCGCCGACGGCCACCACCGCTATGAGACCGCCATGGCTTTCCGAAACCAGAACCCCGATCTGCCGGGCGCGGACCGCGTGGCGATGGCGTTCGTCAATATGCACTCGCCCGACCTGCGAATATTGGCGACGCACCGCCTGGTGAGCGGTCTTTCCGCGGAGCGCTTCGACGACTTCCTGCGCGCGGCCGCGGTCGATTTCAAAGTCGCGGAGATCGATTCCGCCGATCGGCTGACGAAAGCTTGGGCAGGGAACGCTACGGGGAATACGACCGGCTGCACGATCATCGGCGCCGCGATCGGCGGCAGGCTCTACATGCTGGAAGAGCGCAACGCGCGCGGCGAGCTGGATATCCGCATTCTGCATGATCTGTTGCTGGGGAAGGCGCTTGGCATTACCGAGGAGGCGGTGCGCAACGAGCAGTTTATCCGCTACGCGCGCGGCATGGATGCGGCGGTGGAGGCGGCGCGCACGGGCGCCGCGCAGATTGCGTTTCTGCTCAAGCCGACATCCGTGCAGCAAGTGGCGGACACCAGCTTCGCGGGCGGCGTGATGCCGCAGAAATCGACGGACTTTTATCCCAAGCTGCTGTCGGGGCTCACCATCTATAAGCTCGACTCGTAGACACTCGGGAGTACAATGGACGCATGGGCAGACCCGAAGTCGTCCTGCTTATTGCGCTCGCAATGTTGATGGTTGGGGTACGCCACATCGCTATGCTGGGCCAGGCGCTACAGGAATTCGTGAACCAACTTGGCGGCGGACCACGGCCGCCCACTCATCCGCTGCCTGGGAACGATTCCGTAATTGTGAATCGGCCGCGTTCGCGGCGCTGACCCGAAATTATAGACTTTAGCGGCGCCCCACAATGGACATCTCTTCCCGGAACCGGACACTCGCGCACTGCCAACTCTCCGGGCCGCAGCAGCTGGCGTGGGACCGAAACGTGCTCCGATTTGAGATTGGATGATACCTGCCGTGGATACCACAACCGTGACGCCGCCGCGCCCCAAACCGTTCCGCATCCTCATATCCGACGATCAAGCGGACGTGCTGGAAGCCATGCGGCTGCTGCTGAAGGGGCAGGGCTGGCAATCGGTCATGGTGGATTCGCCCAAGGCGCTGCTGCACGCGGCGCGCGCCGGGTCGTTCGACCTCATCCTGGCCGACCTCAACTATACGCGCGACACCACGTCGGGCGAAGAAGGGCTTGACCTGCTGGCGAGCCTGGAGGCGCAGGGCAACGATACGCCGGTGATTGTGATGACGGCGTGGGGCAATGTGGACCTGGCCGTGGAAGCTATGCGCCGGGGCGCGTGCGACTTCATCCAGAAGCCGTGGGATAACGATCGCGTGGTGGCGTCGATCCGCAAGCAGGCCGATTCCGAGCGGCGGCGCAGGTCTGAGCTGGAAATCGCGGCCAATGTGCAGCAGCAGCTCTTCCCGCACAATCTGCGGCGCCTGGAAACCGTGGATTATGCCGGCCAGTGCGTGGCGGCGCGCGAGGTGGGCGGCGATTACTACGACTTCCTGGAGGTTGCCGAGCATACGCTGGGCTTCGTGCTCGCCGATGTTTCCGGCAAGGGCGTTCCGGCGGCGCTGCTGATGGCAAATCTGCAGGCGTGTTTCCGGAGCCAGCCGCCGGGCGCGCTGCTGCGGCCGGCCGAGGCGCTGGTTGCGGTGAACCGGCACTTCTTCGCATCCACCGCGGCAGAGCGCTTCGCTACGCTCTTTTTCGGCATCTACGACGACCGCACGCATCGGGTGCGCTACGTGAATTGCGGCCACTGTGCGCCGCTGCTGCTGCGGGCTTCGGGCGAGATGGAGCATCTGTATCCCACGGCCACTATGCTTGGCGCGTTCGCCCAATGGAGCTGCGTCGAAGCCGAAACCGAGCTGCGATCGGGCGACTGTCTGGCGATTTACTCGGATGGCGTGACTGAAGCGGGCACGGAAGCTGGCGAAGAATTCGGCGAGCAGCGGCTGGAGAACGCCATGCGGGCTCGCAAGTGGTCCACGGCCACCGCGCTGGTGCAATCGGTGGTGGACGCGGTGTCGGAATTCAGCCGTGGGTCGCGCGATGACGATGTGACGGTGGTGGCGTTGCGCGGCATGTAGGGCGGGCCTCCCGGGGCTGTTTTTTCTGGCGAGGTTCAGGTGTGTGGCGAAGAAGACAGGCCAGGAGGCCTGTCCTACATGGATGTCCTGATAGTGGGGGCGGGGGTGGCGGGTCTTGCGGCGTTGCGCGAGTTGGACCGCGCTGGGGTGCGGGTCTGCTGCATTGAGGCGCGGGAACGCATCGGCGGGCGCGTTCTCACGATCCACGATCCCCTCTCGCCTGCGCCCATCGAGCTCGGGGCGGAGTTTGTCCACGGCCGTCCGCGTGAAATCTGGGATATCGCCGCCGGCGCCGGCCTGGCGGTTGTCGAGCGCGGTTGGAATGCGATCCAAATGGTTGGCGGCAAGCTGGTCCGCGACGAAGAGATGGGCGACGCCATCGGCCAGGCGATGTCCGCGGTGGAAAAGGCGGCCGGCGAGGGGCAGGACGAAAGCTTCGCCAGCTTCATCGGGCGCACCGAATTTTCCGCTGCGGTTAAGCGCCGCGCGACCCGCTACGTGGAAGGGTTCAACGCGGCCGATGCTGGAACGGTGGGCATCGCATCGCTTGCCAAGGATGCGCAGGCTGCCGATCGGATCGATGGAGACCGCTCGTTTTTCATTCTCAACGGCTACGATTCCGTGCCGCTGGCTTTACTGCGCGGAATCGAAGCGCTGGAAGACAAGCTGCAGCTCAACTCAGTAGTGGAGCGGATTGAGTGGAAGCCCGGCGAGGCGGCCGTGCATCTGCGCTCCGCCGTGGACGGACGGCGTGAAACGCTGGTCGCCCGGCGCGTGATCGTCACGGTTCCGCTGGGGGTGCTGCAAGCCGAACCGGACGGGCGTAGCGCGATTGCATTCGACCCCGAGCCTGCGGAGATTCTGGCCGCGGCGCGCGCGCTGGCATTCGGACAGGTGTGCCGCGTCACGCTGCGTCTGCATTCGAGTTTTTGGGAGCGGCGTCCCGAGCTTTCCCGAGCCGGATTCATCTTTTCCGAACAGGCCGTATTTCCGACGTGGTGGAGACCGTTTCCCGTGCATACGCCGCTGATCACCGGTTGGAGCGCCGGTCCGGCGGCAGGTCCATTACTGGGGCAATCGAGGAATGTCGTGGTGAGCCGCGCGATCGAATCGCTGGAGCGGATTTCGGGCATCTCGCCACTTCCGGTACTGGCGGCGCATTTTCACGACTGGCACGCCGACCCGTTCTGCCGCGGGGCCTATAGCTATGTGCCGGCGGGTAAGCTACGTGCGCGTGAAGCGCTTGCCGAGCCAGTCGAGGATACGCTCTATTTCGCCGGCGAGGCTACCGATCTGGACGGTCACAGCGCGACGGTCCACGGCGCCATCGCGTCGGGCATACGGGCGGCGCACCGTGTGAACGCAGGCTAAACACGACGTATGAGAGTTGTTGCGCGCGCCGCTTCGCGGCGCTCGCGCGATGGCAAGCTAAAGCATACCTCACCGATCGGACGCTGTGTTTACCAGTGGCGTATGAGATGCTGCTATCATGTCGACCTTAACGAATGACGCAGTGCCAACGCGAACTTTGGGCCGGACGGGCGAAAAGGTATCTATGCTCGGCCTCGGCGGCTTTCATATCGGGAAGCCAAAATTATCCGACGCCGAAGCGATTCGGATCGTCCGCGCGGCTATCGACGCTGGTTTGAACTTCATGGACAATTCGTGGGACTACAACGAAGGCGTCAGCGAAATCCGCCTCGGCAACGCGCTCAAGGACGGATACCGCGCGAAGGCTTTCGTGATGACGAAGGTGGACGGCCGCACGAAAAAAGAAGCGGCCAAACAGTTGGACGAATCGCTGCGGCGTCTTCAAGTGGACCTCATCGACCTTCTGCAGCATCACGAGGTGGTTCGCTTCGACGATGCAGACCGCATCTTTGCGGAGGGCGGGGCCATGGAGGCATTCCTGGACGCAAGGCGCGCGGGCAAGATCCGCTATATCGGATTCACCGGTCACAAGGACCCGCACATTCACCTTTATGCGCTGGAAAAGGCGAAGGAGCAAAGCTTCCGCTTCGATGCCGTGCAGATGCCGCTGAGCCTTATGGACGCGCATTTCCGCAGCTTCGAAAAGGCCGTGTTGCCGGTGCTGGCCGCCGAAGGCATCGGGGTGCTGGGCATGAAGAGCATGGGGGACGGCGTGCTGCTGAAGAGCCACACTGTGGCCCCGGCCGACTATCTGCGCTATGCCCTCAGCCTGCCAACGTCGGTGGTGATCACCGGTATCGACAGCATGGCGATTCTGGACCAGGCGCTCGAGGTTGCCCGAAACTTCCGCCCCCTGACGCAAGCCGAAACCCAGGCGCTGCTGGCCAGGACTGCCGCGGCTGCGGCCCATGGCGAATTCGAATTGTTCAAGACGACTTCGCATTTCGATTCCACCGCACGTAATCCGCAATGGCTCGGCGACGATCCGGATCGGGTGAAGAGCCTGACCGCGGACCAGTAGGCCGGCGGCTCGCGGTAAGCTACGGCACTGGTAGGCCACGGCGCTGGTGGGGCGCGATACCTGGCAGGACACGAGACCAGACAGGCCGGGAGGCCTGTCCCACCTAAAGTGGTATACAATCACGCAATGGCTCGGATGCTTGTGCGGGCGGCGTTGACCGCGTTCTTACCGCTTTGCGTAGGGCTCGCTTTTCAATTGCCAGCTACGCTGCCATCCACGGATGGCCCGATCTCGATCATCCCCGTGGCCAAGCGCGCGACCGCGGAGTTGGCGCCGTCCTCCATCCGGGTGGATTCGTCGCTGGTGCTTATTCCGGCTCACGTGACGACGTCGATCGGCGGTCCGGTGGTGAATCTGGCCAAGGAAGATTTCCGGCTGTTCGAAGATGGCGTGGAGCAGAGGATCACGCATTTCGGCCTGGATGACGCGCCTATCTCGATCGGTCTGGTGTTCGACACAAGCGGAAGCATGCATGACAAGATGCGCAAGGCTTCGGAAGCGGCCGCGGCGTTTTTCAAGACTGCCAACGCAGAGGACGAATTCTTCCTGGTGGAGTTTGGAGACAGGCCGAAGCTCGCCGTGCCCTTTACCACGGATTCACAGTTCGTCTACCGCCGGATAGCCGGCCTCAGGCCGTTTGGCCGGACGTCGCTTCTCGATGCCATTCACATGGCCCTGACTCAAATGAAAGGCGCGCGGAATTCACGCAAGGCCCTGGTGATTTTTTCGGACGGAGGCGACAACTGCAGCCGCCAGACCGCCGGCCAGATTAAGAACGCTCTGGTTGAATCCGATATCCAGCTTTATGCCATGGGCATTTTCGACCTTGAGGACTCGCGCAAACATCCACGGGAAGAACGCGAAGGACCCCAGCTACTGGATGAGTTAGCGGCGAAGACAGGCGGCTATAACTATCCGGTCAAAGACCTGGAGGAGTTACCCGCGATCAGCGCGCGCATCAGCCGGGAGCTACGAACCGAATACGTGCTGGGTTACTCCCCGGCCGGCGTGGCGCGCGATGGAAAGTACCATCGCGTGCGAGTGACTCTTACGGGAACGGCGGAGGCGCGGGAACTGCGCACTTACTATCGCCAGGGCTATTATGCGCCTGGGCAGTAGGATATGGTTAGTGGCTTAGTGGGGACCGGCCCGCTCTGCCGCAACCGCTTCGACTACGCTCTCTATCCTTCCCCGCTAATAGCGCCAGCTCTTAGTATCGGCTCCCGCCGGCGCGGTCTTGAGCATGCGCTCCATCATGACCGGCATCATACGCTGGTGCATCGTTCCGCTGGCAACCGCGGCCGGCAGAAAAATGTCGCCGCTGTAACCGTGCGGACGCCCCGGGCCAAAGTCGAAGCTGGCGTCGGCGAATGGTCCTTTACCCGGCTCGCGCGTGGAATCGAGAAACTGCTGAGTGAGATGGACGGCGCGCTCCAGATAGTAAGTGTCCAGCTCGCCCACCGCAAAGTGCAGTTTACCAATCAATTTGGGACCGAGCGTTTTCCAATCGCGCTGCATGATGTAATCGAGGTCGTAGTGTTGCTTCCAATACTCCGCCACTTTGTGGTCGATGGCGCCGGTGCGCGGGTCTATGATGAGCGCCGGATACCCGTCCTCGCCGACGGGGCTGTAAACCGCCTGCCAGATGTCGAACTGCTCCGCCGAGCGCCCGCGCGTGCCTAGCACCAGCTCGAAGCGAATCGCGTCGTCCATATCCGAGCTGATGACGCCGCTGGCCTCGCGCATCATTGGGATGGGCACGCGCTTCCACTGGCTCTTGGCAAAGAATGCGTTGTCGTCTTTGTATAGATCCACCATGGCGTAGGCGCGGAAGTCGATCGGGTCGGGGCAGAAGACCCAGGCGCCGTTGAAGAAATCGGGATACAACACCTGCAGCGCCAGCGCGCGCCAGCCGCCGGTGCTGCCGCCATAGACGGTGCGCGCCCAGGGTTCGCCGATGCCGCGAAACTGCTTCTCCACGTATGGGTAGAGCTCCTGGGTGAGCGCGTCGCCGTAGGGGCCGACGTTCGCCGAGTTGACGGCGTAGGAGTCGTCGTAGAACGGGTTGGCGTCCTGTGTGACGACGATGAGCATGCGCGGCAGCCGGCCGCTGGTCCAATCCTGATAGAGCTTGTAGGGGTATTCGCCGCCGCCGCGTCCGCCGCGTCCTCCACCGCCGGCGCCAGCCGATGGCGGCTCTGTGCGGAACCCGGTGAAGGTCTCCTGATAATGGCCCTGATAGTAGAGCGTCGGATAGTGTGCGTTGGGGTGTTCGTCGAAGCCATCGGGCAGCAGGACCACCGCGCCGACATACATGGGCCGTCCCCAGAACGCGCTCAACAGCTTGCTTTCGATGCGTACATGCTTGATGAATTTCGTATCTTTAGGAGGCGCGATGGCGGCAATGGTCTTCGTCAGCTCGATGCGCACCGGCGCGCTGGAGGCGGGGTCCACATGCACCTTGGCCGGCTCGCTATACAGGTTGCCGGGCTTGCGGTTCCAGTGCTGGCCTTCGCCCTGGTCCATGGGCAGCTTGACGGTGCGGCCGTCGAAGCGGTGAAAGGTCTCGTAGATGTTAAGCACGGCCTGCACGTAGTAGTCGCCGGCAGGTACCTGGCCGAGGTTCTCGCGCGGGTAACCGGGCGTTGCGCCATCGATGACGGCGGCGCGCACGCCGTCCACGTCGGCTCCAAAGATCTGCTGCGTGTTCAGCCCTTCACTGACCGCAAAGCGGGGTTCCTGGGAGTTGTTTGTGGAAAGGATCACAACCACGTGGCCGTCGAGCGGCCTTGCCCAGGAGACTTCGAAGCGCAGGCCCGGTTTCGGCTGCGCGCCAAGACCGGTGACCACCAAAAGAAGCAAAGCGGAGAGGCGCATAGGCTCAGTCTAACCCGTGGACGCCGGGCGCCAGGCCCCTACCCAACCTCCGGGGCCGGATATACCCCCTGGACGGTAGTCACCAAACGCAGGCCTCGCGCACCTATACTATTGCGAGCCAACATAAGCGAAAGCGACTCCGGTTCGCAACAAGGAGAAACTTAATCATGACTACAAAATCGCTGCTTCTCATCGGAACCCTGGCCCTGGCTGGCATCGCGAGCGCTAAGTCCTACGACATCATCCTTTCTGCGCCGGCGAAGGCTGGCAGCGTCCAACTGGCCGCGGGCGAGTACTCCCTGAAGGTTCAGGGCAGCAACGCCGTCTTCACCAATGTGGAAACCGGCAAGAGCTTCACCACTGCCGCGAAATCGGAAGACGCGGGCAAGAAATTCAGTCAGACAGCCGTGGACACCACCAGCAACAACGGATCGGAGCAGATCACGGTCATCGAGCTCGGCGGTTCCAGCACGCAGCTTGAACTGGGCGAGTAATTTCCCCCAAAGAATCTCAACTACCCCTGAAGCACTTCTGAGAGGCCGGGATTGTCCGGCCTCTACGTTTTTCTGCCCTACCGTTTCCCCAACGCTTCCGCAATCGCCTTTTCCGCCAACGGAGCCATGATCGCGTAACCCGCCGCCGTGGGATGCAGCCCATCGTCCGTGATCTCCGCCTTGAACATGCCTTTGTCGTCCACCGTCGCCGAAAAATAATCCAGATAGACGAAGCCGTTCTTCGCGCAATAATCCTTGATCCACCGGTTCAACGCCAGAATTTTCTCCGGCGGCCGCCGCGCCGTCTGGGGCGTCCGTTCGTGGTAGTCGCAAACCGGGGTCAGCGCAGCGAGGATCACCTTGATATTGTTGCCGCGCGCCATCTCGGCCATCGACGCCAGATAATTCTCCGTCGTCTCGAGCGGCACCGGTCCAATATTGCCTCCGATATCGTTCGTACCAGCCAAAATCAGTACGGCCGCGGGCTTTAGCGCGACGACATCCGGGTAGAAGCGCAGTAACATCTGCGCCGTCACCTGTCCGCTGATGCCGCGGTTCACGTAGGGCTTGCCCGGGAAAAACGGCGCGATGCGCGGGCGCCAGTTGTCGGTGATGGAATCGCCCATGAAGACTACGCGCTGCTCGCCGGGCGCCGGCGGCGCGGTCTTTTCGTTCTCCGCCGCGTAGCGGTGCGTGTTGCCGTAATCGTTGATCAGTTGGGCCGCCGCGGTTAACTGCGGGGGAATGGGCGGGGGGACCGGCTGGGTAACCGGCATAGGCATTTGCCCCCAGGAAGGCAGGGTAAGCAGGAACGCAAGTGATAGTCGCATCCCGATATTGTATCCGCTTGATGTCCTATCGATTCAAGCGGGGCGCGGGTAACTGATGCCAGAGCTACCCGCGCCCGCTATCCAGGCGCTTACTCCTTGACTACAAGCACAGTGACTTCCGCAGTTACATCCTTATGCAGCCGCACTGGCACCTTGAACTCGCCTAACTGCTTGATAGGTTCCTCCAATTGCACCTTGCGCCTATCGATAGTGAAGTTCTTCGCGGCCAATGCATCGGCCACGTCTTTCGAAGTTACCGACCCGAACAACTGATCGTTCTCGCCGGCTTTTTGCACGATGGTCACGCTTACGCCGTTGAGCAGCTTCGCCAGATCTTCGGACTCGCCCTTCACCTTGGCTTCTTTGCGCAGGTGCGCCTGGCGCTCCTGCTCGACAATCTTCTTGTTCGACCCGGTGGCTGCGACAGCCAGCTTCTTGGGCAGCAGGAAATTGCGGGCGTATCCCGCTGCGACTTTGACAACTTCGCCGCGGCTGCCCAGTTTCTCGACGTCTTCTCTGAGTATGACTTCCATGGCAGTTTCCTCCGCTCCTAGAACGACGACGCGAATGGCAAAAGCGCGATGTTGCGCGCCTTCTTGATCGCATCCGTCAGGCGCCGCTGGTGCGGCGCGCACACGCCCGAAATGCGGCGTGGAACAATCTTGCCGCGCTCGGCGACGAAGCCGTGCAGCAGCTTGATGTCCTTGTAATTGATATCGTCGATCTTCTCGACGCAGAAACGGCACACCTTCTTGCGGCGGAAATACTGCTTCCGTCCGCCGATCACCGCCTTATCGCCGCCGGTGGGCCGCTGCCCGGCGCTTCCCGGTCTTCCTTTCGATTCCGCCATGGGTTATGCCTCCTTCGGCAGGCCGGGCATAGCCGGCGTTTCGGTCATCTGTTTTTCGAGCGATGGCTGCGCAGGGGCGCCGGCCGGGGGCGCGGTGCTGGCGCGCTTGGCCGAGCGCTTATCGCGCACCTTCTTGCGCTTCTCGAGGCGCTTGAGCGTCTCATCGATGCGCACGGTAATGAATTTCAACACCATGTCCGCCACGCGCAGGCGGCGCTCGAGCTCCTTCACCAGATTGGCGTCGCCGGTGAATTGCAGCAGCACGTAGAACCCTTCGCGGTACTTATCGATGCGGTAAGCGAGGCGGCGTTTGCCCCACTTTTCCACCTTGTCTATGGTCGCGCCGGCCGTGGTCAACTGCGTCTGCAACTGCTCGACGTATTGGTCGGCCTCTTCTTCCGGCGTATCCGGTTTGATGATGAACAGCTCTTCGTAAATCCTCATTCTTCCTCTTTGGTTAAGCCTTGGGCGCGACGATTGAATTTCGTCATGGACTTTTCGACGCCT